>DASRJH010000142.1:0-19520 GCA_035649575.1 Planctomycetota bacterium
TCGGGCTCGCGCACGTCGATCAGGTTGAGCGCGCGGCCTTCCGCGATCGCGGCCTGCAACGCATCCGTCGCGATGCCGCGCGGGTGCTTCATCTGCCCACTGAACGAGAGGGTCTTCAGCGAGGTATCGCCGACACCCTTCGCCCCTTCGACCGACTTGCGCACGAGGTTCGTGCGCAGCCGCTGGTTCTGCAGATCCTGGCAATGAAGGTGGTAGAGCAGGAACCCGCAGCTGACCGACAACAGGAGTCCCACCGAGACAAGGAAGGGCCAGCGCGACGTCGGTCGGACCGCGGCGCCACCGACCGTGCTCCGGCGCCGCACGAAAGCACCACCACCGAGTGCCAGTGCGAGCAGTCCGAGCATCTGCCCGGCACTCGCAAACAGGTTCAGAAGGACGTCAGGAGAGGGGATTGCCAGCACGGTGAGCTACCTCCGGCCGGCTGAACCTGCGTCTTGTCGTTTTCTTAACTGGCCGTGGAAAAAACAGCTGGGATTGCGCGTCCGGCGTCACCGGACGGCCGCCTCCGAGCCTGCTGGCGTGGTCATCGGCCGCTGGCCGCCTGGATCGGGACCGAGTCACAGTTCTCGGTCCCACATCGACTTGCAGCCAAGTGCGGCTCGGCCTTCGAGGCTCACATCCGCACCGTCGTCAACGCGGCGCGAACGTCGTCGACCCGGGTCGCAAAAACTTCGGCGCGCGCGACGAACTCGACAACCGTGATGTCGCTGCCGGACGCCCAGACGGCAGCGAGGTAGCCAATGCGGTCCCCGCGCACATTGGCCGCACACTCGAACCAGGTCCCCAATCCGAGGCTCGCGTTGACGTCGCCCTTCTTGACCAGTTCGTAGCCGCGTTTCGTCGTGAACTCGTGTTCGAGCACGCCGACCCAGAACGCGAGCGGCGCCTCGTTGCGGTCGGAGAACTGGCGGATCCAGACCCGCGCGTCGTCCGCAGTGACCGCCTGGAAGTCGTGGCGGCCTTCGAGCTCGAGGAGTCCTTCGGCAGGTCCATGCGTGCGGTGGCACAACCGGCCAGCGCGACACACAGCAGCGGGATGACTTGCCACGCCGGAGCCCGCGTGGATCGCGGGCTCATCGGAAGTCCTCCACGACGCGCTCGGCGCCGATGCGGTTGATCCACGGGAAGCGGCTCGGCTGACGCGCCCCTTTCTTGACCGGTGCGTCGGCCAGGGCCTGGAAGGTCGCCGACAGCGTCGACAGCGCGACCTGGTCCGCCAGGAACTTCTTGCGCCCCTCCATGCGCTCGATCTCTTCGGTGAGGCGACGCAGTTCGGCCTCGACCTTGAGGATGTCCTCGACCTTGTCGGCCTTCTGCAGCACCTCGAGCAGGCGGTCGCGCGCCTTGCGGGCGTTGTCGAGCCGGATGCCGAGATCGACGAACTCCTCGGTCACGTCTGCGGCCTGTCGCGACTCGAACAGGACGCGCCCGGCTTGTTTTACCCACGCGAACGCCGCCTCGAAGTGTTGCACGGGCACGCGCACGACCAGCGTGTGATCGGTCTGGCTCTGCAGGTGCCCACCCCACGCGACGACCTGGTCGCGGAAGCTCGTCATGGACTCCTCGGGGCGCGCCACCTCGACGCGCAGTTCGCCGCGGTGCACCAGCATCCGTTCAGGCAGCTCGCGCGGGGGAGAGAGAGCCGACGGCACGGGCAGGCTGGTCTCGCCGCCCTCCGCCTCGAACGCGTTCATTGTGGGAGCGGGCTTGGGGCTGGCAACGAGGCCGTTGGTCACCTCGTCCAGCGTGGTGGAGGTGCCCATGTTGCCTGACGCAAAGGAGCGGCCCCCATCGGCCGAGCCAAAGTCGTCCATGTCGAGGCCGCCGCTCGCATTGCTGAAGTCGTCCGGCGCCTGACAGGCCACGAACAGCAGCGTGAACAGGAACGGCCAGAACCCCGGTCGGTATCGCATGTGCGTTCTCCTGACGCCGAGCAAGGAAGGGAGCGCCGTTCTACCATGCTCACGTAGGATCGTCACTGTCATGAACGCACCCGTCGGCTCCCTGCTCCTCACCCTGTCGTTATACCCGGCCCCCCAGGACCCGCCGCGTGCGGCCCCCACGCCGCCCGCGCGCATCGAGTGGCAACGTTCGCTGCCAGATGCGCTCGCCGTGCAGAAGGAGACGGGCCTGCCGCTGCTCGTCGTGGTCAACATGGACGGCGAGAACTTCAACGAACAATTCGCCGGCAGGGTCTACGTGGAACCCGCGTTCGTCGAATCGACGCGCGGCTACGTCTGTATCGTCGCCTCGCCCGACCGCCACACCACGCGCGACTACGACGCGCTGGGCCGCCGCGTCGAGTGCCCGCGGTTCCCGGGCTGTACGTGCAGCGAGCACATCAACATCGAACCCGAGCTGTTCACGCGCTACTTCAACGGCACTCGCAATGCGCCACGGCACGTCGGCGTGTCGAAGGAGGGCAAGATCCTGTTCGACCGCTTCCTCGACGCAGCCATGGAGACGGCGATCGACGCGATCGCGCAACACCGCGGCAAGCCGAAGGACAAGCCGCCAGGCGATACGCTCGACGAGTTGCTGACGCGCCGCGACGCGAAAGCCCGGCGCGCGCTCGAGCAGATGTACGAGAAGGGCGACCAGGCCCAGAAGCGCAAGATCCTCGCGGCAGCGGCCACGGCCAAGAACGAGCCATTCGACCTGCTGCGCATCGCGCTGCGCGACGAAGACCCCGCGATCTTCGGTGCCGCGGCTGCGGCGCTGGCCGCGGTCGCGACGAAGGACGCGTTGATCGACCTCGAGGACGCGCTTGCGCGCACCGACGACGCGGCGCTCGCGAAGGCGCTGCAGACCCGGCTCGGCGATATCGGCCAGACCGACAAGGGTGCTCGGAGGCTGCACGCGCACTTCGCCGAGAAGAGCGACGCGCGCTTCAGCGTGCCGTGGCGCAACGAATGGACGCCGGCCGCGTTCGACGCGAGCTCGCGCGAGTCGATCGAAGCCGTTCTCGACCAGTGTGAGGCCAAGCTGCGCGCGACGCCCGACGACGACGGCGTCCGCCTCCTGATGGCGACGGCGCAGGCAGCGGGTGGTTGCCTGCTGGCCACTTCGGGCGCCAAGGGTGTCGAGTTGTGGTTCGAAGACGCGCAACGCAGCGCCGGCAAGGTGAAGGCGCAGCCGTTGCAAGCCGAGGCCAAGGCCGTGACCGCCATCGCCGCATGGATGCGCGGCGAGGGTGACGCAGCGCAACGCGCGCTCGCAGTGGCTCTCGGCACGGCGAACAGCGACCGCAAGCCCGATGCCTGGCTGGCTTCGACCGTCCTCGACGTCGTCGTGCAGACGACGGCCGGCGCCGCCTACGCGAAGGCGACCGCGGATGCCACCGCGAACCTGGGCCCGGAGCTCGAACGCACGCGTCTCGCGTTGCAACTGCAGACCGAACACAATGGCGGCGGCGAGGCGGCGTCCCTCGTCGGCATCGGACTCTTCGAGCATGTCGGCCTGCGCGCGAAGGCGCGCCAGTATTTCGAGGCGCTCGTCAAGAGGTTCCCGACCTCGCCGGCCGTGCACGAGCGCTGGCGCAATCGCCTGTTCGTCGACTTCGGTGCGGAAGCGACGCGCAAATGGTACGCACAGTTCGCCGCGAGTGCGAAGGATCCGGCCTCCGCACAATGGTTCGCGGGCTACGCGTCGCTCGTTGCCGGCGAGCAACACACGCGCGACGAGCGCAACGCATTGGCGATGAAGGCCTACACCGACGCGATCGAACGCTTCGCCAAGAGCGCGGCCGCCAATCCGGACTTCGTCGACAACAGCAATCACTTCGCGGTGCTGTCCTACGGCGGTCGCGCGGTCCTGCGCCAGGCAGCCGGCGATGGCGCGGGCGCCGTCGACGACCTCATGCGCGCCGCCGAGTTGCGTCCCGCGAGCCTCGACGAGAACGACGGTCTGCAGCGCAAACCGCGCGCGATCGCCGGCCGCGTCGCGCGCGAGCTCACGCAGCAGGGCAAGACGGAGCTCGCCGAGAAGCTGAAGCCGATCGTGCTGTGAGGTCGTTCGTCGAGTCGCGGGCCACGCCGATGCGGCGCCCGTTCATTCGCGTCGCGCCGTCACGCGACTCAGCAACCGCCTGAAGCCCGTGCTGTCGATGTGCCGCCACGGTTGGCCGATCGTGCGCTGCAGCGCGCGCAGCCGCGCCTGACATGCAGAAGCGTAGCCGCCGATCGCCTTGCTCGCCTCGGGCGCCAGGGCTCGTGCGCTGCGCAGCAGGAACGCCTGCAGGCGCTGGAGCGCCACATCCGTGTCGTGCAGTTCGCCGACGTGGTCCTGCAACGCCACGATGTCGGCAACGAGCTTCTCGGCGCGTGGACCGAGAACTTCGAGGAAGAACTCGAGCGCGTAGCGCAGCCGCTTGCCCTCGATGCGCAGCGCGTGCAGCGTCTCCACGGTCGCCCACGGCAGGACCGCCGCGTATGCGCGCACTGCGTCGTAGCGTTGCCAGACGACCTGCGGCAATTCGTCCTGGACGCGGCTCGGTAATCCGGCCGGTGCTTGCAGTCCGGCTCCCCCTGTGGCCAGGAACTCGAAGTACGACTGCTTGAAAGCCCGATACTCCTCGCTGCCGAGGTGCGCGATCAACTCGCCGCGCGCGGCTTCGCGTTCGCCGAGCCAGTCGTCGAGCAACGGCTGCAACGCCTCGTCTGTCCCGGCCGGCTGCGATGTTTGATATGCTCGCAGTGCGTCCAGCTGCACGTCGAGGTCGCGCACGACGCCGAGCGACCCGGCGAGCCGGCGCAACTCGCGGCGGAACGGGCGGATGACCTTGCGCTTGTAGCAGGGCGCGAAGATGCGGAAGGCGGCGCGCTGCCGGCGCGAGGCCACGCGCATGTCGTGCAACGCATCGATGTCGCCGCCGCGCGTTCCCTCCTCGTGCTCGAGCATGCCTTCGAAGTGAAGGCGCAGGACCGCGCGCCCCGCTTCGGCCATGGGCATGTCGGCGCGCACCGCGGGCGACTTGCGTTTTTCAGGCGGGGAGCGCTCGGCGGCAGCGGGCGTTCCGTCGAGCAGAGCCAGAGCACGTTCGAGCCTGGATGGACCGGCCGGTCGGAGTTCGTAGACCTCGAGCGCCTCGCCCATTGCCCGCAGATCGTCGAGTGTTCCGAGCAGTCCTAGTTCGATCTCGATCTCGTGGCCGGTGCTCTGGTCCGGCCCGAAAGCGACCGGGTCCAGGCACAGCTCGCCGACGCGGCGCTCGCCGTGCCAGAGTTCGCGCCGCGCGCGTCGTTGGTGGATGACGAGCAGTTCGACGAGCGGTTTCGAGTCACTCAGCGAGAGGACCAGGTCTCGTGCGCGCCCCTCGGGCCAGGCGTGTGGCTGGCGCGCATCGGCGGCGACGTGCAGCTCGTACTCTTCGCGCTGATGTGTGGCGTCCTGCGGCGTGTTCAGGTCCTCCAGCTTGAGGAAGCAGCGGCCCTCCATCTGCCGGAGGCGGCACGCATGGCCGCCGTGGTGGAGCGCGCGGTCCGCGGTATCCAGGTAATGATCTGCGAAGACGACTTCGCCGATGGGTTCCAGCCGATACGCGCCGAGTTCCGTGATGCTCAGCAGGTGCGCGAACGTGCGTGCGTCGGGAACCGTGTACTTCGCTTCGATCTCGAGTCGCGTGGCGCACATGAGTCGTGCATCGGAGATTAGCCGGTGGAAGCTCGAGGTTGCACCGCCCTTCCCGTCCAGGGCGGCGAGGAACACTCCCTTACCTGGTCTTCGCATCCCAGAGCTGCGCCTGGGCCCGCCGGTCGTACCGGCCGCGGAAGAATCGTCGTAGCCGCCCATGGAGAGTCGGTTCTCGAGGCAGCTTGGCTCGCGGAGAAACAGGAGACGTCGCAACGCGCGCATCGCACAGGAGCAACGACCCAGTCGGCGTTGCGACGTCTCCTGAGCAGGCAACGCACCAGCGAGGCGGCCGTTGCTCGGGCGCGTCCGCGAGCCACGCACATGGTTCGCGGCGCCGCATTCTGGCATGATCCCCTCCTGGCCCGCAGGCCTGTAGTTGCGCGGCTTCCGGGACTTGGCGCCGGGGAGCCCGCAACACGCGACCACGATGGAAAACGACACCCTGCTCGAGAAGGTGACGGAGGTGGACGGCTGCAGGGTCCTGGGGCCCTGCGCAATCTACTCGCGGCTGGGCCAGGGTGGCATGGGCGCCGTCTATCGGGCGCGTCACATGAACCTCGGCATCGACGTCGCGGTGAAGTGCCTGAAGCCGTCGCTGGCCGACGCGCAGTTCGTGAAGCGCTTCAAGCTCGAGGCGAAGTCGGCGGCCAGGATCGGCCACCAGAACGTCGTGCGCGTCTTCGACGTCGCGGAGGACCAGGGGCTGCACTACATCATCATGGAGCTCGTGCAAGGGGAGACCGCGCGCCAGCGCGTCGAGCGCAAGGGTCCGCTCGCGATCGGCGAAGCGCTCGAGATCCTCTACGGGGCGGCGCAGGGCCTGGCCGAGGCGCACCGCAAGGGGATCATCCACCGCGACATCAAGCCCGACAACATCCTGATCTCGTCGAGCGGCGAGGTGAAGCTCGTCGACCTCGGCCTGGCCAAGCCCTCGTTCCGCGACGACTCGAACTCGATGTTGTCGTCGGCCAACCAGGTGATGGGCACGCTGCAATACATGCCGCCCGAGCAGTGGGAGAGCACGAGCGACTTGACGATGGCCGCCGACGTCTGGGCGCTCGGCGCGACGTTCTTCTTCCTCGTGGCCGGGCGCGAGGCCATCAACAACGGCACGCCGCCTCAGATCATGAATCGCATCGTGAACCATGCGTTTCCCGATGTGCGCCGGGTGCGCGACGACGTGCCCGACGAGGTGATCGCGCTGCTCGCCCGGGCCACGGCGAAGGCGGTGCAAGACCGCTTCGAAGATGCGGAAGTGCTGGCCACGGCCATCGCCGGGCTCGAGACGCGTCGTTCGGGGCTGCGCGACAGCGAGGCCGGCACCACGCAACTGCGCACGCTCGTGTCGCCGCCGCCGCAACGCACGCTGGACAAGATCCAGACGCTGCTGCAAGTGGGCCCCGGCGCGCGCCTCCAGACCGTTCCGTCGGCCTTGCCGGCCCCGTCCACCGCGCCCAAGCCCGCGTCCGCGTCGGCTGCGACGCCACGCCTGGCCACCGCGGCGAGCGGGCGCCGGGCAGCCATCGTGTTCCTCGTGCTCGTGTTCGGCGCCGGGGCCCTGCTCTTCGCACCGGGCGTACGCCAATGGGTGTTTGGGCCTCCCGCACCACCCGGTCCGTTCGCCGACGCCGATCGGTTCGAGACGCAGCAGGACTACGCGAAAGCCATCGCCGCCGCCGAGGAAGCCTATCGCAAGGACGAGTCGCTGGCCGGAAGGACCGAACGCCTGGGCCGGCTGCATGCGAGCTGGTCGATGCAGCTCGACGTCCGCGACCAGGAGTACCTCGAGGCCCTCGCGCAGATCGACAAGAGCATCGCGTGTCTCGCCGGCGATGCGGTGCGCAGGCAACGGTCCGAAGCGCAGCGGCAGCAGCTGATCGCGAAGATCGGCAAGGGTCTCGAGGGCACCCTCACGCGCGGGCCCGCGAGTGCCGAGGGCGACCAGGTCCAGTTTCGCGGCACGCTGACCAACCCGTCCGTGAAGGTGAAGGAGTTGCGGCTCGGCCCGTCGGCGGTCGTACTCGACGCCGGTGGCGCGTTCGAAGAGCGGCGCAGTCTGGGGTCAGAACGCAAGGTGAGCGTCTGCGCGATCCTCGACGATGCCGCGAGCACGGAGATCCAGCTGCGTCCTTGGGGCCCCGATCTCGCTTTCGTGGAACAGATCGTTGCCGTGAAGACGTTCGGCGGCAGGGCCGTGACCGCGTCGGGCACGATCCAACTGCGCGGCAGGCTCACGGACCCCGAAGCGAAGCTCTTCCTCGGCGACACCGAGATCCCCATGGTCCCGCTCGACGACGGTAGCTTCACGTGCGAGGCGCCCGACCTTGACGAGGGTGAGAACGACCTCGTGTTCGTGGCGCGCAATTCCGAGCAACCGGCCGCGTCTTGCAGGTTGCAGGTCCTACGCCTCAAGGCACCGGTACTGACCGTGAACGCGAGTTCGACGGAGTCGGCCAGGTGCCCGGTCGAGGTGACCGCCGACATCTGGACGAAGACCGTCGTGGTGATCATCGCCGGGAAGCAGTTCTCGCTGCAGCAGAAGGCCGACAAGGCCGTTTTCACGGGAGACGTCGAGCTCGCGCAGGGGCTCAACAGCGGCGAGATCGTCGCGACGAACGTGGTCGACCAACAGACCAGGCAACGCCAGGAGTTCGAGCGGTTACCGACCATCGAGTCCGTCACTCTCGTGCTCGGCAACACGTCGATCCCCGTGAAGCAGGATGCGCCGGTCTACGTGAACAGCAAGCAAGCCAAGGTGCGTGTCGTCACCGGAGCCCTCGGAGCGAGACTGCTCGTGAACGGCAAGCGGCTCGAGTCCCAGGATCTGGCCTCGGGCGTGGACGTCGCGCTCGAGGACCTCGAAGAGGGCAAGCCGGTGTCCGTCTCGTTCCAGGTCGGATTCGACGTCGAAGAGATCCGCTCGAAACCGTGGCAGGTGAACCTCGTGCTCGACACCGTGATGCCGGTAGTGAGCGACCTGAAAGCGTCACCGCCGCCACCGCAACTGGCAGGCACGGAGATCACGGTCTCGGGCGCATGGCAGGACGAAGGAGGATGCGCGTCGCTCATGGTCGACAACCAGGCCGCAGACGTGCAACCCGCGGGCAAGTCAGGCAGCGGAACCTGGAGCGTGAAGCTGAAATCGCCCGACAAGACCCGCGACCTCGCGATCGTGGTGAAGGACCTGGCCGGCAACTCGAGGACGGTCCCACTGCCCTTCGAGGTGGTTGCGGCACCTGCGCCCCCTGCACCGGAACGAGTCTTCGAGCCGGACGGCTTCGTGCGCAAACGCGACTGCAACGTCGAGAATGGCTATCCCGAGTTCCTGATCCACCAGGCGACGCGCATCGAGCTCGTGGCGAACGAATTCGGTCCCGGCAAGAAGCCCGGCTACTACATCGCGACGCAGGAAACGACCGAGCAGCAATGGGGCACAGGCTCCGGTACGGGGCCCAAGACAAACGAGACCTACCGGTCGGTGAAAGCCTGGCTCGCCGACGCGGCTCGCCTACGTCTCGACCTGCCTACAGCGCAGGAATGGGACGGCATGCCGTCGCAGTGGCAGAGGGGCCAGGGCAAGGCCGAGTGGCTCAGGGCCGAGGGGCCCACCTCCGCGCCTCTGCGCAAGGAACCCGGCGGACAGGAGAGCTACCAGCAGAACAGGGCGACGTCGGGCATCAGTTTCCGCGTCGTCTACCGCGTGCCCTGAGCGGGCGCGCGCCAAGGTCCTCACGCCTCGGTTCAGAACCTCGCGCCGGCCGTGATACACACACCAGTGAAGTCCTCGTCGGTGCCGAAGAACACGCCGCTGTTGTAGGACTCGGTGGTCCCGAAGTTGGTCTTGTGCGAGAGGAACGACAGGCCGGCGAGCAGACCGGAGGCGAACTTGTATCGCGCCCCGATTTCCCAACCGAGCGTGAACCCATAACCGTCCTCGTCGAGCCCGCCGCCCGAGACATTCGTCGACCCCGAGCCGCAGGTGATCTCCGCGAACGCCGAGAGCTCCGCGAGCTTCCCGCCCTGGTCGTGTTGGAAGATGATGTACTCGGGTTCAGCCGAGAGGCGCACGCCGACCAGATCGCGCGAGATGGTCACCGTACTCGGCCCACCGACCGCGGCGCCGTCCTGGTCCGACGTCAGGAAGAACGGCCCGAAACGCACGGGCATCCGGAAGGTGTCGCCCATCGTCGCGCGATAGGACAGCGCCAGGAACGCGCTCGCGTCATCGAGCGACGTGCCAGACCCACCGATCTCGTCCGCGCTGGTGTAGGTCCCGCTGAAATAGACGCCGAGCTCGGACTCCCAGAAGTGCTCGCCACGCAGCCGCAGCTCATAGGCATCTTCGCTCGCGGAGGCGACCGCGGTGCCGTCGTTCACCTCGAAGTCGGTTTCGCCGATGGTCGCGGCGAGCGCAATCATCGTGCGCGGGTGGACCTGGGCGATGCTCGGCCCCTGGGGTGGAACTGCCGCGAGCGCGGCCTCCAGCCGCGTTGGCGCGTTCGCACCCGCGAACGAGCGATCCGGGTTCGGTGAAGTAGCGCACCCGACAAACATCATTCCCAGGGGCGCGACGAGACAAGAGACCAGCTGCAATGTGGTTCTCGGCATGGCTTGGACAGTGGGGTCCTCCTGGCGCGGGATGCTAGATAGCTGCCCGGCGGATTCAACTTTCGCGGCGTTTCGGTTGGCTGCGTATGCTGCCGGCAACCACTCACGCCATGTTCGATCGCTTCACTGACGACGCCAAAAGGCTCATGGCGCTGTCGCGCCAACATGCGCTGCAACTGCGACACAGCGCAATCGCACCTGAACACATGCTGCTCGCCTTGCTGCATCTGCCTCGCAGCACGGCCGGGCGTCACCTGGAAGCCTGGGGGCTCGATCCCAAGCTGCTCGCGCCGCATCTCGACGCAGCGCTGCAGCCCGGGACCGCGCAAGGCGAGGGCACGCTGCCGTTCACACCCGCGGCCAAGAAGGTCCTCCAGCTGACCCTCGAAGAGGCCGTGCGACTGCGCCACAGCTTCATCGGCTGCGAACACGTGCTGCTCGGGCTCGTGCTCGAGGGAGATTGCGAAGCGTCCCGGTTGCTCGCGACCGCGGGAGCCCGCATCGACACGCTGCGCGCGGCCGTCGCCGGGATCCAGCCGAGGGTTCCACGGGCGCTCGTCGGCGACCGTTCCAAGATGCGCCTCTTGCTGATCAGCAATTCGACGATGTATGGCGGCGGTTACCTCGCGCACTGTGCGGCGGAGATCCGCGACTTCCTCGGAGCGAAGAAGAAGGTGCTGTTCGTGCCATACGCGCTGCACGACCACGATGCGTATGCCGACAAGGCGAAGAAGACCTTCGCGGCCATGGGCCACGACCTCGCGTCGGTGCACGCGTTCGCGGACCCGCTCGTGGCTTTCAAGCAAGCCGAGGCGGTGTTCGTCGGCGGCGGCAACACCTTCCGCCTGCTGAACGCGCTCTACAACCACGACCTGCTGTCCGCGATCCAACACCTCGCGCTCGCCGGCATTCCCTACATCGGCAGCAGTGCCGGTGCCAACGTCGCGACCGAGTCGATCCGCACGACGAACGACATGCCGATCGTGGAACCGCCCTCGTTCACGGCGATGCAGTTGGTGCCGTTCCAGATCAATCCGCACTATCTCGACGCCGATCCCAAGAGCACCCACATGGGCGAGACGCGCGAGGAGCGCCTGCTCCAGTTCCTCGAAGAGCACGACACGCCCGTGCTCGGCATGCGCGAGGGCTGCATGCTGCGCGTCGAGGGAATGCGCATGGAACTTCGCGGCACGACGCAAGCGCGGCTCTTCCGCCGCGGTGTCGCTCCCGAGGAACACGCGCCGCCGCGCGATCTCTCGTTCCTGCTGGAGCCCCCGCGCACGACGTCCGGCCCGCCCCGGCCCGCATGAAGACCCCGTTCCCTCTCGTTCTCTCGCTGTGCGCCGCGCGGCTCGCGGCGCAAGAAGCTGACTCCGTCGAACACCACATCACGAAGGAGGTGCTCACGGCCCACGTGCGCTACCTCTCGAGCGACCTGCTCGAAGGACGCGGCGTCGGCACGCGCGGCGACATGCTGGCGCGCCTGTATATCGCGACGCAGATGGAGTCCCACGGGCTGAAGCCCGGCGCCGCCGACGGTTCGTGGGTGCAGACCGTGCCGATCTCCGGCATCACGACCTTCGTGACCAGGACGCTGGCTGGGAAGGGCAGCGGCGGCGAAGCGGAGTTCAAGGCCCCCGACGACTTCACCGCGGTGGCAGGCTCGCCCGATCTCACCGCGGCGTGGCAGGACGTGGACCTCGTCTTCGTCGGCTACGGCATCACCGCTCCCGAACAGCAATGGGACGACTTCGGCAACGCGGATATGCGCGGCAAGGTCCTGCTCGTCATGAACAACGACCCCGCCGACGATCCCGCGCGCTTCGCCGGCAAGACGCGTCTCTACTACGGCCGCTGGACCTACAAGTACGAGGAAGCCGCGCGCCGTGGTGCGCTCGGCGCGATCGTCATCCACACGAACGAGTCCGCTGGATACCCCTACCAGGTCGTACAGGCCAACCACGGCCGCGAGAACTTCTGGCTGCCGTTCCGGAAGGACCAGCCGACGCTCGGCATCCGCTCCTGGTGCACCGAGGAGACCGCCAGGAAACTGTGCAAGCTCGGCGGTCAGGATCTCGATGCGCTGCGCACGAGCGCCAACAAGGGCGGCCAGGCGCCGGTGCCTCTCGGCGTGAGGGTGGGTCTCGCGATCGAGAACACCGTGCGTTCGATCGAGTCCGGCAACGTGCTCGGGGTGCTGCCCGGCGGCGATCCGAACCTCGCGGCCGAACACGTCGTCGTCACGGCCCACTTCGACCACCTCGGCATCGGCAAACAGCGCCGCGACGACACGATCTACAACGGCGCGGTCGACAACGCCTCGGGTTGCGCGGGTCTGCTCGCGCTCGTTCGCGCGTGTTCGCACCTCGCGAAGCCGCCGCGCCGCAGCCTGTTGTTCCTCGCGGTCACGGCCGAAGAGTCCGGACTGCTCGGTTCGCAGTTCTATGCCGAGAACCCGAGCGTGCCGCGTAACCGGCTAGTCGCGAACTTCAACGTCGACGGCCTCAACGTCTGGGGCATGTCCCGCGACATCGAGTTCATCGGCCACGGCAAGAACAGCCTGACGGCGCTCGCCGCCGAAGTCGCGAAGACGCGCGGCCGCCGCATCGAGCCCGACAGCAATCCGGACCTCGGCCTGTTCTACCGCAGCGACCACTTCAACTTCGCGCGCATCGGCGTGCCGGCCGCCTACTTCAAGGCGGGCAAGGACTTCCTCGACCGGCCCGAAGACCGGGTCCGCATGAAGAACAGCTACACGACGGTGCACTATCACCAGCCGACCGACGAGTTGGCCCCGTGGTGGAACCTCGACGGAGCCGTCTCCGACCTGCAGGTCCTGCTCGACTGCCTGCTGCGCACCGCGAACGCCGACGAGGCTCCGCGCTGGACGCCCGGCGACGAGTTCGAGAAGCTGCGCTGAACCCCGCGGGGGTTGCTCACGCGCGCAGCGTGAGCCGGAAGCAGGCGCCGTCGCGCACGGTCTCGTCGAGCACGAGTTCGCCGCCGAGGTCGCGCGCGAGGCCGCGCGCGAGCGCGAGCCCGAGACCGACGCCCGGCACGTCGTTGCTCGCGGTCGGCACGGCGCCGCGGTCGAACGGCGCGAAGATGCGATGCCGGTGGCCGGGCGGCACACCGGGCCCGTGATCGCGCACGTCGAACTGCACGACGCCGTCGCGCGCCTTCACGCGCAGCTCGACCGCGTCGCTGCCGCCCTTGCCATACTTGGCCGCGTTGTCGACGAGGTTGAACAGGATCTGGCCGATCGCATCTTCGTCGGTGATGAGCACGGCCTCGCGCGCCGTGTCGTCGACGTGGACCTCGAGCGACATGCCCGCATCGACGAGTCGCCGCCGCAGCGTCGGCGCGAGGCGCTCGACGAGCGGCGCCACGGTGTGCCGTTCGCGCCGGCTCGCAAACCGGCCTTCCTCGAGCCGCGACCAAGCGAGGACGTTCTCGACGACGCGCGACAGGCGGTCCGACTCGCGCTGCAGCGTCGACAGGTATTCGCGTTGCGCTGCGGGCTCCGTGACCATGCCGTCGGCGAGCATTTCGCTGTACATGCGAAACGTGCACAGCGGCGTGCGCAGTTCGTGCGTGACCGCCGACGCGAATCGCGCGCGCCGTTCGCCGAAGCCGATCGCGGCCCGCAGCGTGAACCCGAGCACCGCGAGCGCGAGCAGCGTGGCGCCCCACGTGGTCCACAGGATCGCCGTCATCGGCAGGCCGCTCGCGAGACCGGACTCCTGGCGCACGCTGACGCGCGCCGGCACCGATGCGAGCATCGATGCCTGTTCGGCCACGGTCGGCGTCTCGCAGCGCAGGATCTGCGTCGTCCCGGGCGGGAACAGGTCCTCGACCAGTTGCAACAGCTCACGCTGCATCTGCGACCAGTCGATGACGACGCCCTGCAATCGCGTCGCCCCCTGACTCTGCACGCGTCGCGCGAAGACCAGACAGGCCGGGGCGGCGCCGTCGAGCCAGAACGGCACCATGGGGCCAACCGTGTCTTCGGCCGCCGCCTTCGGAGCCTCGGGCACCGACGGCGCCTCGTAGTTTCTCGAGTTCTCCCTCACCGCCATCTGGCGGCTCGAATACTCGTTGACGCTCTGCTGCATCTGCGCCGCCGTGTCGGGCGGCACCAGGTTGCAGCCCATCGTCGGCAGCAGCAACTCCGCCCCACCGAGCCTCCTGTCGAGCGCGCCGAAGACGAGCCGCGGCTGCAACGCCGTGAGCCGCGCGGCCGCGCGTTCGATCACACGGGCATCGACGCCGTTCGCCTCGGCGACGTCGCGCTCGTTGCCGGTCGGGACCTGCGGGCTCCCGAGCTGGCCGTTCCTCACGAGCTCGAAGTGCAACGAGAACACCGGCGACTCGTAGCCGAGCAGCGGCGACCGCACGAGCACGTCGTCCGGCGCGAGTCTGCTGAAGCTGCGCGTCCACGCTGTCGCAGCCGCCGGAAAGGCGCGGTAGTCCGACGCGGGCCGCATCGCCTCGCGCGCGAACTGCGGCGACAGCCAGCTGTCCATGCGCCACAGTGCCAGACGCATCTTCTCGTGCAGTTGCGCCTGGCAGCGCGCCTGCAGCTCGTCGCGATCGAGCTTCAGCAGCGTCGCGGTCAGCCACGACAGGACGCCGAGCAGCAGCAGCGTCGTGGCCACGAACCACGCCCCCGCGCGCCAGCGCCGCGCGATCACGGTGTGCCTCCCGCGGCGAGCATGTAGCCCTTGCCGCGCACGGTCAGCACGACTTCCGGTGCGTCGGGCGAGTCGGCGAGCTTCTCGCGCAGGTTCACGATGTGCATGTCGATCGCGCGCGTCGCCAGATCGCCCGACGTCAACCCCCACACGCGCTGCAGCAGTTCGCTGCGCGCGATCGCGCGGCCGCGGTTCTGCACGAGGTAACGCAGCAGGTCGCCTTCCTTCTCGGACAACTGCACGCGGCTGCCGTCCGCGCGCACGACCTCCCTGCGATCGAAGTCGATCGCGCGCCCGGCGAGCACGATGCGACCGACGTCGGATGGCCGCTCGGCGCTGCGGCGCAGCACCGCCTCGACGCGCGCCAGCAGTTCCTTGCTCGAGAACGGCTTCACGACGTAGTCGTCGGCGCCCGTCTGCAGCCCGTGCACGCGGTCCTGTTCGCTGCCGCGCGCCGTAACGAGGATCACGGGCAGCGCGGCGCGCGAGCGTCGGATCTCGTCGAGGATCTGCAGACCCGAGCAATGCGGCAGCACGACGTCGAGGATCGCGAGGTCTAGCTGCACGGCCAGCGCGCGGTCGAGGCCTTCCTTGCCGTCCGCGCAGGCGACGACCGCGTAGCCCGCGTATTGCAGCGAGTCCACGAGCCCACGCCGGATCGCGGGATCGTCCTCGACGACCAGCACGGTCTTCTTCGTACTCACGGGATCAGCGTAACCCGAAGCGCCGGTCTTCGGTCGCGTTCTCGTGGCAACGCATGCACGAGGCCACGCGGCCTGCAGCGGTCACGATGCCGTTCTTGTCGATCGTGCCGTAGACCCAGCCGTTGTCGGTGTCGGGTGTGCCGGGTTCGCGCTTGTGCATCACGAACAGGCCCGCCGCGTCGCCGCCGTGACAGACCATGTTGCCGTTCTTCACGACGAACGGGCCCATGTACCGACGGCTCGCCTCGGTCGGTTGCCCCTGCTCGCCCTCCACGCGCTGCCAGGCCTCCTTGACGATGGTCTGCCCGACCTTGGCCGGCTCGTTCGGCTTCACGTACTCGAGGCCATCCGCGAACCGCGCGTAGAGCAGATACAGCTTGCCGCCGTGTTCCTTGCCGGCCTCCGAGATGCGGGCGTAGGGTGCCGGCATCCTGCAATCCGTCGGCGCCATGCGCGGCGAGCCCGTGACAAGTGCGAACTTCTCGTAGCCGCGCACCGCTTCCTTCACGACCTTTGCGAATGGCGAGTCCACGTCCTTGCCGGGCGTCGCGGCGGGCGCTCCGGTCGGCGCAACGGCGGGCGCGACAGTGGACCCTACGGCGCGCTGGAACCCACGCGCCTCGGCCTGCTGCCGCACCGACTCGAGCACCGCCTGCTCGAACAGCTTGCTGCCCGCCTCGCCAGCCCTCTGCAGCTCGTGCTGCACGTGGGCATCGCGTTGCTTGCCGAGCGCCTCGACCTGCTGCTTGATCTCGTCGCGCTTCTTCTTCTGCGCGGCGACGTGCGCGCGCAGTTCGTCGGTCGACAGCTTGCGCAGCGCCTCGGGCAAGTCCTCCTTCTTGACGTTCTCGAGCTTGAAGGTCGGCTCGTTGCAGGCGTCGACGAGATCCCAATGCGAGTTGCAGTAGAGCGTGCTCGCTTTGGTCTGGCACCGTGTCGCGGCGGCGGCGCTGTTGAGCCCCGCGGCGTTGCTGTCCTGCGCGACCTGGTTCTGTGCCCAGACGACGGCCTGGCTGCCGTAGGGCACGTAGGTCGTGTTCATCGCGGCGCTGAGCTCGGCGAGCTGGGTGTCGAACGGAGTCGACACGACGAACCCGTTGTCCTGCTCGATCGCCGCGAACTTGCCGTCGGCGAGCGTCGCGACCGCGCGCCAGCCGGCGGCTTCCTCGTGCGCGGGATTGCCGCAGTAGATCGTGTTCACGACGATGCCCTGGCCGATCGCGGCCCTGCTCTGGCTCGGGCCATCGACCTTCGGATCCTGGCTCGCGGGCTCGTTGCCTGCCACGAACATGAGCTTGAGGGCCTTCGGATCGCTCGACCACGAGAGCTCGGTCAGCGCCGCCTGCATGACGCGCGCCACGTACTCCTCGCCGCCGTTCGTCGAGAGCGCGAACAGCTTCTGGGACACCGCATCGAGGTCGGTCGTGAACGCGGTCTCGACTCGGACCCAGCCCTTCTCGGGGTCGTACGCGCTGCAGCCGTAGGTCAACAACGCCACGCGCAGCGTCGGCGCGGGCTGCAGCTTCGCGAGGTCGTTGACGACGGCCCAGAGGTTCTGGCGCGCGGCGTTCAGCAGACCGTTCATGCTGCCGCTGATATCGAGGCAGATCGCTAGGTCGACGGGTCGCTGCACGGCCATGGCCGCTGCCGGCGGCGGCGCCTGGGCCAGCAGTGCGCTCGCGGCTGCGAGCGAGGAAAGGAACACGGTCATCGGGCGGATCATCGGAGCATCTCCTTCGGTTCAGCGGGGGTATTCGGTGGTTCCAGCCGGCATCGGTGCCTCGATCAGCACGTTCTTGCCGTCGATTTCGAGCAGCAGCTCGCCGCGCAGCGACAACACGCCGCCGCGCCCTTCGGCTTCGAGCCGCTGTCGCAGCGTCTGGTAGCGATCGCTGCCGAACACGACGCGTTCGTCGGCGTCCAGGCGCTTGTTGACGACGCTGTTGCCGTCGATCCAGCGGTCGCCGCGGCGGAAGAACGCCCGGTCGCAGATCTGCTGGATCGCCGTCGTCTCGACGGGCTGCATGTTCTGATCGAGGTAGCAGTTCCTGTAGTTCGCGCGTTCCTGCGCCTTCTGCGCCCACAGGTTGCTGCCCTGGTTGACGGCGCTCAGGCCGCTGCGCGTGACGATCGCGCGGCCGCTGAGCTCGGTCTGGCACGCCGTCGTGAGGGCGTGCCAGTTGCCGAGGTCGTTGCCCTCCGTGGCGAGGAACGCCGTGTACTCACCGAGCACGCCGAACTTCGTCGACAGCCGCAGGATCTCGTCGCGAAGCTCGCGCAGCTTCGGATCCGCGAACGGGTCGACGGCGCGCGCACCGAGCCGCGCACCCGGATCCGCGCCCTGCTGGCGCAGCTCGTCGACGAGGAACGCGATCTGCCGGCTTGCCCACAACCGCGGCACGAACGCATGGCGCGTCGTCGCCGATCGGACCGGCAGCACGAACTGGTGCTGCCTCCTGCCGGCCAACGTGTCTCCAGCGAGCACGAAGCGAAGGTCGTCGTCGCCGCGGTATTGCCCGAGCACGACGAGCTGGTCGGTTGCGAACAGGTCGGGCAGGCGCGCGGGCAGCATCTCGCTGACGCGGGCGCTCGGCTTTCCGTCGCTGTCCACGGTCCACAGACGCGGCTCGGCGAGCACGGGATGGTCGAGCCGCGCGAACGTGCGCGCGACCTTGGTCTCGACATCCTCGTCGGGCAGCACGTAGGTCGTGACGGCGCGCGTCGCTTCGGCGATCGCGTCGAGCAGCGGCACGTTCACGTCGTGCCCGACGCCGAAGCAGAAGACGCGGCGCTTGTGCGGGTTGCTCGTCGCGACGAGTTGGCGCAGATCCACTTCGCGTGTCGCTCCGACGGTCGGCAGGCCGTCGGTCAGGAACAAGACGAGCGGCAAGGTGCCCGGGAGCGTCGGCGCGGTCAGCGCCTGCTGCAGCGCATCGTGCAGGTTCGTGCCGCCCATCGGCCGCACGTTCTCGAGCCAGGTCCGCGCCGCCGCGAGCGTCTTCTGGTCCTTCGCCACGGGCTGCGGGAACGCCATGCCGACGTTGTTGCCGTAGTCGAGGAGCTGGATGCCCTCGCCGGGCGCCAGGCCTTCGAGCACCTGCAGCGCAGCAGCCTTGGCCTGTTCGAGCTTGCGCCCCGCCATGCTGCCCGACCGATCGAGCACGAGCGTGACCTCGCGTGGCAAGGCCGCCCGTCGATCGGGCCGCGGCGCGCTCGCGAGCAGCAGGAAGTAGCCGCCGCCGATCGTGGCATCGGGGTAGGCGAACAGCGCGGCCGTCGGTTGCGTTGCGTCGGCGGCCGTCGTGTAGCAGAGGCGGAACGCGCCGGGATCGCGGCGGCTCTTGTCCGCGACGTGCAGCGTCATCTCCTTGGGACCGCGCTTGTTCACGACGAGCTCGTGGCTCGGGGAGTAGCAGACGCCGATCGGCGCGCGCGCGATCACCTCGACGGCGATCGACCACGGCGCCTCCTGGTCCATGGTCTCGCTGCGCGGCAGCACGTAGTCGACGCGCTCGCCGTCGACGTCGAGCACGTGGTCATACGTGAGGCGCAGCACCTGCCGGCCGCGCGCGGGCACCGGAAACACGCTGCTGCGCAGGCAACCACAGCCGGCGAACTCGAGCAGCGCCGGATCGCGCAGCTTCGCCGTGATCTCGTCGTAGAGGCGGCGCGCTTCGTCGCGCGGCAGCACGCGTGCGGTCGGCGTCGCGGCAGCGCCTTCGAACGCGAAGCTCGAGACCGCGGCGCCGTCGGGGACCGGCAGCAGCAGCACGGCCTCCTGCTGCGTGTTCGACGGATTGTGCAGTTCGATCTGCAGCGTCGTCGTCGCGGCCCGGTCGACGATGCGAACCCTCGCCTCGGC
>DASRJH010000143.1:0-2206 GCA_035649575.1 Planctomycetota bacterium
ACCCGGCCTGCTCGAAGCCGGCTTCGGCGTGGCGCTCGTCGAGCGCTCGCTGATCGACGCGGCGTGCCGGCTCGCGAAGAAGTCGTTCTGGTCGGCATTGCAGAACGACGTGTTCGAGCGCCGGCTCCTGCTGAGCCCCCAAGGCCGGTGGAGCGACGCAACGAGCATCCTGCCCGCACGGCCGCGCGAACACATCGCCGTGCGCCACACGGTCGGCCGGCTCGATCCGCTGCGTGCGGCCGACGTGCCCGCGGCCGAACGGCTCGACGACGGTTCGCCGCAGGCGCTCGACGAAGTGCTCTCCAGGCACGGCGTGCGCTGGCTCAAGGTCAAGATCGGCGGCGGCCACGACGCCGACGTGCAGCGGCTGTGCGCGATCGGCGCGCTGCTCGAGCAACTCGGGCTCGACACGGTGAAGGTCGCGCTCGACGGCAACGAGCAGTTCGCGTCGTTCGCCGAGTTGCGCGAGGTGTGGCTCGCGACGGGCAACGATCCGCACGGCCGCTGGCTGCTGCAGCGCGTGCCGTGGGTCGAGCAGCCGCTGCCGCGCGCGAAGAACGACCAGACGGGCGACGACTCCGAGGACCCGCGCGAGTGGACGTTCTGCCCGCTCGTGCTCGACGAGGGCGACGTGCAGCTGCGCACCTGGAGATCGGGCCGCTACGGCGGCGTGTCGGTCAAGAACTGCAAGGGCGTGTTCCGTGCGCTCGCGAACCGCGAGGAGGCTGCGCGGCTCGCGGGCTCATCGTTCCAGACTTCCGAGGACCTCACCAACCTGCCTGCGGTCGCGCTGCAGCAGGACCTGTGCACCGCGAGCTGCCTCGACCTTGGCCACAGCGAACGCAACGGCCACCACTACTTCCCGGGCCTCGCGCACCTGCCGTCCGCCGTCGTCGTCGCGGCACTCGACGCGCACCCCGACCTCTACGAACGCGCGCCGCACGGCGCCCGGCTGCGCATCGAAGCCGGCGCACTTTCGGTTCGTTCGCTACTGTGCATCGGCTACGGCTGCGACCAGCCGGTCGTCGACGCACTCGACCGTGAGCTCGGATGGACCGTGATTTGACCGGCCGGTGGCATGGGCGGTGTATGCGTGCTCAGGGTCGAGCGCCTCGCGCGCATGCCCCCAATTCAGCAGCAACCGGGGTATCCTTGTCGGCCGCGCAGGGGTGAGGCCACGCCCATACACTGAGGTCCCACTCGTCGCTCTCGGAGAGTCTCCATGCACCGTTCCCTCGTTCCCGCCGTGCTCGCGCTGGCGGTTGCGTCGCTTTCCGCGCAATCGCGTCCACCGATCCTTCACACCGGTGGTTTCGTCAATGACGACGCGCCGCGCGCCATGACTCCCGACCGCGTCATCGTACGCTTCCGCGGCGCCGTCGACGAAGCCACGGTGCGCGGGCTCGCGAGAGCCGCCGGCATCAACCTGGTCGACCGGGGCTCGCACGGCGAGTTCTACGTGTTCCGCTGCAACCCGGCGCTCGTCGACGCCATGGTGACGTGGTTCGGCGAGCAGGCCGGCGTCGAATACGCGGAACGCGACGACTTGGCCCACACGACGGTTGCCCCGAGCGACACCCACTGGTCGTACCAGTGGAGCTTGTTCAACCAGGGCTCGGCCTCGGGCACGTCCGTCAGCAACTACGGAGTGCGCGCGGAAGGCGCGTGGGCCAACGGCGCCACCGGGGCTGGCGTCGTCGTCGCAGTGGTCGACACGGGTGTCGCCTACGAGAACTTCGGCAGCTTCGTCGCAGCGCCGGACCTCGTCGGCCGCACGTTCGTCGCTCCATACGATGCGGTCGCCAACGACGGACACGCCAACGACGAGAACAGCCACGGCACGCACGTCGCCGGCACGATTGGCCAGGTGACGAACAACGGCGTCGGCTGCGCCGGCATCGCGCGCGACTGCACGATCATGCCGGTGCGCGTGCTCAACGCGAGCGGCAGCGGCAGCTACACGCAGATCGCGAACGGGCTGGCCCACGCAGTCGCCAACAACGCCAAGGTCGTCAACATGAGCCTCGGCGGCAGCAGCGGGTCGACGACGCTGCAGAACGCGGTCGTCAACGCCGCCAACGCGGGTCTGGTCCTGTGCGCTGCGGCCGGCAACACCGGACGCAGGGGCGTGCAGTACCCGGCGCTCTACACGCAGTGCATCGCCGTCGGTGCTGTGCGCTTCGACGGGACGAAGCCGCGTTACGGC
>DASRJH010000144.1:0-51182 GCA_035649575.1 Planctomycetota bacterium
AGAGCAGCTTCTCCTCGCTCGGAATCGACTGCAGCAACACGGTCCGCGCGCCGTCGAGCGAGGGTTGCTGGTTGACGCGAAGCTCGAGCGTGCGGCCGGCTTTGCCGCGGAGCCACTTGTACGGACTCACGTCGGGCTGCAGTTCTTCGCCGTCGATCGCGAGCAGGTAGTCGCCGGTTTTCAGGTCGACGCCGACCGCGGTCGCGGGCGAGCGATACATCTCGTCGTCGTTCTCGCCGCGCAGCACCGAAGCGATGCGGTAACGGCTCGCGGCGGCGTCGAAAGCGAGACGCAGACCCGGCAGCGCCGCAGAGGGGCGTGGTGGCGCGCCCGTGTCGCCGCCCGCGATGTAGGCGTGCCCCACGTTCAGCTCGGCGATCATCTCGCCGAGCACGTAGTTGAGGTCGCTGCGGTGGCGCACGTGCGCGACCAGCGGCGCATACTGTTCGCGCAGCGCTTCCCAGTCGTAGCCGTGCATGTTCGCGACGTAGAAGAAGTCGCGGTAGCGGCGCCACACCTCGTTGAATATCTGCGGGAACTCCTCGGCCGGGACCTTGGGCACGGGCAGCCCGCGCAGATCGAGCGTCTTCTGGCCGTCCTTGCCCTTCAGCGTCGCTTCGGCGACCGCCCAGGTGCTGCCGGTGCGGATCAGCACGTGCGTGCCGTCGGGTGACAGCGCGTAGCCCGACACGCCGCTGGCGAGCTGTTCGCTCTTGCGCTCCTTCTGCGAGAAGAAGTGCAGCGTCGCCGGCTGGTCGCTGTCGCGGCCGTAGTAGGCGCCGCCGCGGCGCAGGTAGAGCAGCCCGTCGCCGGCGGCGTCGAGACCCGCGTAGTTGTCGAGCGGCACGGGCACCGGTTCGACGCGGTCGGCGAGCCCGTCGAAGTCGATCGCGATCGGCTGTTCGAACCCCGGCGCCGGCTCGTCCTTCTTCGGCGGTGCGGTGGCTTCGTCGGTGCGCACGGGCAACCACGCGGGCAGATCCTTGCGCAGCGCGAGCGCGTAGATGCCGTAACAGCGGTCGACCTGGAAGTCGAACTCGTAGTCGGTCGGCAGGCGCGGCTGGAAGCCACGCAGCCCGAGGAAGAACAGCCGTTCGCCGCGCGCGTCGAACGAGGGCCCGGCGTCGTTGGACAGCGGCCGCGACACGCAGTGCAGCGTCTGGTCCGCGAGCGAGTAGATGTGCAGCGCGCGCAGCTCCGTGCTGCCTGTCATCGAGAACGCGATGTGGCCCGAACACGGCGACCAGACGTGGTCGCGAAGCTGGCCGCGCGGTTCGTCCGCGACGACGGTCAGCTCGCCAGTCGCGACGTTGCAGAGCCGCAGCACGCCTTCCTTGTCGGAGAACGCGATCCACTTGGCGTCGGGTGACCACGAGGGCTCGTAGATCATCGCCTGCAGTCCCTTCGTGAGCTGGCGCGGTGCGGTCTCGCCGCGGTGGTCGACGAGCCAGATCTGTTCTTCGCCGCTGCGGTCGCTGACGAACGCGATCGAAGCACCGTCGGGCGAGTAGACCGCGTGTTTGTCGTGTGCACCCGGCGAGTGCGTGAGGTTGCGTACGTCGCCGTGTTCCTTCGGGATCGTGAGCACGTCGCCGCGCGCGCAGAACACCGCGCGCCGGCCGCCCGGACTCAGCGCGTAGCTCTCGACGAGGCCGCTGCTGTCGACGGTCGTCTCGCGCACGAGCAGGCCTTCTTCGGGCACCGTGATCGCGATCGGATGCTCTTCGCGCGTCTTGCAGTCGAACCAGCAGAGCTCGCCGCCCTTCTCGTAGACGATACGTTCGTCCTTTGGCCCGCCCGAGCTCGGCCACCGCACGTCCCACTTCGTGCTCTGCGTCTCCTGGCGCGGGCTCTTGTCCTGCAGGTCGCAGGACCACAGGTTCAGCGTGCCGGTGCGGTCGCTCGCGAACCAGATGCGGTTCTGGATCCACATCGGGTCGCGGTCGGTGCGCACGTGGTTCGTGATGTTGTCGGCGACGCCCGTGGCAGGGTCGAACACGAAGAGATCCGGCGCCCAGCCGCCTTGGTAGCGCTTCCAGGTGCGGAAATCGCGGAACAGCGGTGAGTAGACGAGCCGCTTGCCATCGGGAGCGAACTCGCCCGCGCCCGCGACGGGCATCGGCAGCGGTACCGGCAGCGCCCCGCGCTGCTTTGCCGAACCCGGCAGCGCGACCGTGTAGAGCTGGCATCCGGTCAGGGTCCATGCGTTCTGCAGGCTGCGGAACAACACCGCGGTGCCGTCGGGCGTCCAGCCGTAGACCTGGTTGTCGTAGCCCCAGCGGTCGGGCAACGGTCCGCGCGACGGATACCAGGTGAGCTGGCGCGCTTCGCCACCTTCGCTCGACACCACGTAGACCTGTTCGTCGCCGTCCAGCTGCCCCGTGAAGGCGATCGTGCGCCCGTCGGGCGAGAACTTCGCGAACAACTCGACCCCGCGCGACGACGTGAGTCGCGTCGCAGCGCCCCCGGCCAGCGGTGCGCGCCAGAGATCGCCGCCGTAGGTGAAAACGACGTGTTCGCCGTGCAGGTCGGGAAACCGCAACAGGCGCGTCTGGGCGGGCAGGAGACCAACGAGCGCAGCCAATGGGAGCAGCCGCCGGAAGTGTTCTGGCACGTGCGCCACTCAACGCAAAAGCGAATGCGAGTGCAAGGGCGCGCGGCCGGCCTCGCGGCGTCATCGCGACGCCACGCTTGGGTCCAGGCAGTACGCCGTGGCGTCTGTCAGTTGGCTCGCATCGGCTCGCACTTCCCAAGCCCGAGGCCGTCAGATACGCTCCGGGCCCAGCTTCGTCGCGCGGCAACGGCCCGCGGCGACCTTCCCGGTTGCCTCGAGAAATCCATGAAACGAATCATCTGCATCGCGGCGGCAACCGCCGCGTCCCTGACGGCTCAGTCCAACGTCGTGCCCGGCTTGAACGGCCGACTGACGGTCGTCGACAGCCTCACCTACTACGGGCGCCGCGGCGCGGCGCATCCGAACGGTGAGATCGGCATGGCGATGCTCAACGAGATGTGCAACCCCGGAACGGTCACGATCCCTTGGCAGGCCGCGATGCAGCCGAACCATCCGAAGTTCGGCTTCGTGATCGTGCGCGTGGTCGGCGACCGCATCGAGCAGATCAGCGATCGCTCGTACTGCAAGCACGCGTTCACGTCGACGAACTACAGCGGCCCGTGCGGCTCGTGCCAGAATCCCGGAACGGGTTCGGTGATGGGCATCAACTGCGCCGACACCTACGGCGCGGGCAACAACGCCGACCGCACCTGGCTCGGGCCGGCACCCGAGATCGACCCGTGGCTCGGCACCTGGAACCCGATCGGCAGCTACTTCGACATCGGCGATCCGGCGCAGGCCGGCGGTCTCGTCCTGCCGCCCGATGGCGTGCGCAGCCTGAACACAGCCGGCTTCGACAGCGTCAAGAACCGCGTCACCGTGCAGGAGCAGGACCTGCTGACGCCCGGTGCGGCCTACTTCTACGGCATCCAGCTGATCCACCAGGGCGAAGCCGTCGCGAACCGCGGCGACAACCTCGCCTCGCGCGGGTTCAACCCGGTCTACGGCGGTGCCACCTGGAGCCTCGGCAACAACGCAGTGGGCCAGACCCATGGCTCGATCCTGCAGCGCTGGTCCGGCGCGACGATCAACGACGGCCAGAACGGCAACGACGACGGGCGGTTCTTCGTCGCCTCCAAGACGACGGCGCTCGGCGGCAGCTCGCACCACTACGAGTACGCGGTGCACAACGTCGACAACAACCGCGGTGGCGCGACGTTCCGCGTGCCGATCGATGCCAGCGCCGTAGCTTCGAACTTCACGTTCGGCGACATCGACAACAATCCGCTCAACGACTGGACTGCCGCACGCGTCGGCAACGAGATCGTCTTCACGGCGCCCGCGAACAACTCGCTCGATTGGAACACGATCTACAACTTCGGCTTCGATGCCAACTTCACGCCCGGCATCAGCGGCGTCACGATCGACGAGGCGCGCATCGGTCCGGGCGCCCTGTTCGTCGTCGTCGCCGCGAAGGCGCCGAGCGCCTCGACGTACGCGCAGGTCACCCCCGTCGGCACCGGCTGCGGCGGCGTCAACTGCCAGACGTCGTTCTACGAGTACTTCTCGCCGGCGAGCGCCTTTGACCTCGCCAACTCGTCGTGGACGCTGACCTACAGCGGCGGCACCTACACGCTCGGCCCGGGCACCGGGGTCTACGCCGCGCCCGCCGGCGCCAACCTGACGATGTCGGACGACACCACGGTCGCGGTGCCGATCCCGTTCGCCGTGCCCTTCCCCGGCGGCTCGACCAGCACGTTGTGGGTGTGTTCGAACGGATTCGTGTCGCCGGTGAACAACGGCAGCAGCTACACGCCGACGAGCGCCGGCTTCCTGTCCGGCCAGCGCACCTGGGCTGCGCTCTGGCACGATCTGGTGCCCAGCACCGGGCAGGTCAAGGTCGACACGTTCACGCCATCGGTCGTGCGCATCAGCTACACCAACGTCCCGAACTTCGGCGCCGCGGGCACGGCGACGTTCCAGTATCAGTTCTTCTCGAACGGCAACGTCAACGTCATCTATGGGGCCGTCGCGGCTGCCGGCAACGAGTACCTCGTCGGCTACACGCCCGGCAACGGTGCGGGCGACCCGGGCAGCTGGGACATCTCTGCCGGTCTGCCGGGCGGCTTGCCGCTGTGCTCGGGCGTCTCGATTCCGAACGTCGCGCTGACGTCCTCGGCGCGTCCGATCGTCGGTACGACGCTGAACCTGCTGACGTCGAACATCCCGAACGGCACGCTGCTCGGTCTGCAGATCTTCTCGCTGACACAGTTCAACCCCGGCGTCCCGCTCGCGCCTGTCGGCATGCCTGGTTGTGAGCTGTATCTGGGCCTGGATCTGCTCTCGACGTTCCCGACTCCGGGCGCGAGCGCGAGTGTGCCATACTCGGTGCCAGGCGACCCGAGCCTCGCGGGCGTGCTGCTGATGACCCAGTCGGCGACGCTGACGCCGGGGATCAACCCGTTCGGCTTCGCCACCTCGAACGGCGTGGCATTGCTGCTCGGGATCAACTAGCCAGCGAAGCCCCTCAGCGACCGAGCAGGATCGCGGCCCCGACCAGGGCCGCGGTTTCTGTACGCAGCGTGTGCCGGCCGAGGGATCGGGGCTCGAAACCCGCGACTCGTGCTGCGGCAGCCTCCTCGTCGGTGAAGCCGCCTTCGGGTCCGACCAGGAGGAGTACGGGGTCGGTAGTCACGTTGGCCTCGAGCAGGGGTGTTGCGCCCGCGCTGGCCAGGAACCTGCGGCGGGGCAGGTCACTGCGCAGGAAGTCTGCGAACTCGCAGCCGGCGTGCACTTCGGGCAACCAGTCGCGGTCGCACTGCCCGGCGGCGGCCCGCACGATGCGTTGCCAGCGCTCGGGCCGTTCCCCCTGTGGGCGGGTCCGCGCGGTCCACAGCGGGCGGAAGGCCGTGATGCCGACCTCGGTGCCGTGCTCGAACAGCCACTCGGCGCGGGAAAGCCGGGGCGGCGCGAACGCGACCTCGACGCGGGCTGGCCGTGGCCGGCGCACGGCGCGTTCGACCTCGAGATCGACTTCGGTGCGCCCCACGCGGGCGACCGTGGCCGCTGCCGTGCCGCCCTGGCCGTCCCCGAGCACGATGGGGGTGCCCGTCTGGACGCGCAGCACGCGCCCCAGGTGGTGGGCCAGGTCGCCCGTGACCGTGGCCGGGCCCGGTGGAGGCAACGACGGCACGAAGTAGCGCTGCGCCATGGGCGGGGTTGTAGCAACCGCGCGGGGCCAGGCGAGCGAAGTCGCCATGAACCGCTTGCGGGACCCGCCGAGGCAGGTAGCTTGTAGTGCTCCCGCGCGTGAGACTCGCGCCCTGGCCTCGCGCGCAATGGCCCTGACCGTCCCGAGGCTGTTCGACAGCCGGGGCCGGTCCGTGTCGATTTCTGGCAAAAGACCTCTCACCGATAGCTGTATGGCCAACTACGTCCTCGAGATCCTCGATGGGGATCGCGCCGGCGAAGTGCTGCCCGTAACCGAGCGCACGCTGCGAATTGGACGCAAACCTGCCAATGACCTCGTGCTCGCCGACGAGAAGACCTCGGGTGTGCATGCGGAGGTGGTGCTCGAAGGCGATCGACACGTGCTGCGCGACCTCGGGTCGACGAACGGCACGTTTCTCGACGGCAAGCGCGTGACCGAGATCGTGCTCACGCTCGGCGACGTCGTCACGATCGGTCGCCTGCGCGTGAAGTTCCGCGCCGAGGGGGAGGGTGCGGTCGCCGACGCCGGCGAACTGACCGTGCGCCGGCTCGACGCGGCACGCCTGCAGCGACGAAGCGGGTCGGTCGGGCTGCTCGTGGGACTCGTCGTCGTGGGGCTCGGGGCTGCCGGCTGGTTCTGGTGGCAAGGACGGGAAGTCGCGGCGGAGGACGGCGGCCCGCACAAGCGCCGCCAACCGCTCGTCGTCGAGCACAATCGACTCGCCGAGAAGATCGCGGATTGCGAGAGCGAGGACGGTTGGATCCTGCGCGCGGCCGGTTCTGGCTTCCAAGCGAGCACGCAGGCCAACACGGGCAGTGGCGCGTTCGAGGCGGTGCGAGGCGAGGGCGCCGATGCGGCGGACTTCGCGATGCTCGCGTCGAAGGACCCGATCGCGGTGTTCGGCGGCCGCACGATGACGATCCAGGCCCACGCGCAAGCCGGCCAAGGTGCTTCGATCGCGGTGCGCGCGCACTGCTTCTCGGACAAGGAACAGATCCCGTTCCACTTCCGGACCGGCACGGCCTTCAGTGCGCCCGAGAGCTGGCAACGGATCGAGGCCGTGGTCGCCATCCCAAGTGGTTGCGACAAGCTGCAGATCGAAGTCGTCGCGGCGTTGCCGGCGTCGGGTGCCTGGGCCCGCGTCGACGATGTCGCGGTCACGGAAGCGGGACAGGCGGCCGTCCTCGAACACAAACTGGCTGAATCGGGCCAGGCCGCGATCGGCAACGACACGAACCTCGCGGTGCGCTCCGTCAACACCGAGAACCTCGCCACGCTGCTGCAGATCCTGCCGGACCACGTGCCCACCGCATTGCAGGGTCTGCAACGCGCAGGCCTGTGCACGCTGTCCGACCTCGGCGCGAGCGTCGTCTGCAAGCCGACCGAACGCAGCTTCCAGGTCGAGGCCAAGGGCCCGAACGGATCGGACCTCGAACGGTTGCTGCTCGTCGTTCCCGCGGCCGCGGCGGCGGCGCTGCTCGTCGCAGCGGGCGACGATGGCTTCCAGTCGGCCGCTGCCGAGACCGAGTTCACGTGCAGGCGCCTCGTGCTCGGCGACCAGGTGACGCGCGCAATGGTGCAGTTCGAGCAAGCGGTGGCGTGCCGCGGCAGCCTCGGCGGCGGGCTCTACAGCCTGTCGATGCAGACCTCTCGGTTCGAGCTCGTGCTCGGGTTCAACGCCGAGCGCCTGCAGGCCCAAGAGTTCCTGCGCAAGGCGCGCGCCAGCCAGCAGGCCGGCAAGCCCGGCGAGGCGCTCGATCACCTGCGCGAACTGTTCCGCACGGTGCCGTTCGATTCCGAGCAGCTCGGCCATGCGCACACGCTGCGCGCCGCACTGCTCGCGGGGCAGGCGGAGTCGCTGCGCGGCTTCCAGCAGGACCTCGACGAAGCGTCGTTCTTCATGACGCGCGGCACCTTCGACCGCGTGGCGCGCGGTGTCGACCAGGTGATCCAGCTGTTCGGCGAGCACAACCTCGAGGATGCCGAGGCCGCGAAGGCCCTGCGCGATCGCGCGCGCGAGAGCCTGCAGCAGATCGACGCCGCCGACCAGGCCAAGCAGCGCGAGCGCCTCGCCGACGTGGCGAAGGCGTTCCATGCGAGCAAGCAGCAGGGCCTCGCCGACGTGATCCAGAAGTACATCGAACGCTACCTGCCGGCCCCTGGCAACGGCTCTGGCGCCGGCAGTTCTGGCCCCGAACCCAAGGGCAAGTAGGAACACACATGGCCAACAAAGCCACGGCGGTCGACATCGGCAGTCACAGCGCCAAGATCCTGGTCGCGCAGGCCGGCAAACACGGCGTCAAGCTGCTGCGCTTCGCTGGGCTGCCGCGCGGCGAGGGCGCCGCGTCGTTGCGCGACGGTGCCATTCCGCTCACGGGCGCCGTGTGCGGCCTCGCCGGTCGCGACATGACGCTGCGCTACAGCCAGGTGCCGCCGACGCCGGACTGGCAGCTGCGCAACCTGATGGACCTCGAGATCCAGGACCTGGCCCAACAGTCGGGTGGCACGCTGTCCGCCGACTACAACCTGCTGCCCGCGCAGGACCCCGAGGCGGGCGTCGAGACCGTGCTGCTCGCGCTGGCCAAGGACGAAGCGATCGACCGCATGCAGGGTGAGGTCGCCGCCGCGGGTGGCAGCGTCGCGGCGTTCGTGCCGAACTGCACGGCGATCTACAACGCGTTCCTGAAATGTGGTCCGGTCGAAGCCGACGCGGTCGTGTGCCTCTGCAACATCGGGCACGAGACGATCGACATCGCGCTCGTCAAGGGCACGGACCTGCTGTTCGCGCGCAACCTCAGCGGCGGCACGAAGGTGCTCGACGACGCGATCGGCGCCGCGTTCAACGTGAGCGGACGCAAAGCGGAAGCGCTGAAGCGGGACCTGCTCGACCTCGATCCGCAGAGCCGGGGCCGCTACGCGAGCGGTCAGGCCGAGAAGGTCACGATGGCGGCGGTCGGCGCGGCCACGTCGATCACGGCGGCGATCCAGAGCTCGCTGTCGTTCTGCAAGGCGCAGACGAAGATCGCCGACCTGCGCCTCGACAAGGTGCTCGTGTCGGGCGGCGGCGCGCGGCTGCGCGGCCTGCGCGGGCTTCTGCGCGAGACGTTGCGCTGCCCGGTCGAGCTGTTCGATCCGTTCGCGAACCTCGACCTCGCGGCCTTGCCGCCGGCCGACGCCGAGCAGCTGCAGGCGATGCGACACGAGGCCGTCATAGCACTCGGACTCGCCGTGGGTCGTTGCGACGACACGCTGTACTCGCTCGAGATCCTGCCCGAGTCCGTGCGCCGGCGGCAGCGCTTCCAGCAGCGTACGGTCTGGAACATCGCGGCGGCTGCGCTGCTGGTCGGCCTGCTCGGGCTGCAGTCCTCGCACGGCAAAGAGGTGTATGCGGCGGCCGAGAGCGAGGCCTTGGCGGTGAGGGGCGCGATCGCGAGAAAGAACGCGGTCCACAACGAAGCGGAGGCCGTGATCGCGGCCAACAAGGTCGAGCGCGCGCTCGTCGATCACCTGCGAGCCCAGGCGCTGCCGTTCCACGGTCTCTTGCGCGTGCAACGCGCGCTGGCGCAGCACCTGTCCCCACAACTGTGGGTCGAGAAGATCGAGCTCGCGGGCGGCAGTGCGGTGACCGCGCAGAAGAGCCCCAGCGTGAAGATCGCGGTGGCCGGCAAGGCGCTCAACGGCGTCGACACCGAGCGCGTCTTCCTCGACTTCTTGAAGGAGTTCAAGAAGGATCCACTGATGGCGCCATTCGTCGCGAGCGACGCGTCCGTCAATTCGCGCGTGAGCATGACCGTGCTCTCGAGTCAGGACACCAGCAAGCGCAACGAGATCACGATCGAACTCGTGGAGGGCAAGTGATGGACGTCGGAGCCTTCGTCCAGGAGAACAAGCGCTGGCTCGCCGGCAGCGCGCTCGGCGCGATCGTCTGGGTCATCGCGGGTGCCGTGATCGCCTCGATCAACGACCCGACCGGCGTGAGGGCCAGCACCAGGGGCGCCGCGGCCCAGCTCTACGATGGCGACGCGCTCGCCGCGGCGCGCAAGGAGGGCGAACAACTCGCCGCAGAGCGGAAAAGGCTGCAGCAGGAGCTGGCCTTCGTGCCGTCGGCGAAATACGTGGTCGACGGCAAGGGCGTCCCGCCCGAGGAGTATCTGTACGAGGTCGGCCGTGCGCTGAGGCAGTCGATCCTGACCGAAGCGAACACGCGCGAAGTCACGGTCACGGACAAGGACGTGAAATGGGAGCTGCCAAAGGGCCCCGACGAGATCCGCGCCACGGTGTTCGGTCTCGATCTCATGGACGAGGCGAGCAAACGCTTGTTCGCCGCGCACGATGCCGTGCGCGCTGCGAGGCCCGAAGCGATCGGTCTGCGCAGCATCCTGTATCTCAAACTCGGCGCACGCACAGCACAGCGCCCCGGAGCCCGTCCGGCGCGCCAGGGCGAGATCGATCCTCGCGACAAGGTGGCGCAAGAGCAGCTCACGTTCTCGTTCCAGAGCGACGAGGCGGTCCTCGCCGCGTTCTTCGAGGCCTGCCGGCAGCCGCAGCGCACGCTCGTGATCCAGACCTGGAAGGTCGACCGGCCGACCCGGCCCGGGGAGCCGTGCACCGTGACCGGCGCGCTCCAGGGCATCATCTTCAAGGACAAGTAGCGATGGCAATCCGCAAGGAACAGGTGCTGACCCTGCTCGCTCTAGCGACAGCCGTGCTCGCCGGTCGCAAGTACTTCAACGAGCCTCCGCCCGGACTCGGCTACCGCCCCAGCAAGCTCGAGTTCACTGCGACCGCCGTGACCGCGACGCCGCTCGTGACGGAAGCCGCGTCCGGTGCGGGCCGACGCGACTTCTGCACCGAACCGAGCGAGACGCGGCCGCTGCCGCCGCGAGAGCTGGAATTCCCGCCGCGCGCGCCGCTGTCGCTCGCGGCGTTGCCGCTCGATCCCGGTCCCGACCTCGGCCACGCCTGGATGCTGGCCACGGACGGCGCGCAGGTCGAAGGCGTGACGCTGCTGACGGCCGCGGATGCCGCTGCCGCCCCTGCCGAGGGACCGGCTCAACCACAGCAGCAGGAACCACCCGATCGCACGCCGAAGGAGAAGGAAGAACGCGCGGCGCTGATCTACGACCGAGTCTGGCTGGAAGGACAGCCTTCGCCGTACTTCGGCATGATCGAAACCGAGGGCGTCGATCTGTTCGAGCTCGAGAAGAAGGACGACAACCTCGAGGGCGTCGTCTTGCGCCAACGCGAGTTCAAGCTGTCCACGCAGAAGGTCGGGCAGGTGAACGAATGGGGGAAGGACGACAAGCAGAAGATCCGCAAGATCCGGCTCGCCGGCACGCTGCGCAACGAGATCACGAAGAGGATCCGCGCCGTGCCACCGGGCCCTTCGCCGAAGGAGCGCCACGAGCTCGTGAGCTGGCTGCTCGAGAAGGCGCGCGGTGACGCGTCGGTCTACGAGGAAGCACTCGAGCAGGCCAAGATCTACCTGCAGCAGGCGCCGGGCGACGTCGACGGGTTGCGGCTGCAACAAAAAGTGCTGCGCGCGCGCGGCGACGTGGCTGCCGAGTTCGCGATGCTCGACGGCCTCCAGGGCGACAAGCGTGAGTCGGCGTTCCGCTACGAGGGTCTCGGCGTGCTCAAGGCGCGCCTGTGCCTCTACGCGGATGCCGAACAGGACATGCGGCGCGCCGTGGCGCTTGCGCCGACCGATGCGCGGCCGCACGCCGCGCTGGCCGAGTTCCTGCGCGAACGCGGTCGCAGCGGCGATGCCGTCGAATCGGCCTTGCGTGCCGAGCAGACGCTCGGCAGCGTGCTCGACCCCGTGGAGCAGGCGCGCATCGTGCGCACGCTCGTGGCGTGTCACCTCGCGCTGGGACATCTGGACGAAGCGCGCGCTGCGCTCAAGAAACTGCCCGTCGACCAGCCGCAGCCCTACCTCGAAGGGTGCGTGCTCTACGCCGCGGGGCAGCCGGCACAGGCGCTCGGGCTGTTCCGCCAGGCCGCTGGCTCGGCCGATGGACCTGCCGCGTTGCTGGGTCAGGCTGCGAGCCTGTTGCGCGACGGCAAGTGGCAGGAAGCCTACGACACGTTCGTGCGCGTGGTCGACCAGGAGCCGCTGCTGCGGCACCGGGCCGCGACCGGGCTCGCGCTCTTGTGTTCGCGACTGAGCCAGTACGATCCGGCGCTGGTCTGGATCGACCGCGCGCTCGAAGCCGAGCCCAGGGACGCGTATGCGTATTACCTGCGCGGTCGCACGCTGCGTCTCATGAAGCAGCTCGGAGCCGCCGAGGAGGCGATCTCGACGGCCTTGCGCATGCGCGACGACTTCGTGCACGCGATCGCCGAGATGGCGGCCGTGCAGGCCGCGAAGTCGAGCGACAGTGGCGTCGACAACGCCGCGGCGGCCCTCGCGGCGCGACGCTACGGGGACCGCGCGGTCGCGCTCGTGCATCAGCCGGCCGTCGAGTTGTACGAGCTGCAGGGCAAGTATTCGTTCGCTGCGGCGGAACTACGCCGCGCGCAGGAGGCGTTCGAGCGCGCCCGCGACCTCGCGGCCGCCGAGCCGCAGAAGCTCTTCGCGAAGGGCTCGCTGACGGTCGTCGAGTACCGGCGCGGCTTCGTCGTCGAAGCGCAGGCTTCACTGCAGGGGCTCGTGAACGACTCCGGCCTCGCCAAGGACGATCCGATGCGCAAGTGGGCCGAAGAGACGCTCGCCGCGATCGACGACCACGCCGGCAAGGAAGTGCTCACGGACAGCTTCGATCGGCCCGGGCCCGAGATCGGCACGATCTGGTCGGAGAACCGCGACCCCGGGTGTGGTGCGTCGATCGTCGGCGACACGCTCGTGTTCGGCGGCAAGTTCACGCCGACCGGCGCCGGGACTGCCGAGGTCTCCGTGGAGCGCGTCGGTGGCGTGAGGCAGGGCAAGAACTTCCTCGCCGTGCGCGTCACGATGCAGCTCGGGCCGAAGCAGTCGCCGGCGAACTTCGCGGGCTTGTGCATCCAGGGTCAGCGTGGCGGCGGCAACGACCTCAGCGTGCGCGTTGGCGTCCGCGAGGGAGGGCCCTACCTGCGCCTCGAAGATGGGCGCGAAGCCGGCCAGGAGAGGGTCGAGGTGCTGAAGCTCCAAGTCCAGGGGTTCGATGCGAAGGCCCGGCACGAGATCGAGCTGCGCGTGGTGCCGCGCGGCGACACGCAGAGCAAGAGCTTCACACTGCTGGTCATTTGGAACGGCGTGGTCGTGCACCGTCACGATCTCAAGATGCTGACCGGGTCCACATCGCAAGAACTGCACACGATCCTGTTCGCTACCGGCAAGAGGGGAGACGACGTCGACGTGCGCTTCGACGACTACCGGCTCGAACGCCGGAAGGACCGATGACGTGAACCGACCCTGGCAAGCAGACATGCCGCGTGCGCGCGGCTTCACCCTGATCGAGCTCCTGATCGTGATCACGATCATCGCGCTGCTGGCGGCGGCGCTGATGCCGGCCGTCTTCGGCGCCGGCCAGGCCGCGAACGTCACGGCGACCGAAGCCGACCAGATCGTGCTCAGCAACGGCTGCGAAGCGTTCAATCGCAAGCACGGCTACTTTCCGCCCGACGACCTCAAGTCGCCCGAGGCCGCGGTCAAGACGGCCTGGAAGACCGACAACGGCGTGAACACCGGCATCGAGTCGCTGGTTGCGTTCCTGAGTCAATCGACGAGCGATGGGCAGGACCTCAACGCGCTCTCGGAACGGTTCACGAATACCGACAAGGACCAGCACGGCGTCGACCTGCCGCTGCTGCACCGCAGCGACCGCATCGAGATGGCCGACGCGTTCGGCACGCCGATGGCCTACTTCACGAAGTTCGGCATGGACAAGACGCAGCAGATCGCCTTGCCCGAGAAGGAAGCCGTGCCGGTCAAGGCGAAGAAGTGCGATCCGAGCACCTACGTCGGCCAGGGCAAATACCAGATCCTGAGTGCCGGTCCGGACCTGATCTTCGGCACCGACGATGACATTTTCTGGCCCAAGAACTAGGAGCCTGGGCCGCGCCCCCCCGAGCGAAGCCAGCCTGACGACGCAGCGAACCAGGACCAATGCCCGATCCGATGCCTGATGCGACCGCGCGAGGTGGAGCCCGGACCCACCCGAGCCGCGGGTTCACGCTGCTCGAACTGCTCGTCGTCATCGGCGTGATCTCGGTCCTGCTCGGCCTCGCGGTCGGATTCCTCGGCCGCACCGACCCGCAGCGCGTGGCGGACTCGATGATCGCCGGCGAGACCCGCGCCGCGCAGATGACGGCGCGTGCGGAGGGTCTGCCGACCGAAGTGTGGATCCGGCCCGGCGTCGACGGCGGGCCCGCCACGGTGCAGGCGAGGTTGCTCCAGGGTGTCCTCACGTTCCATCTCGAGCCGGGTGAGGACGTGCTCGACGAGAGCCTGCGGCCCACCTTGCGCGGCGACGACGTGATCCAGGGTCGCTTCGGCCATGCCCGCAGGAGTCGCGACGGCGAACGCGCGCCGCTCCTGTCCTGGCCCGCGGTCCCCGAAGTGATCGATCTGCGCGATGGTTTCGTGATCCGCCTCGACCTCTGGCTCGAGCACCGCAATGCCGGCACCGTCCTGCGCCTGCCGCCCGCGGTCGAAGTGCAACTCGACGACGACGGCAAGCCGCGCGCCCGCTTCCGGCTCCGCACCATGGGCAGCGAGACCGCGAGCTCGGCCGCCGTTGCGAGTCCGCTGAGCCTGCCGCTGCGAAAGTGGTGCACGCTCGACATCGGCTGCGACGGCCGCTGGGCCTGGATGACCGTCGATGGCCGCGAGCTCGGACGCACCGTGGCCGAAGGCACGATGCAACAGGATCCGAAGGGCGTGCTCGAGATCTCCCCCGGCGAAGCGCAACTGCGCGGCATCGTCGACGAGATCCGATTGTTCGTCTACGCGTTCTCGCCGCCCCAATACCTGCCGCCCGAGTTGCTGCCCGACGGCGCGTTCCGCTTCGCGTATGACGCGCGCGGCGAGGTGACGGAACGCCCGACCGTGCGATACCAACCCCTGGAGAAGTGATGAACACGCGGAACGACCTGGCACCTGCAAGCGGCGTGGCGCTGCTCGCGGTGTTGTTTGCGCTGACGCTGCTCGCGCTGCTCGCGCTGCCCTTCGCGGTGTCGATGGGGGTCGGTGCCGAGGCGGCCACGCGCGACGTCGAGAAGGTGCAGGCCGAGCAGGCGTCGGCGAGCGTGCGCGACCTGCTGCGCGCGGATGCCGCGCTGTCGCATCCCGCGTTCGATCCGACCCCGACCTTCGACACGCTGGCCGAGTTTCCCGACCGCGTCGAGCTGCCGGCTGCGTTCAAGTCGCTCGCGGAAGACGGCAAGGTGCTGCTCGGCGGCGAGGTGTGGGACCTGCAGCGCTTCCTCGGGCTCGACTCGGTCTCGCCGCTCGTGCTCGGCAACCTGATCGGCACGGCGACGCGCCTGCGCGAGCCGCTGCTGCCCGACGCGACGTCGATGGAGCTCGAGGACGCCGAAGCGCTGCCCGACAGCGGCATGCTGTGGATCGCGCACGAGTTGATCCGCTACGCCAAGAAGCAGGACAACACGCTGCAGGGGCTGCAGCGCGCGCTGCATCATCAGGATCTGCTGTTCGCGGACGGCAAGAATCCGATCGACGCGGGCACGCTCGTGTTCGACTACCGCTGCGTGATGGCGGTCGCGTGGCCGTTCATGGGCCGCGCCGACGCCACGCGGCAGACGCGGCGCCCCTACGCGAGCGTCAGCGAGCTCGTCGAGTTCAGAAACCGCGACGTGCTCGGCAATCCCGTGCCTGGCCCTGGCATCGGCAGCTTCTCGGCGGCGGAGCTCGATCTGCTGCAGCAAGCGCTGTCGGTCGACACGATGGCGACGACGGCCGCGACGTGGGGACGACCCGAGCGTCTGTTCAACAAGCTCGAGGGCGGCAAGTCGAAGAGCCTGCGCGTGAAGAAGCCGCTGCACATCGGCGCCGGCAGCACCATCCGTCTGACCAACCTGCGCACGGGAACCGTCGAATACGCGCTCGTCATGCGCACCGTCGACGTCCGCAACGCGCCGGACCTTCAGATGCCCTCGGTCTACCTGGAGCTGCTGCTGCCCGTGCTGCAGTCCTACCCGGACATCGACACGCTCGTGGAGCCGCTCGTGCCGGCGCCCGTGAACGTGAACACGGCGAGTGCTTCGGTGCTCACGGCGCTCTTCAGCGAAGTGCGCATCGCGCCGACCGTCTTGGACCACAGCACGGCGGGCGTACAGGGCAGCGGCGTGCCGGCCATCACGCGCTCGCAGGCTCGCGAGCTCGCCGATGCGATCGTGGTGCAGCGCAGCGCAGAACGCGGCAGCAGCAGTCCCGGCGGCCCCGCGATGGGGCCGTTCGAGGGCTGGCGCGACATCGCGGAACGGCTCATGAAGCCGCGCTTCGCCGCCGCGAGCACCTCGGCGGCGAAGACGCCGTGGATCGTGCTCTACCGCAACCTGCTGACGGGGCGCGACAGCATGCTCGAGATGGGCACCGCGCCGATCTGCTTCCTGTCGGGGCCGTGGGTCGGTTACCGCGCGGCCGCGAGTCGTTCGCGCAGCACGGTGGCGCCCGGAGTCGCGAGCCGCCACGAACGCACGGGACTCGCCGCAGCGATGCCGGGCCTGCTGCTCGAGCGCGAGTGGAACACGCAGGAAGTGTTCGAGGAGGCGTTCCAGCTCGACCGCCGCGCGCCGTTCTGGATCACGACGCCCGTGAACCTCGGCGCGTTGAATCCCGGGGACGTGACCAACGATCCCGCGTCGCGCCACCTCCCGCACGTCTTGCCGCTCGCGTATCCGGACTTCGGCCTCGGCGAGGCCCGCTTCCCGGCCAAGGACGCCACCGACTCGGGGCTGCGGCCCGCGTGTTCGCTGGCGCCGAGCGGCAACTGGGGAAACAGCCAGGGTGTTCCCGGCCAGCATGGCTACGAGTCGTTCTGGTCGAAGCTCGATCCGCGCGGCTACGACGTGAGCAAGGACGGGCCTTACCAGGTGCGCAACACGGGTCCGCGCGGTGGCGGGGCAGGCTCGGGGCAGAGCAGCTCGAACAACCGGCACGACCTGTCGTTCCCGTTCGCGAACAGCGACAGCTTCATGGATCGTCTCGCGGTGAGCTTCTGGCTCGAGCCGAAGTCGCTCGAAGGTGTCACGCTGTTCGACCACAGCGTCGGCGATCCCGAGCGCAACCGCCTCTCGTTGCAAGGCAAGGATGGCAAGCTCGTGCTCGAGGTGATCGACGAAGCGGGTCTCGACCCCGATCCGAGCCAGTCGCCGGCCGGGATCGAGCGCACGGCCGTGGAATGGAGTCTGCCGCTCGCCGAGCTCGGGTTGCAGGCCGACACACCCGTGCACGTGAACATCGGCGCCTACGCGGGCCGGCCGTCGGACCTGTCGGTCGCGCTCGACGGCATGACGCGCGGCAAGGCGAAGTACACGACCTACCTGACGGCGCCGTTGCCGGTGTACGACCCCACGCTGCGGGCCAACACGAACCGACGCGCTCCGGGCCAGCGCGGCGACGAGAAGTATCTCGATCTCCAGGTCGAGAGCACCGAGGGTTTCCCACCGGTGGGAATCGTGCGCATCGGTCTCGAGCTGTTCGAGTACTCGGGCATCTCGGGCAACACGTTGCAGTGCCAGTGGAAGGACTCGCTCGGTGGGCGCGGGGCGCGCCAGGACCCCCGCGAGCACCATCCCAACGTCCCGGTCGACAGCAACGGCAAGCCGACCGTCGACATCGAGACCCTGAACAGGCAGGGTGTCAATCTCGACGTGTACCCGGCGCATCCCGTGGGTTCGCTCGTGGAAGTCTTCGGGTACGCGGCGCTCCTGTCCGAGGACACGCCGATGATGAAGGGCGAGACGCAGCTCGGCAGCGCGGTCGGCGGGTGGGCCGTCGCGCGTGGCTGCATCGACAACCCGCGGCCGATCTCGATCTCGTTGCCGAGTGGGGGTACGCTCCCGCTCGGCAACGGCATCGAGGCGACCTGGGTCGGCGAGCTGCAGCTCGCCAATCCGGTGAAAGGCGAAGGGCTGCCGCTGCCGCCGGCCGCCCAGCCGTCGATCTGCGATGCGTTCCCGACGACTGGGGGCTATGCGCTGCTGCTCCAGCGTCGGTTGGGTTTCGATGGCAGCCAGCTGCCGGGCCAACCGACGGGCTCGACCAGCGCCGGCGGGATCGAAGTGATCCGCTACGCGGCCCGCCAGGGCAACAAGCTCACGGGTGTGCAGCGAGCGCAGCGGCTCCCGGGGCAGGACAACCAGATCGAAAGCGGGACCTACGATGGCAGCGCGCGCCAGTTCGTGACGGACTGGACCCTGGTGTGGGGCGCCGACCCGCGGCTGACCTTCGACGACATCCCGACGCTCATCTTGTGGGTCATACCACTATCGGTCCCGGTCGCGAACGCGAGTGCCGTCTGGGATCCTGACAAGACCGGGTTGAGCGAGTGGGTGCAGCTCTATCCTCGCGGCAGCGACGTCAACGACACGGAGTGGGTGCGCTACGACGCCATCGCGGACAACCGACATCTCGTGCGCGCCAACCGCGCGGCGTGGCGCAGCCTGTACTGGACCCTGGTGCGGACCTATGCGATCGACATCGTACGCGTCACAGGGAGCACGGGATCGGTGCCTCCCGGCGCGGTCACGGACGAGCCATGGGACCAGGTGGAGGCGACCTCGGGCTACATCGGCTACATCCCGAGGGTCGAGGCCGATTTCGACGTGATCCACGCCGCTCGCGGGGCTCTGGAATTCCGGGGCGATCCCGCGACGGGCACCTCGTCGCACGCGCAGAGCAACTCGGTCGTCACCGCGTGCCAACGGCTGCAGCTCAACTGGGGCAACTACGGGGCGCTGACGGGGCGTGTCGGCCGGCACGACCGCGTGACGCTCATCAAGGGTTCGGTCGCGAATGGTTCGGCCCGGCCCGACATCGAGTGGCACACGGTGACCTGGCAGATGCGCCGCTTCGAGTCCGACGTGTCCGCGCAGAACCAGACGCCAGTCGAACGCCTCGGCCCGAAGCCGTTCCAGCTCGTGGCGTTCACGGACGGCGTGCACGGCGACTTCCTCGGTCCGCCGCGCAACACCCAGGTGGACGAACCGCGCAAGTTCGACCGCGTCGTCAAGTTCCCGAGCGGCGAGCTGCCGGCCGCCTACTGCGAGAACGTCGCGATCGGCGGTGGCGTCGGCAACGTGCAACCGATGCAGGGCATCGTCGACGAGGTCGAGGTCATGAACCACATCGGCTGGGACCTGCTCGTCGACGAGCCGTTCACGGCGGCGGCGAAGACGTTCCGCGTCAACCGCGCCTACACCTACAATTCGGCCGGGTGGGTGTGGTCGGCATCCGACCGGACGCAGACCTACCCGCGGTCGGGAGGCCTGCTGCTGATCGACAACGAGATCATCGCCTACAAGGAACACGCCGACGGCCAGTTCACGGTCGCGACCAACGGCCGCGGCTTGCTCAACACCGAACCCAAGGACCACGACCAGGGCGCGCGTGTGCACTTCCTGACGCACCGGCCCGCGGCGATCCTGACGGGCGCGGTCAGCAACCGCGACAACACGCTGCCGGTGCAGGCGCTCGGCGCGATGCCCGCGGCCGGCGGCACGGCGCTGTTCGGCCGCGAGCTGCTGCACTACACGTGGGTGCGCACCGAAGGCGACAAGGTCTCGCTCGAGATGCCGCGCTGGGTCCCGCCCGGCGAAACCGACACGAGCTCCGGCGCGCGCGGGTTGTTCCGCGGCCGCTTCGGCACGGCCGTGCAGAGCGGCAGCACCGGCGAGCCCGTGATCATGTTCCCGTTCCGCTACTGGGATCGCTACTTCGAACGCACGGACGATCCGGAGCTGGCCTACTTCCAGTTGACCGCGACGGAGACACCGGTCTTCTACCGCACGCTGCGTTGGCGCGAGGAGACGCAGGACGCCAGAGTCGGCGTCGTCTGCCTCGCGCGCACCGACAGCAAGGTGCCGTGGGACGGCGTGCCCGGGGCGGGGGGGCTGTGGTTGTTCAAGGGCAGCTCGGCGAGTGCGCCGCCGCATCGCATCGCAGCGCAGGCCGCTCGGATCGAGATCCGTTTTGCGACCGAGTACCGGCCCGGCGTGTTGGACCTCGAGTCCTTCCGCGCGCATGGCTGGAAGATGACGGCGCGCGTCGAGGACGTGCGGCTCGAATACGAAGGCCAGGGTCGTGTCTTCGACGAACAGGTGACAGCGCGATGAAGAGCGGCCCCCGTAGACCAGTGCACGGGCAAGCGGGCTTCACGCTGATCGAGCTCGTCATCGTGATGGGAATCCTCGCGGGGTTCCTCGTCATGCTCGTGCAGCTCGTCGACTCCGGGCTGCGCATGTTCGGCGAAGGTGAGCTCGGCCAGCAGCTCGCCGACCGCACGAGCCACGCACAGCGGATCATCGCCGCAGAACTGCAGGCGCTGCGCGGCAGCAGCACGGGTCGCGACCGCGACAGCCCCGGCGACCGCCTGCTCGTGCAATCGTTGCCGATCGGCTTGCCGCCGCGCCCCGAACACAAGGCGACGCAAGTACAGGTGCTGCGCGCGTCGATCCATCTGTCTGCCGCCCGCGAGCTCGCGTTGCTCGACGGGTTCCTGGCCGCGCAGATCCACAAGGAGTCACCCACGCTCGACGATGCCACGGTCGACGCAAAGGTGGCCGAGAAGAAGCTCGTGGAGCCGCTGCGTGGCATCGGCAACATGCTGCTCGTGCCGTGGCGCCAACAGGGTGCGGACGATGCGATCCTCGAACTGCGCGTCGGCTGGTTCCTGCCCGGGCAGGTCGTCCCGAACGGACCCGACCGGTGGATCGATCCGTTCGAGGTAGCCGTGCCGGGCAGCCCGGACCTGCCGGGCCTGCTGGTGTATTCGATCACGATGCCGCTGCTGCAGGACCTGCTGCACGTCGAGTTCCTGTTCTGGGCACAGCAGACGCGGAGCTGGGATTCGCGCAGTGGTGGCGAGAGCGGCGGCCTCGGCCCCGAGCGCATCTGGGACAGCGCTCGGGCCGGGTTGCTCGTCGATGCGCAGTCCGGGGGCGTGTTCGCGCTCGACCGCGGGATCCGCAGCCTCGGTGACACCACGGACGACATCCAGCCGCACGCGATCCTCGTGCGCTGCGTCGTGGCGCAGCCAGCCGACCAGGCCGCCGAGGGTCTGCTCGCGTCAGAGCTCGACGCGGACGCGACCTCGCTGATCCTGCTCGACGGCGGTCGCTTCCCGGGGCCCGTGGACGGCGGCTGGGTCAAGGTCGGCGGCGAGTGGATGATCTACGACGAGCGCCTCGGCGACGAGCTGCGCGGGCTGCGCCGCGGTCAGCGCGGCACCAAGGCCATCTCTCATGCTGCGGGCGTGCGCGCGCACGTCGGCCACACCGTGGAGTTCGTCGTGCCCGTGCCGCACGCGAAGGACGACTGGAATGGTTGACCGCTCGGTACCTTGTCATCGCCGCAACGCGGCGTCTACGAACGGGGCGAAACAGCCACCAGGCGCCGCTGCGGCGATGAGGCCGAGCCACCCGGACCGGCGACGGGGCGGCTGTTTCTCGGTGGCGCACCGCCTGGCCGAGGGCTTCACGCTGGCCGAGATGCTGGCCGCCCTCGGGATCCTGCTGCTCGGCGTCACGGCCCTGCTCGGCGCCCTGACCTCCAGCGTCGCCCAGCGCCGTGCGACCGACGCCATGCTCGAAGCCCAAGCGCTCTGCGACCACGCGCTGCACCGGTTGCAGCACGAGTCCGTGCGCCGCAAGGCCGGTGCTTCCACCGACCTGGAGCTCGAGCTCGTGCCGCTGGAGGACCAGACGGCTCCCGGCTTTCCGGGCATGACATGGTCCGGCAAGGCCATCGAAGATCAGAACCGGCCCGACATCTGGTTGATCAAGCTCGAGTTCAAATGGCTCGAATCCGGCGACTACCGTGTCGCCGAGTTCCAGCGCATCTTGCCCAAGCAGCTGCCGCTGCGCGATCGTGTGCTACGGTTCCGCGAGGAATCATCCGAGACTCCCCCGAGGTGATGTGATGTTGCGATCCTGCTTCTGTTCGTTCTTCGTGACGCTCCTGCTGGCTGGTCTGGCCGCGGCGCAAACCGTGCAGTTCGCGGACGGGCGCGTGCTGCTCGCGACCGTCGAGAATGCCGATGGCCAGGGCCTTCGCGTGAAGCGGCTCGACAATGGGGGCACGCTCGATCTGCGTTGGGACCATCTCTCCGCAGCGTGTGCGCTCGCGATCAAGCAGTCCTTCGATCTCGTCGGCGAGAACCAGGACGAGGCGCTCGTGCGCTGCGACGAAGTCGCGTATCTGCTGAACGGCAGCAGGCAGACGCAGATCGGCAAGATCGTCGAGACGACTGCCACCGAGGTCGTGGTGCAGACGAAGGGCGTCACCTACCGCGTGCCGAAGGCCTCGCTGGTGGCCGTGCGCAGCGTCGAGGTCCCCGTCACGCAGGTCTTCACCAAGGACGAGTACTACGCGCAGCGTCTCGCTGCCTTGCAGCCGGGCCAGTCTTCGGACAAGCACATGCTGCTGGCCGAGGAGCTGATCAAGGTGCGCGACTACGACCACGCCGCGGAGCACCTGACGAAGGCCAAGGAGCTTGGCAACTCGAAGAACCCGCCGCACCTCGATGCGCTGCTGCAGCGGCTCGCGAGGTTCAAGGAGGCGGCCAAGGAATTGAAGCTGCTCGAGGAGATCCAGGCCGCGCGCAGCCGCGCCAAGCCTCTGGACTTCGAGAAGGGGGTCAAGCTCATCGCGCAGTTCGAGAAGGACTTCCCGCAGACCAAGCTCAAAGCCGAGTTCGACAAGGAGAAGGACCGATTCACCAAAGCACGGACCAAAGTGCTTTCGCAGCTGGTCGCCGACTCTTTCCGTCGCTCGATCCAGTTCGTGGCCGAGAAGAAGTTGGCGGAAGAGGGCACGACGCTGCAGGCCGCGCGCGAATATGCCGAGAGCAAGATGACGGACGACATCGTCGCGAAGCTGGTCGCGCAGCTGAAGCTCGAGGCCGCCGAGATCAAACAGCTCTGGACGGACCGCGCCAACTACCCGGTCGGCAAACGGTCGGAGCACTTCTCGTACGGTATCGGATCGTGGGTGCTCGGCGAGGAGAAGATCTTGAAGGACACCGACCAATCCAAGGCAGCGAAGCCCGACCCCGCTGCGGCGGGACCCGCAACCACGGGCTCGGATGCGGAGAAGTACAAGAAGCTGGTGCGCGAGGCGTATGAGCGCCGGCGCGCGGACGCGCAAGGAGAGCAGGGTGGGAAGCAGCTGACCGAAGAAGACTGGTGGCGCGGCGCCTTGCCCGCCGAGCGCAACAGTTGGCTGCGTGCCTACTATGCCGAGTTCGGCGGGCAGCTCGTGCTGACCTACCGGTCGGTCGAGAGGTGCATGAGCTGTTATGCCTTGGGCACCACGACGGCGATCGGTACGGACGGCAAGATGGAGCAAGTCCCCTGTTTCCTCTGCCAGAAGACGAAGTGGGTGCGCAGCTTCAAGGCGTACTGAGCTTGCTCGCTTGCAGCCAGCAAGCTCAGGTGATGTTGCGACGCCGCAACTCGGGGATGCAACGAGGGCGAAACACGCCGCCAGCCCCGCGGCGGCGTCGTGACCTCGGAGCCGTGTGGCTGCTGCTCGCCCTCTCGGGTTGCGTCGGCGCGTCCGCGACCGCACCGCCGGTGCCGGCCGCTGCCGTCGAGACTCCGCGCGCGGCGACCACGCCGGCGACCCCCCCGCCCATCGCGCAGCAGCCAACGCAGCAAGAGCCCGCGCGCCCGGTCCCCGAGCTCGGCCCGGAGATCCTGCTGCCCAAGCCGGACGACGCCGATGCCGAGGTCGCGCGCGTGGACGACCTCGTGTTGCGCCGCAGTCACGCGTTCACGCGCCTCTTGAGCGCGAACCCGAAACTCGCGCTCGAGGCGGTCGACAACCTCGTGTTCGACGTGCTCGTCGCGCACCACGCCCAGGAGCACGGCATCCACGTGAAACCCGAACGCGTCGAGGCGCTTGCTTTGCAGGAAGAGCAGCAGATCAAGGAGCGCGTGAAGGCGGAGCTCGGCGCCGGCATGGACCTGCCGACCTACGTCTGGCGCGTGTTCGGCATGCGGCTTCAGGACTGGCAGACGGCGCTGCGAGTGCGCACGGCGCGCTGGCTCTACCACGGCTACGTGATCCGCTATCTCGCGCTGCGTGAGGATCGTGTGCACGTGCGCTACCTCGTACACAAGGACCAGGCGATCGCGCAGGAGGTCGTGGAGAAGGTGCGCGCAGGCGCCGACTTCGCGACGCTCGCGCTCCGTTGGTCCGAGGATGCGTCGCGGCGCGATGGTGGACTGCTGCCGCCGTTCAGCCGCGGCTTCCGCCATCCGGTCGTCGACACCGCGTTCGGCCTGCAGCGCGGCGAAGTGTCGGTCCCGTTCGTGAAGCCGTGGGGCGACGGCGAGCGGTGGTTCGTCGTCTACTGTCTCGACCGTCTGCCCGGGCGCGACGTGCTGTTCGCCGACGTGCGCGACGAGATCGACCGCGACCTCGACACGCGACCGCTCGCGCAGATCGAGATGAATGCCTACCAGCTGCGCTGGCGCGGCGAGCTCGAAGCGAAGGCGAAGGCGAAGGCAGCGGCCGATGCGCAGAACCGATGACAGCCGAGGCCACTGGCGCTACAACGGCAGCCCATGGATGAAATCTCGCGTGAGCTGCCCGACCCGGCGCCGAGGATGCACTGGGAGCGCAGCAGGGGGCCCGAGGAACTCCAGGCGTTCGAACGCGGCCAGATGGCCGATAACCTCGTCGTGAACGATGCTGATGATGGTCGTCGCCGTGGGGCTGCGCGCGAGCCGGAAGATCCCGGGCGCGACGACGCCACGGTGCCGTCGGATCGCGAGCCCGGGCTGCGCCGCGGGCGGCGCAAGGCGCAACCCGACGAAGTGCCCGATGCCCCCGTAGATCCCGCCTCTGCGGGGCTCGACGACGAAGTGGATCCTGCGCACGCCGCCGCTGCCGCCGCGGCTGGAGAGGAAGTCGCCGAGATCGAAGACGACCTCGTCGGCGAGGAGGATGGCGAGGGGCTGCCCGCGGTGCCCGAGCTCAGCGACGCGAAGGCCGTTGCCAAAATCGTGTTCGTGCTGATGCTGACCTCGCGCGAGGGGTTGTCGATGTTGCGCCTGGCCCAGGCATGCAACACGACGCAGAAGATCGTCGAGGAGGCCCTTCTGCTGCTGCAGGAGGAGCTGCGCGGCCTCGGTCTGCCGGTCGAGTTGGCTCGCGCCGGCGACACCGTGAAGTGGATGTCGGGACAGGAGTCGTTTCCGTATCTGCAGCGGCTGCGCGGCGTGAAGCGGCTCGAGAAGCTCTCGACTGCGGCGCTCGAGACGCTCGCGGTCATCGCCTACCGCCAGCCCGTCATGCGCAGCGAGATCGAAGCGATCCGCGGCGTGAAGGCGGGACCCATGCTGCGCACGCTGTTGCAGCACAAACTCGTCAAGGTGACGGGTCGCGCCGACGTGCCCGGTCGCCCGCTCCAGTACGGCACGACCCAGCAGTTCCTCGAGCGCTTCGGCATCGCATCGCTGCAGGAACTGCCGAGCGTGAAAGAGTGGAAGAACCTCGGCTGAGGTTGCGATCGGGGTCCGACGAGCTTCTTGCAAAGCGGGACCTGCCACCTAGACTCCCTGCCCGCGTTCGCGTCCCGGTCGTCTAGTCCGGCCTAGGACCCCAGATTTTCATTCTGGTAACACGGGTTCGAATCCCGTCCGGGATACCACACGATGGGCGCGCCGCCGAGCGGTGGCGTGGTCCGTTGCCTTGCGATGCGGGCCCGTAGTCCCGCAAGCTGTCGCGCTGCGCGACAGTTTGCGTAGCGTAAGGGCCCCGGATGTCGCCGCCCGCCCCCGATCTCCTGACGCTCGTGCAAAGTGCCGGCCAGCGGCTCGGTGAGGCTCCGTTCCTCGCGGCGGGCGACCAGTTCGTGTCGGGGCTCGGGTTCCAGAACCGCGTCGAGAACGCGGCCTCGGGTCTGCTGGCCGCGGGGTTCCGTCGCGGCGATCGACTCGCCGTGCTGCTGCACCGGTGCGTGGACGAGAGCGTGGCCATCCTCGCGGCCGCGGCCGCGGGTGGCATTGCCGTGCCGATCCACGGCAAGCTGCGGCAGGACCAGGTGGCCCACATCCTCGCCGACTGTGCGCCGTTCGCGGTCGTGACGAGTGCGTTGCGCGCGTTGGCGCTGCGCGACGCGCCGCGGCTGCTGCAAAAGATGCGCGTCTGGTCCGTCGGGCGTGAGGAGCTCGGCTTGCCGGCCGCGCCGTTCGAAACGCTCGAAGGCAAGCGTCCCCTGCCGGTGCCGGCCGTGGAGGCGCCGGCGGTGCTGCTCTACACGAGCGGCAGCACCGGGTTGCCCAAGGGCGTCGTGCAGAGCCAGCACAACCTGGCGCTCGGGGCCGGCATCGTCGCGGGCTACCTCGGACTCGACGCGACCGACCACCTGCTCGCGGTGCTGCCGTTCAGCTTCGACTACGGCCTGAACCAGCTGCTGTCGGCGTTGCACGCGGGCTGCCGCATCACTGCTGCCGAACCACTCGGCGCCGGCGAGCTCGCGCAGCTGTTCGCGCGGCTGCGGCCGACGGGACTCGCGGGCGTGCCCTCGTTGTGGCACGAAGTCGCGAACGGCCTGCGGTCCGGAACCTTGACGCCCGCGCACGGGGCCGCGCTGCGGCGCGTGACGAACAGCGGCGGCACGCTGCGGGCCGCCGATGCCGGGCAATTGCGGCAGCACTGGCCGCACACGCGCGTGTTCGCGATGTACGGGTTGACCGAGGCGTTCCGCAGCGCGTATCTCGATCCGGCCGAGTTCGACGCACATCCCGATTCGTTCGGTCGCGCGCTGCCCGGTGTCGAACTGCTGCTCGTCTCGCCCGAGACAGGGCAGGTGCTGTCGGGGCCGGCCACGGGCGAGCTCGTGCACGCGGGCGCGCTAGTGGCGCAGGGATACTGGCAGCGGCCCGCGGACACGGCGCTGCGCTTCCGGCGCGATCCACGCGGCGGCGGTGGCACTGTGGTCTACTCGGGCGACATCGTGCGCCGCGACGAGGCGGGCAGGCACTACTTCGTCGGCAGGTCCGATCGTCTGCTCAAGGTCATGGGGCATCGTGTCTCGCCGGACGAAGTGGCTGCCGCGGTCGCCGGCATGCCGGGTGTCGGCGAGGTCGCGGTCTACGGACTCGACGGCGGGGCCGATGGCCACCGGATCGTGCTCGCGTTCCAGGGGAACCCTGCCGACACAGCACTCGTGGCGAACGTGCAGCGCCGCTGCCGCATGCAGCTGCCGTCCTACATGGTGCCGTCCGTCGTCAAGGTCCTGGCGGGGCTGCCACACAACCAGAACGGCAAGGTGGACGAGGCGGCGCTGCGTGCGACGATAGGCCCGTGCACCGACGGCACCTGATCGAGCTGCTCGAGCGATACGAGAAGGCGTGGCCGGCCGAGGCCGAGATCGCGCGGCGGTTCCACGCGTTCGCGTCGGCCCATGCCGACTGCCTGCTGCGGACTTGCGTGCCCGGGCACATCACGGCGTCGGCCTGGATCCTCTCGCCCGACGGGCGTGCGGCGCTGCTGACACACCATCGCAAGCTCGACCGCTGGTTGCAGCTCGGCGGCCATGTCGACGGCGAGTCGCAGATCGAATTGGCTGCGTTGCGCGAGGCCCAGGAAGAATCGGGCATGGCGCGGTTCCAGTTCGAAGCATGGAGTGGCGGGCAGACGGTGCCGCTCGATCTCGACGTGCACACGATCCCCGCGCGCGCAAACGAGCCGCAGCACGAACACTGGGATCTGCGTTTCCTGCTGCGCGCCTTGCCGGGTCAGGAGCTGGTGCAGTCACCGGAGTCGAACGACTTGCGCTGGTTCCCGCTCGCGGAGCTGCCGCAGGTGACGACCGAGGAGAGTGTGCTGCGGCTCGGCCGCAAGGCGGCGGCGCTCGGTCGCGCGCCTTCGTGGCCGGTTGGCTCGAAAGAGCAGGAGTGAGGCGGCAACGCGAAAAGGTGCAGCAACGCCCGCCTTCCCGACGACAATGGGGGCATGCGGCACCCGGACCAGTCCAGAGCGGCACGAGTCCCTGTGGCGAGGCGGCGCCGGCTGCGGCCGCGGCTCTGGTTCGTGCTGGTGGTGGCACTGCTCGTGCTGATCGGCCGCGGGTTCGGCCTGCTCGGTGAGGGCGGCGAGAAGCCGAGCGCGCGTCTCGCGGACAACGGTGCGACCGCGACGCCGCAACCGGGCTCGGGCAGTGAGACATCACTGGCGTCCAGCCCGGCGACGCCGGGCGGCGAACCGCGGCCGGTTCCGGGCGCGGCCCCTGCCGGCGAGCTGATCGCGCCGCCTCGAAGGGAGCCTTCGCGCGTTCCCGGTGCCGGGGTCGAGCGCGATCGCTTCGCGAGCCTGCTGTCTCTCGTCTCCACGCGCACCGAGGCGGGCCAGCTCGGCAACGCGATCGCCGCACAGCGGAGTCTGGGTTCACTGCCGCTCGACGCGGGTCAGATCGCAGCGTTCGACGCAGCTGCGCAGCAGCTCGAGACGGCTTTGGTTGCCGCCTGCACCAAGGTCGCGCAGGGTATCTCGCAGGGCCAGGTGCTCGAGGCGTGCGACGCGATGCGGCAGCTGCTGCCCGATGGCGACCCATACGTTCATCCCGTGCTCGCGGAGTCCCTGGGTCGCCTGGGTCTCGGCGAGGGGCCGTTGCGCGTACCGGCGCAAACCGGGAGGCCGTGGCCGACGCCGGCACCGCTGTCGCGCGACCGCAACGTGCGCGTGCGGGTCGGCGCGGGGTTCCAACTCGCGCGCGTCGTGGACAGCAGGTCCGACCAGGTGACGTTGCGCGTCGGCAGCGATCAGGGTGTCACGTTTCCGACCATGCCAGCGGTCGCATGCGAACCCGTCGATCCGACGCCCGCGGAAGCAGCCGAGATGGGGTTCGCAGCCTTGCACGCGCGTGATGGACTGCTCGCTCGCATGTGGCTCGCGGCGGCGTCGCTGCGCAGCAAGGAAGCGAGGACCGCGCGCGCCGAGCAGTTGGCCGACCTGCTGCGCTGAAGGGTCCGGTGCGGGTGAGGAAATAGGCCGGGCCGTGCGCGTAGGATGCGCGGTCGTCGATCCCACCATGACCACCTCCCCAGCGCGCATCACGGTCCGCCATCGCGACCAGAACTACGGTCCCTATTCGCTCGAAGAGGCCAACCGGCTCATCGTGTCGGGTCAGTTGTCGCGTGATGATCTCGCGTGGGTCGAAGGCACCCCGTCGTGGACACGTCTTGGTCTGGTGCCTGGGACCGTGGATGTTCCTCCGATGCCGGGCAGCGCCGAAGACGGCAGTTCCGACCGTCTGATCCTGCCGGCGTTCCTGCTGGCGTTCTTCATCGGCGTGTTCGGCGTGCATCGCTTCTACGTCGGCAAGACCACGTCGGGCATCGTGATGATCGTGTTGACGTGCACCCTCATTGGCGCAGTCGTGACGGCCATCTGGAGCATGATCGATTGGATCATGATCGTCTGCGGCGCCTTCGAGGACCGCGAAGGCAGGCGGCTCACGCGCTGGACGTAGCCTGATCGCCTGCGCTTCTGCGAGGCGTGATGCGCGGACGATGCAGAACGGTTTTTCGACCGTGATTCGCGCGCCTCGTGCATTAGCGTTCGCGCTCCATGGTGTCGGGTCAACTGCAGCGTCGCCTCGGCCTCACCTCGGCAGTGACGATCACGGTCGGCGCCGTGATCGGCTCGGGCATCTTCCTGAAGCCCCTGTCCGTTGCGCAGTCGCTGCCGAGTGAAGGTTGGATCTACCTGCTGTGGGCGGGTCTCGGCGTCGTCTGTCTGTTCGGCGCGTTTGCGTATGCGGAGCTCGGCGCGATGTTCCCGGAGGCGGGCGGTCAATACGCGTTCCTGCGCGAGGGCTGGGGCCGCGGCGTCGCCTTCCTCTACGGCTGGGTGTTCTTCTGGGTGATCAACAGCGGCACGATTGCCGCGCTCGCGGTCGCCTTCGCCGAGTTCCTGCTCCCGGTGTTCGGTGTCGATGCAGCGGCGCAGAAGGAGCATCCGCTCGCGATCACCGCCGCCGCGGCGGCGATGGTGCTCGGACTCGCCGTGATCAACACCTTCGGCGTCGTGCTCGGTGCTTTCGTGCAGAACGTGGCGACGTTCGCGAAGCTCGGAGCCCTCGGCCTCCTCGTGGTCGGCGGTGTCGTGGCCGTCGCCGGCACTGGCCATGGCGGCACCGAGTTCGTGCCGGTCACCGACGTAGCGACGACGCTGACCACGGCCGGGCTCGTCGCGAGCTTCACCGGCATCTTCTGGGCCTACGAGGGGTGGTACCAGCTGCCGTTCAACGCGGCCGAACTGAAGCGCCCTGAGCGCCACCTGCCGCTCGGCCTCATCGTCGGCACGGTTGTGCTCATCGTCGTTTACACCTCGGTGAACGCAATCTACCTGCACGTCGTGCCGTTCGAGGAGATGCGTTCGTTGCCGAAGGACGCGAACCAACAGGTGCCCTACCTCGCGGTGGCCCGGATCTTCAGCCCGCGAACGGCCGACTACCTGACTCTGCTGGTCGCGGTCTCGGTGATGGGCTCGGCGAATCCGAACTTCCTGTCGTCGCCGCGCGCCTTCTACGCGATGGCAAAGGATGGGCTCGTGCCGAAGGCCCTGAACCACGTGAGCGAGCGGTGGGGCACACCCGTCGTGTCGATCTGGGTGCAGGCCGTGTGGGCGGTGCTGCTCGTGTTCATCCTGCAGTCGTTCAAGGACATCACCGCGTTCGTCGTGTTCGCGGGGTTCCTGTTCTACGCGATGACGGTGGCCGGCCTGTACCGCTTGCGTCGGCTGCGGCCCGAGGCCGAGCGGCCGTATCGGTGTTCGGGCTACCCCGTGACGCCCGCACTGTTCATCGCGGTGTCGATCCTGTTCGTCGCCGTGCTGCTATGGGACCCTTCGGAACGGAAGAACGCGCTCTACGGCCTCGGCATCCTCGCCACGGGCATTCCGTACTACTGGTGGTGGAGAGCGCGCGAACGCGGGGCCGCGAGCTGAGTCCCTGTCGCGCGCGGGACCGAACGGCTAGAGTCCTACCCTCATGTCCGAACTGCAGTTCACTCTGTTCTTCGTAGCCCTGCTCGTCGGCTACGTCCTGCTGCACCTGCGCCTCGTGCGGTTCGAGGAGTACATGAAGAAGCTGGCGGGGATTCCCTCGATCGACGACCGGCTGCGTGTGCTCGACGACCGGTTGCGCGCGCTCGCGGAGTCCTTCGACAAGGTGCACCTCGAGCACGTCGAAGCGCGGCTCGACCGCTTGCACGAAGACCTCGAGGATCTGCGCGAAGCAACGGCACACGTGGGGAACGCCGTCGTGCAGATGCCGATCGCGCCGACCAGTGTGGCCGGTCCCGAGGGAACGGTCGCCGCCGTGACGGAGTCGCCGCGTGTGCGCATCGTCGGGATCGTCGAGAATCGCCTGCTGCAGCTCGGCTACCGCAACCTGAACATCCTGACCGATCTCGGCGAGGTGCGGCTCGACCGCGACTTCGAGCTGCAGGTCGAATGCGAACGTGGAACCATGCCCGTGAAGGGGCGCGTGTTGGTCCGGAACGGCTCGGTGCGCGACGTGGCGCTGCAGGCCGTGGTGCAGATGTTCCCCTGAGCGCAGGTACTACGATCGTTCGAGCCAGGCCTCGAAGATCGCCGGGGGAGCAGAGCTGAAGGCGAGGCGCCGCCCTGTTCTTGGGTGGTCGAAGCACAGTTCGCTCGCGTGCAGCAGGTGTCGATCCGGCTGGTTGGCCGGGACGTCGCGCGCGTCGCCGCCCGCCTTCACGCTCGCCACGAAGGCCAGGTAGTCGGCATCGCTGCGGCCGTAGAGCTTGTCGCCCAGCAACGGGAACCCGGCCGCCTCGAGGTGCACGCGGATCTGGTGGGTGCGACCAGTCTTGGGCACGCAGCGCAGCATGGTGCGCGCCTCACCGCGCTTCAGCACTTCGAATCGAGTGCACGCCGGTCGTGGCTCGATCGCCTCCGGCAGTGCCGTGCGGCGCAACGCGATCGCGCTCGAAGCGGCGAGCCCGATCGGCTGCTCGCAGGCGAAGTCGCGTTCGACGCGTCCGTGCACGACCGCGACATAGGTCTTCTGCACGGTCCCCGTCCTGAACTGATCCTGCAGGGCAATCCGGGCAGCCCGTGTGCGCGGGACGACACACAGACCGCTGGTCTCGCGATCGAGACGATGCACGAGCTGCAGGGCCGGGCTCGCGAGCGTGGTGCGCAGCACGTGGATGAACGTGTTGCGCACGAAGGGCCCGTCGGCGTGCATCGGCAGGTGCGCTGGCTTCTCGGCGACGACGATCGCGTCATCGTCGTGCATCACGCGGATGTCCGCGTCGACGATCGGCTCGCGGTGTTCCTTGAGGTAGGTGACGACGGCTCCGCGGCGAAGCACGTGCTCAGCGCGCCCAGCCCGTTCGCCGACGAGCAGGCGGCCGCCGGCGATCTCGCCGAGCCACGTTGCGCGGTCGTGGTAGGGGAATCGCTGCAGCAGGTAATCGAGCAGGGTCGCTCCGTCGGCGTGGGCCGGTACGCGCGACCGCAGCGCGATCGAGTGGGGGAGCGTCATGCGCGCACGCTACGCAAACTGTCGCGCAGCGCGACGGTTTGCGATCAGGAACGCGCAGCGTCCTTGCGACGGCGACTCATGTAGGCAGCGCTGGCGAGACCCGCGCCGACCAGCAGCAGAGTGCCTGGTTCGGGCACCGGCTGGCTACCAGGGTTCGGTGGTTGCGGAGGGCCACCCGGTGGACCGCCAGTTGGTGGCTCGGGTTGTTTGTTCGGTGGGTCACCCAAGTAACTCCCGCTGTGCTTCGCGCAGCCGGTGAAGCAGAGGCACAGAGCCAAGATCAGAAGGTGCAATCGCATGGGTGGGACTCACGCTCACACAGCGGGAGGGTGGACGAGAGGAGCAATGCTCGTGCCGTGCGACGAGAACATGTCATGGCAGAAACACGCAGTACAGAGAAGTGATCCACAATCCGATCGCATCGCAGCATTCACGGCGCCATGCGATCTCGATCGGGGACTAGTCCGAGAGGCGCCCGTGCTATGCGTGGGTTCTTGCAGGAAGAAGTAGTAGGGATTGGTCCGGAGGTTGCGACGGTCCTCGCGTTGTCGCGATCGGTTGTGAGTGCTCGGTCGGCGTCCAGGCCCCGATTACGTCGGCGCGTCCTGCTCGTGGATCGTGAATCCAAACGTGGATCGCGAATCGTAGACACAGTGGCGGATTCCGGACGCCATCGCGTCGGTCCGACGACACGGTCGGGACGGATGCGGCACCACGTAAGGCGACTCACCGCAGTTCGTGGAAGATCAGCAGCGTGTGTTCGGCCGTGTCGACGAAGAGGCTGCGACCGACGACGTGGAGCCGACAGCGTTTGCCTGCCTCGAGGCGGTAGAGCGCGTTGCCGGACTGACGGTCGAGCACCTGGAGCGGACCGTCGCGAAGTGGTGCGACGAGCCGGTCGCCGATCACGACGGGCTGACCACTCCAATCCTGATCGGTCCTGTCGATCGGCTTCAGGTCTTCCCCGGTCGCGATATCGAGGCGATACAGCTTGTTCGGAGTAGCGACCACGACATCGCGGCCGGTCGCCACCGGCCCACCGAGCGGGTCGGCGAGCTGACGTGCCCAACTGGGTTTACCGGTCGCCAGCTCGAGCGCTTGCACCCTGCCCTGATCGTCGGCCACGACGACCTTGTTGCCGGCCAGCGTCGCCGTCGGGCTATGGAGGTCGGCGAGCCGTCGTTGCCAGAGGACGTCGAGCATGGGCACCGAGTATGCGGTGATCAGACCGAGTTCACCGACGGCGATCAGCGTGCTGCCGTGCGCCATCACCGCACAGGCGGGCTCCGCGAGCTTCGCGCTGGCCTTTGCGCGTTTGTTCAGGTCGAGCAGCTGCAGGCGGGCATCCGTGGTCGCGATGACGAGGAAAGTGTCGATGAGGACGGGCGGGATCTCGGTGGGCAGGTCCGGCATGGCCCAGTCCAGCTTGCCCGAAGACCGGTCGATGGCGCGCAATTCGCCGTCCAGCGAGGTGATCAAGACGACGTTGCCGTGCACGAACGGTTGCGACAAGAGGCCTGACAGGTCGCGACTCGCGAAGGTCCAGAGCACGCTCGCGTCGGCGAGGCGCAGCGCCACGAGGTTGCCCGAACGTTCGACGACGAACAGGCGGCCCGCGCCATCGACGGATGGCCGGACGTCGACAGCGCTCGTGTGCTTGTACACGAGGTTGGCATCGAGTCGCAGGTAGCCGAGCCAGGATGGGGTGTCGGCTCCCGAGATCGTGGTCTGCACGGGGCGGAAGCCATCGAGCTCCACGCCGATCTTGTGCACGTCGGCCGGCGAGAGCGCCAGCAGCAACGGGGTGACTCCTACATCCGCGCCGTTGCAGATCACCTTTGCTCCGTTCGGCAGGCTGTCGATTCGCACCGGCAGGCGCACGATCCTGTCGAACGGGACCTGCGGGAACTTCGTGGTCAGCGTGGCCAACTGCTGCCTGGCCGTGGCGTGGTCACCGGCCTTCGTGGCGGCGTTCAGTGCGTCCATGAGACGGCAGATCGTCTCGTTGCTCTCGACGTGGGCTTGGAGCTCGGCCCGCAGCTCAGCGTCGTTCGCCGGCTGCTTTGCGAGCTCGCGGAACACCTCGAGAGCGCCCGCGAAGTCGAAGGCCGATTCCTTGGAGATGGCGGCCTTGAACAGGGGGTCGAGCCGCCGCTCGTCCGCGGTGCGCTGCAGGTGCTGCGCATAGGCGGCGGCGAGGCGCTCGGCCCTTTCGAAGCTCTCGCGATACTCCGCCACGGCCGCTGTCGCCCGCTTGCGGCTGTTCTCCGAGACGAACTCCGGCAGCGTGTTCTGGCTGACCATCTCGGCCAGTTCCCTGAAGTGCTGCATCTGGACCGGCGAGCAGAGCGCCTGGAGCGCCGCGATGTTGCTCTCGAGCTCGCTGCGAGAGAACGTTCGCGTCGGCTCGTCGGGCAGTCGATGGGCCAGGTTCTTGTGGGCTGCCTCGAGGCGGCTCAGCACGTCCTCGAAGCGCGCTGCGACGAAGGCGCGGATCTCGTTGTGCAGGTGGGGTTCCTTCCACACCTCGCCGGCCAGCGCGAATGCTCCCCTGAGTTCCCCCTTGGCGAGAGCGTCGGATGCCTTCGAGAGTTGATTGTTGACCCTCTGCCGCCTCGCCATCAGGAGCTTGCCTCGCTCGGCGGCGTCGGCGAAGACGATGCGACCGCGCAGGTCCTCGATCGGTTCGCACATGCCGAGGGTCTCGCTCCAGTAGTCCCACCGTTCGCGCGCCTGGGCTCGGTTGCCTTGCGCGAGCAGCTCGTCGATCTCCTTGTTGGCCGTTGCGATCGCGGACTCGAACGCGTGTTGATCCCAATACACCTTGCCCATGCCACCGAGCAGGACCACCGCGATGGCGACGGCGCCGATTCGAAGGAGCCGGCCCCCCTTGGTGCGCTTGAGTCCGTCGAGGTGCTTCTGGATGTCCTTGCGCGATCGGTCGAGTCGCAGCAGGGCTTCGTAGGTTTCGACGGCCCGGATCCGGTCCTTGGCCTGCTCGTAGTGGGTCGCGAGTGCTTGCAGGCAGCTGGCGGCGCCCGGAATGTCGCGCTGCTTCTGCCGGATGCGAGCTTCGCGCAACAGCAGCTGCGGCCCCTTCGCACCCGTGAGGCGCGCGTCCTCGATGATCTCGAGCGCGGCCGGAGCCATGTCGGCCTCGAGCAGCGCATCGAGCAGGTCCAGCGTGACCTTCTCGAGCTCTGACGAATCGCGCGGCGCGTGCGCCACGAGCGTCGTGCGCAGGAAGCTCAGCGTGGTCGCGTCGAATGGCGCCAGGGCGCGCGCGCGGCGCGCAAGGTCGAGAGCCAATACCGGCTCCTTCTGCAGCTGGGCCGCTTCGAGCAGCGTGGTGCCCGCGAGGCGCCGTTCTCCGGCCTGCTCGAGGGCACTCGACATCGCGATCACGACGTCGCTCGTGCGCTCGGTCGACCGGTCGCGCAGCGCCTGTACGAGCAGGACCGCCTTCTTCGGCTCCCCGTTGGCAGCCAGGGTCGTCGCGAGTTCGGCGAGCGGCAGGTCATCGAGATTGCCCAGCAGACGGGCGGTCGCGAGATCACGCGCGGCGCGCGCCGTTTCGAAGAGACCATGCGTGGATTGTTCGCCGAGGTCGCGATAGGTCAGCTTGCCGTTGACGGCCGAATACAGCTCGCTCTCGCACTCGCTGAACTTGGCACCCTTGCCTGGATCCGCGATGCGCTTCGGCACGTCGTCGAGGCTGCCGATCGCTGCGAGGATGGTCTGCCAGTCGTCGGACCGCCGCGCGACCTCGAGCAAGAGGCCGTTCACCTCGAACTCGGGGCAGGCCTCGAACTGCTTCTTCTCCTTGTCGCTGGTCAGCGGCCCCTTGAAGAACTCGAAGGAGCCGTGGCGCCACGTGAACAGGCCATACAGATCCTCCCGGATCTGCATGTTCGTGACTTCTTCGAGCTGCTGCTTCGTGACGAGGCCTTGCTTGACGAGCAGGTCTCCGAGCGGCATCTGCTCCTTGCGTTGGGTCACCAACGCGGTGCGCAGCGCGTCGACCTGGATCAGACCCGAATGGACGAGGCGCTGACCGAGCTGTCGCGTGGCCGTGCGCGGCGGCACGAGGAACCGGACGGCCCCGTTGCGGCACAGGAGCTGCCGCTCGACGAGGGGGTTGCGAACCTTGAGCACACCCTCCATCTTGGACATCGACAGCGTCTGGAAGATGTCGGCAAGATTGATCTGCTGGAGATCACCGCGCATCGTGGCGATCTGCTTCGCCTCGCCAGGCTCCTTCGAGCCAGGGGCCTTCTTCCCGTCAGGACCGCCTGCGGTGAGCAGGAAGTCCATCTCAGCTTCGTTCAGGACTCCGCTCTTGTCAGTCATGAGTGCATACCAAGAACGCCCGGTTCGTACAGGCAGAACCCGCTGGCTCGCACGGATCCTCCTCGGGTTCGCTATCGGTCCGATGGCCAGCGTTCCTCAAGCGCTGCCGGGCCAGGAGGGAGCCACCCAAGCCAGCGGCGAAGTCGGGTGGATCTCGCCGCGCGATGAACGGTTTCGCAAACGGTTCCAGGAGCTCCTGCTCGACGAGCCGACGCGGGACCTCGAGGTCGGATGGCAGCTCGCGTCGGACCTCGGGCGACCCGCGGTGCCGCTGTTGTGGGACATGCTCGCGAAGGAGAAGGCGATGGTCGAGCGGCGTCTGATCGTGCTCGCCGCCGCCGTGCTCGCCGGCGGTCCCCTCGAAGACGAACGCCTCTTCGCATGGTTGGAACCGCAGAAGCCGATGCTCGAGGAGCGCGTGCTCGGTTGCATGTTGATGGCGCTCGGTCCGAGGCGGCAGCGTGCCGTGCCGGGGTTCTGGACGAAGTGCTCTGGTCCGGCGAAGAAACCCGAGCAGATCCTCGCGATCGCGGTGCGCCTTGCCTTGGCGCGTTTCCCCGGGTCCGAGGAGGGCATAACACTGCTCCAGGAAGACGATCCGGGCCTTGCCGCCGCGCAGGCGTATGCGTGCATGCCGGTCTCAGTCCCCGTTGCGACGAAGTTGTGGAACCTCAAGACGCCCGAACGCCACGCCGACCTGTTCTGGCGCGGTGCGATGATCGGCGGCGCTCGGTCGTGCGGCGATGGCACGACGCCACAGGAAGGCCTGATCGAGAAGAGCAAGGTGGTGATGGAGCTCCGCAGCGACCAGAGCACGGCAGCCCGTTCTGCTGCGGCGCTGTTTCGCGCCCGCGCGCGGGTCTTCCACGCCGATGCCGAGCTCGATTGGAGCCTGCTGCAACTTGCCGCAGCCGATCCGGCCAACGCAAGGCTGCTGCATCAGCGGCTCGGTCCCACCCCGCCCCCTCGCCTCGACGACCCGCAGCGGCTCGCGGTCTGCTACGTGATGTCGCGCGATCCGGATGTCGTCATCGCAGACCGCGCCGTGTGGGCGGCCGAAGAACGCATCAGGAAGCACGTCGCCGTGGCACTCGCCATGCGTCTGCTCGCCGAAGAGCAGCCGCGGCCCCTCGACGCGCTGCCCGCTCTGCCTGAGTGGGCGATCGTGCGCTGGGCCGCCGGGTCCGCGATGGAAGCCGTCGTGCTCGACGATCCACCTTTGCAAGCGGCCGTCGAACTGGCCGCGGCTGGCCGGCTCCCACGCCCCGTCATGCGCAACCTGCTCGAAGAGGCGCTCTGGCGGTGGGGCAGTCACCCGGGGCTCGGCATGCGGGAGAACGAACGCCTGCTGCTGCGCGACCTGATCCTCGTCGGCAGCAGCAGCGGCGGCGGCAAGTACCAACCCCAGGTCCGCCCGCACGAGCGATACCGACCGCAAGGCCTTGGGCCCGACGACGAGTTCTTCACGGTTGCGGTGGCGCTCTACGACTTCACGAGCCGGCCGCGCCTGCCGCTGCCGCCCGAGTATCGGCTCCGCTGAATACCGGGATACCGGGCGCTCACCGGCAACGCTGCGGCGCGGGCTCATTCTTGACGCCCGTCGCAGGTCTCGCGAACATTCGCAGAGCTAGTTGATGCAACAGCATTGGCCGCAGCTGCGTTGTGCGGCCACCTCCCGGGCAAAACGGCCGGGCAAATCGGCCGGCAAATCGGCGCCAGACAGAGCCTCAATCATGGCCCAGTTGCAGAGCGACGCCAACCTCGACGGCGCCACGGAAGTGGAAGGCTACAAGGTCCTCCCGCCGTGCGTGATCTACAGCAAGATCGGCCAGGGTGGCATGGGTGCCGTCTACCGCGGGCGCCATCTCAACCTCGACATCGACGTCGCGGTCAAGTGCCTCAAGCCGGGCCTGGTCGGAGACGACGAGCAGTTCGTCGTGCGGTTTCGTCGCGAGGCGCGCTCCGCGGCCGCGATCAACCATCAGAACGTCATCCGTGTCTACGACGTCGCCGAGGACCATGGCCTGCACTACCTCATCATGGAGCTGGTGCAGGGCGAAACGGCGCGTGAACGCGTCGTTCGCAAGCAGCGGCTGCAGGTCGGCGAGGCGCTCGAGATCGTGCATGGCTCAGCACTCGGGCTGGCCGAGGCTCACCGCAAGGGTTTCATCCACCGCGACATCAAGCCCGACAACATCATGATCTCGTCGGCGGGCCAGGTGAAACTGGCCGACCTCGGTCTCGCGAAGGCGATGACCCGCGACGACCATGCGTCCATGCTGTCGGGGGCCAACTTGGTCATGGGCACGCCGCAATACATGCCGCCCGAGCAATGGGAGGACACGACGTCGGTCACGGCGGCCGCCGACATCTGGGCGCTCGGGGCCACGCTCTACTACCTGCTCGTCGGCGTCGAGGCGATCCCGAAGGACTCGCTGCCGCGCATCATGCAGCGCATCGTGCACAAGCCTTTTCCCGACGTGCGCGCCGAGCGCGCCGACGTCCCGGACGAGGTTGCCGAGCTGATCGCGAAGGCGACGCGGACCGCCGTCGCCGATCGCTTCCAGAACGGCCAGGAGCTCGCTGCCGCGATCGAAGCGCTGCAGTCGCGCCGCGTCGGTCTGCGCGACAAGGATGCCGCGCCGTCGACGCAGCTGCAGACGCTGCTGTCGCCGCCGCCGCCCAAGACGCTGGCCAAGATCAAGTTCTGGCTCGACGAGCAGAACCAGAAGCCCGCGAACGAACGTTCGCCTTCCGCGCGGCCTAACGGAGCTGCCGCTTCGTCGCGAGCCGAAGCCGGTGCACCGTCGTTCAACATGCAGTCCACGGTGCCGGGTTCGCAAGCGTTGCCGCGGCCGCGCCGTCTGGTGCCGCTGCTCGGCGCGCTCGCCATCGTCGCCGCGGCGCTCGTGTTGTGGTTCCGCCCCTGGTTACCCGTGGACAACGGTCCGTTCGCGCTCGCCGCGCAACTCGAAGACTCGGGCCGGTTCGAGGAGGCGATCGCGGAGACCAGGCGTGTGCACGAGACCGACCCGAACCTCGCCGGAAAGGAGACCCGCTTGGCCCGCCTGCACGCGGCCTGGGCCGGCCAGTGCGCTTCGTCATCGCGCTTCCGCGAGGCCCTGCAGCAGCTCGACGCGAGCCTCGGCTTCGCGCGGGACCCGACCGTGCAGCGGCAGCAGCGCGAGCTGCTCGCGCGCATCGCCGGCCTCCTCGACAACGGACTCGACGGACTCGAACGGACCTGGCCCTCGGGCAAGCAGGTGCCGCGCGCGGCGAAGATCGAGTTTCGCGGCCGGCTCGCGAGCCCGCTAGTCGCCGCGTTGAAGCTCGGCGGCAGCGTCGTGGCGCGCAAAGCCGACGGCACCTTCCGCGCCGAGCTCGCGCTCGAGGGCCGGCGCGAGGTCGCAGTCGCGGTCACGTTGGTCGGCGGCGAACAGCTCGATCTGCCGGCCTGGACCTTCGACTACGCCGCTGCGTCCGCGGATCGATCTTCGGTCCCGCAGCAGGTGGATCCCGAGGTCGTCGCGCTCGAGTTCGTGACTCCGCCCGAGGTGGTGGGGGCGCGAAGCCTCGGCGACGACCGGTATGCGGTGGCCCAGGCGACCGTGCAGCTGCGCGGGCAGCTCAAGGAGCGCGCGGAGTCGGTATTGGTCAATGAGACGCCGGTCACAGATCTGCAGTGGCGCGACGGCGTCTTTGTCTGCACGGTGCCGCTCCAGGAGGGGCGCAACGACTTGCGCCTGCAAGCGCAGAAGAAGCTCCGCCGGGCGGCGCTGCGGCAGATGACCGTGTTCCGCCTCGGTGCACCGCGGTTGGAGCTGGTTGCTCCGTGCAAGGCCGACGACGTGACTGGCGCTGCGAGTTACGAGATCGCCGTGTCCACGGACGAGTGGACGCCGAGCGTCACCGCGCGCTGTGGATCTTCGACTGTGATGCTGGCCAAGGACCAGGAAGCGACGGGGATCTTCCGCGGCCAGATCGCGCTCGAACCGGGCCCGAACCAGATAACGCTCGAAGCTGCGAACGTCGTCGATGCGAAGCAGACGCTCGCGTTGCGCGTCGAACGCAGCACGGCCGCGGTCCGCCCGAGCATCATGTCGGTCAAGGTGGTGGTGGGCGCACGCGAGATGCCGATCGCCCAGAGGAAGGCCGGTTACGTGCGTCGTAGTGGATCCCTGCGCATCACCACGTCGGATCCGGCGGCGGCGATCTTCATCAACAACGAGCAGGTCGAAGTCGCCGGTGACGGATCCATCGCAGTCGCGCGCTACGCGTCGAAGGCGAAGGACGAAGTCGAGTTGGTCATCGCCGCGAAGAATGCGAGCGGCACTTCCGAGGCTTTCAAGTGCCGGCTTTACTTCGATGACACCTCGCCGAAGATCGTCGTCCAGACGCCGAGCAAGCCCGTGGAACCGGGCAAGTCGTTCGTCTGCTCGGGAATCTGGAACGACTTGCGTGGGCTCGGCAGCTTGACCGTCGGCGACAAGCAGGCCGTGGTCGGACCGGCCGGTGGCGAGACCAGGTCGGGCACTTGGAAGGTGAACCTCGATGCGCCCGTCGCATCGGTGGACCTGCCGCTCGTCGCCGAAGACCGGGCCGGCAATCGTTTCGAGCAGAAGGTGCGGATCGAGGTCGCCGGCGCGGCACCTCAGGGGCTCCCGGCCGGGTTCGTGGCAGGGCCGGGAGCGGCTGCCAACGAGCTCGGTTTCCCGCGCGTGCTCGTGCACGAACCGACCGGGATCGAGCTGAAAGCACTCGGCTTCGCGCCGGGCGCGAAACCCGCGCTCTATGCGGCCACGAGCGAGGTCACGCGACTGCAGTTCGCGGGCGAAGGCGCCGCGGAACCGTGTGGCGACCTGACGGCCGATGCCGTGACGGCGTGGTTGCGCGATGGCCGTGGCACCGGTCTCGCGTTGCCGACCAAGGCCGAGTGGGAAACACTGCTGGCCGCGCCGGCGGACCTGGGTTTCCAAGGTCTGCGCAGCGGCAAGTCGGAGTGGTTGCAGGGTCGACCGGACGAGGCCTCGTGGCCGCTCGTCACGGCGGCCGGCGAACCGGGCACGCTGCCGCGCGACCAGAGCCGGCCGGACCTCGGGTTCCGCGTCGTGTTGCGGCTGCCGTAGTCCCGCGTCACGGCAACGCGGCGAGCACGCGTGCGACGTCTTCGCTCGTCGTCTCTGGCCCCGGGCTCAGCCGCACCGTGCCGCCCTTCTGCGTGCCCAGGTGCGCATGCAACCACGGCGCGCAGTGGAAACCGGTGCGCACATGGATGTCGGCGCTGTCGAACAACGCGCCGAGCTCTGCCGGATCGTAGCCGCTGTGCACGAAACTCAGGATCGGCACCCTGGGTCCGGCTGCCGGCGACAAGAGACGCACGCCGGGCTTGCGCCGCAGTCCTTCGCGCAGCTCGTCGACGCGCGCGAGACCATGCGCGAGCAACCGCGCGGGCTCCTGTTCCCGCACCCAGCGCAGCGCGGCACCGAGACCGAAGATTCCGGGCGTGTTCGGCGTGCCGGCTTCGAAGGCCTGAGGCCACGCGCGCGGATGTTCTTCGAGTGCTCTGCTGCTGCCCGTGCCACCTTGCTTCTGCGGCGCCAGTTCGAGCCCCGTTACGGCGACGAAGCCGATGCCCGGTGGTCCGTGCAGCGCCTTGTGCCCGCTGCCGACGACGACGTCGGCCCCGACGCGCAGGTCCACGAGGCCGGCCGTCTGGCTCGCGTCGAGCAGCGTGTGGCAATCGTATTGCCGCGCGAGCCCGCACAGCGCCGCGGCCTCGTTGCACGTGCCCGTCACGTTGCTCGCGTGCGTGAACACGAACAGACGCGGCCGCGCGGTGGCCATGGCCGTGGCGGCGTCATCGAGACGCAGGCCGCCGCCCGGCAACGGCTCGAGCACGTGCACACGCAGCGACCGCTCGCGCTCGAGGACGCGCAGCGGACGCACGACGGAACTGTGTTCGAACGCGGTCGTGAGCACGGTGTCGCCGGGCCGCAGCAGCGCGCGCAACGCGAGGTTCAAGCCTTCCGTCGCGCCCGAGCAGAACGCGATGCGATCGCCGGGCAGGCCGACCAGATCGCCGAGCATCTGGCGCGTGCTCGCGACTTCCTGGGCCGCCGTGCGGCAGCGCGAGCTGTCACCACGCGCTTCGCTGACGCCGACCTCGCGAAACCAACGTTGCACGGCGTCGAGCACCGGCCCCGGTTTCGGGTAGCTCGTGGCTGCGTGGTCGAGGTAGATCATGCGGAGGCGATCCTGCGCCGTCAGCTTATGCCGATCCACCGATCGTAGAGAGCCCGGGCTCGCAGCGGATCGGTGACCCCGAACAGCAGCGTCCTGCCACCCGCGAACACGCTGAAACGGCAGCCGTCGGCCGAGAAACGCAGCAGGTGCTGCGTGCGCTCGAGGTCCGCCACGGAGCCGGCCAGTCGCCGCGCGAGCACTTCGAGATCGAGCGCCACGGTGCGGGGCGGGTCGACCTGCACCGCATCACGCCCGCACAGCGTGACGGCCGACGGCGGCGGAGCAACGAGCGCGTCGAAACGGCGGTGCTGGCAGACGGGGCAGTCGGCCGCCGGCTGGGCGCGCAGCGACAACACCGTGTAGCTGCCGCGAAAGACGTCACACGTGAAGACGCCTGCGGTCGAGGGCAGGCCGCCGACCAGCAGCTTCAGCGCTTCGGCGACCTGGAAGGCCGCAACGGCGGCGATCGTCGGCGCCAGGATGCCGGCCGTCTCGCAGTTCGCGACGTCGGCCGTCTCGGGTGGGGCGGGCCAGAGGCATCGCAAGCACGGCCCGCCCGGCTGTACCACCATCGCAGCGCCTTCGGTGCCGACCGCACCCGCGTAGATCCACGGGATCCGTTGCTCGGCGCACCAGTCGTTGAGCAGGTAGCGGGTCGGAAAGTTGTCCGTGCCGTCGAGTACGACGTCGGGCGCCCGCGGCAGGTTGCGCAGGAAGCTCGCCGAGCAGTCCGCGACGTGCGCGGTCACCTTGCACTCGCGGTTGACTTCGGACAGGCGCGCAGCGGCGGCCACGGCCTTGGGGGCTCCTGCGGCGGCGTCCGCTTCCGTGTAGAGCACCTGGCGCTGCAGGTTGCTCCACTCGACGATGTCGCGGTCCACGAGCCAGAGCTCGCCAACTCCAGCGCGCGCAAGAGCATCTGCCGTATGAGTGCCCAGGGCTCCGCAACCGACGACGAGCACGCGCGCGGCTGCGATGCGGGCCTGTCCCGTGACCCCGACCCCGAGCACGCGCTCCTGGCGACTGTAGCGGCTCACGGGTCGCGTGCGATCATGCGCACGATCGGACGGAAACTACTTTGGATTGCTGAAGTAGGCGGCATTCGTCTGCACGAAGTTCCCCCACTCGGCCGGAACGTCTTCGGCAGCAAAGATCGCGCTCACCGGGCAGGCATCAACACACAACGTGCAGTCGATGCAGTCGTTCGGATTGATGTAGAGCTGCGGATCGGTGTCCTTGCCGTGGATGCAATCCACGGGGCAGACATCCACGCAGGACTTGTCCTTCACCGTGATGCAGGGTTGCGTGATGACGTGCGTCATGGGACGAAGCCTAGCCGCCAGTTGACCGGTTGCCAGGGGGTCGAAGCGGCGTAGCACGAGGTTACGCGCGTCACGGCGCGGAAGGGGCGCGGTACGGACAAGACAGGGCTTGAAAGTTGCGCCGCTGCCTGCCTCGACGGCCTGCTGGCTGCCTCGAGACTCCGGCAGATTGGCACGTCGGGTGTACTCCCGACGCGGTTCGGCATTCTGGTGCGAGAGCAGGGACTTGAACCCTGAAGAGCTTGCGCTCGCGGGCATCTAAAACCCGTGCGTCTGCCAGTTCCGCCACTCTCGCGTGAGCTTGCAGGCTAGCGGCATGGTAGAAACCCGCAAGCCCAGTTTGATACAGAATGCCGGCTGACCTCCGACGCCGGCGCCTTCGGTCCGATGACAGCTGGGTGTGGTCCTTCGCGGTTGGGCCGCGCCAGCAACCATGCTCAGCAACATGAACCAGGCTACACGTCCTCGGGGATCCGGTGCGTTCGTGCTCGCCGTCTTGGCAGTGCTCTGGGCGAGCTGTGACTCGTTCGGGTTCGGAGGCTCGGAGTCGTCCGTGATTCCACCTGGGCCAGGAGCGCCGGGCAACCCGCTCGAGATCGGGCTCGACTTCTCGGTGAAGAACGATTCTCCGTTTGCTCGGACCGAGACGATCTTCGCTTCGGTGCCGTTTCCTCAGAGCGCTTATCCGAGTCTGCAGAACCTCGTCGTCAGCGGTCATGAAACCTCCTGGCTGCCCCTGCAATACTGGGCCGACGGCACGGTGAAGGTGGCGCAGGCGCAGTTCACCGACACGCTGTCGCCCGGAGAGAGCAAGACCTACACGGTCGTGCGCGACGAACCGGCCCTTACGGGCCCGTTCATGCGCAATCCGTGGGTCAGCGAGGTGGCGACGAACCTCGAGTTCGGCGCCGAAGTGCTCGACACCTTCTACGTGCCGTATCGGGGTCTTGCCGGCGGTATCCCAACCGTCCTGCAGTCGACGCCGTTCGCGCAGACGACCTTGTGGCGCACCTACCACAACCCGGTGGGGCAGCCCGGCATCGGCCGTGACTACCTGACCTCGACGTTCTACTTGACCGAGTACCGCGACATGCCGTTCATGGTCGTCGACTGGATCCTCGGGAACGACTACCTCGGCGCCGACACGGTGCCGCCGGGCAACACGGATCCGAACCTGCGTCCGCTCGGCACGGTCGACGTGCGCATGGCGAAGTTCTTGTGCCGCGGTGCCACCGAAGTCCTCGCGTATCGACCCGGTGAGGAGCAGATCGGGCCGGCTCAGCAACTGCCCGACGGGTTCGTGGCGTTCCCGGTCATGCAAGACACCTTCCTCGCGGATGCGCAGATGCGCCGCTACCGGTTCCTGCTGCGTTTCGTGCCTCCGAGTGCGAACCCCGGCGAAGTCGTGCACTGGCACGAGACGGCCACCGCGATGCTGCAGGAGCCCATGCATGCGCTCGCCTCGCAGCGCGCCTGGCAGGATACCGCCGCGGCAGGACTGCTCGGTGGGCCGATCGAAGGACCGCCGGACGGCTATGCCCGGGCCGAAGCGGAGTATCAGGGCTGGCTCGGCAGCAACACGTTCGGCACGTGGGGCAGTCATGGCGACATTCAAGCGACGGCCACCACGGGGACGCCGCGCAACCACCCGCTGAGCCCCGAACTGGCCCACGCGATCCAAGGCCAGAACCACAGATTGCTGCGCAAGCTCGAACAGATGGCCTGGGCGCAGGCGATGCGGCCCTACCACCTCTGGCAGCTGCAGGTCCCGGACGAGCAGAACATCCTGCTCTATACCGGCACGCCGCTGCTCACGGTCCCGGGCGAGTCGTTGGGCCGGCGCTACCTCTACGAGAACGATCCGTGGCCGCAGTATCGGTCGCTCGCCGCCGGCGAGTCGCCCGGACATGGCTGGGGTTCCTACGACCACGAACACTGGAGCTGCGACCTGCTGTTCGACTACTGGACGATCAGCGGCGACGCCTGGGCGAAGGAAGAGCTGCGGCAGCTCGGTCAGAGTCTCAAGGGACTCATGCGGCTCAGGTACTACTACACAGCCTACGTGTTGTCGGCGCGCGCCGAGGGTTGGTGCATGCAGGGGTTCGCCCAGGTCTACCAGGCGACTCACGATGTCTCGCTCAAGGAGTATGCGATGCGACGCGCGACCGAGATCGTCGACGTGCAACGCCACAAGTATCATCCGAGCCGCGCCTTGGCGTGGCAGTCCAACTACCCGAGCACGCATTATCCGCTCGACAACGAGTTCTTCATGCCGTGGCAGCATGGAGCCGTGCTCTATGGGTATCTCGGTGCGTATCGGAGCTTCAACGAGCCGTTGCTGCTGCAGATCGCGAGCGACGTAGTCGACACGGTTGCCTACTCGTGGCTGACCAACGTGCAGACCACGGAGTTCGGTTTCGTGCCGGCAGGGCTGCGCTACTACGTGCCCGCTACCTACAACGGTGTGGAGATTCCGGCGAACTACTGGGATGCGCCGCCGATCGGCATCGCATGGGGCGGGCTGCCGCTCACCGGCGTGCACACCTTCCTCACGGGCGGCCTGCATCACCTCGCCGCTCTCACGACCAGCTCGAGCCTGCGCGATCGGGCTCTGTACTACGGCGGGTGGCTGCTCGGCGACATGTGGGACAACGATCGCTGGAACAAGTGGAACTACTGTCTGCCGCTCGTCTACTCGCAGCAATAGCAGAGGTTCCCAGCAGCATCACACGGCCGGCCACGTCACGGTGCGCCCGCAGCGACACGGGTACTCGCCGCTCGGCACCACGTGGGCAACCGCCTTCTGGACCACCTCGCCGCAGCGACAAACGAGTCCCTGCAAGCGGGCCGGGTTGCCGAAGACGAGCGCGTTCGCGGGAACGTCGGCCGCGACGACGCTGCCCATGCCGATCATGCAGAAGGCGCCGAGCTCGACGCCGGGCCCGATCGTGCAGTTGGCCCCGATCGAAGCACCGCGCAGCACGCGCGTCCGCAGCGTCGCCTGCGTCGGAGCGCTCGTGCGCAAGGCGCGCAAGTCGGGGTCGGTGGCGCGCGGCATCCGTTCGTTCGTGAACACCGTGTGTGCCGCGACCATCACGCCGTCTTCGATCGTGACGCCGGCACAGACGTAGACACAGGCGTTGAGCTTGACGAGATCGCCGATGCAGACGTCGTAGGCAATGTAGGTCTTCTCGCCGACGATGCAGTCGCGTCCCAGACGCGCACCGCGGCGGATGTGGACTCCGTCCCAGACCGAGGTGCCCGCTCCGATCTGCACGTCGGTTTCGACGATCGCAGTCGGGTGAACGTTCGCGGCGCGCTTTGCCTGGCTCATCGCCGCCATTGTGCCTCAGGCACCGGGAATCTTCGCGTGCGCCGTGGGCGGCTCACAACAGTTCGCTGTCGGGTATCGCGATCCAGCGCTCTTCGGCTGCGGCGCGGTAGGCGCAGGCCACGGCCACGACCGACGCGATCGCGTCCTCGTCGCCCGTGACGGCGGCCTCCTGGCCTCTGATGCTGGCCGCGAAGTTCGCGAGCTGCGCCGCAAACGCAGTCACCTTGTCGTAGCCCTGGCCGAAGACCTGCCAGGGTCCCGAAACCTGTTTCCAGCGCGACTGCTGCCAACCGATCTCGATCGTGCCGCGAGTGCCGTGGATGCGCACGTAGGCCGGCGTCTCCTTGTGCACGCTCCAGGACAGATCGATCGAACCGAGTGCGCCGCTGCGGCTCGTGAACAGGATGCGCGCCGTGTCCTCGACTTCGACCGGCTGCACGCGACGGCCGAACTGCGCCTGCAAGCGCGCGATGGGGCCCAGCAGGAAGCGCGCGAGGTCGGCGCTGTGGCAGCCATTGTCGACCAACACGCCGCCGCCGCTTTCTGCCGCGCGTGCGTTCCAGCGCCGCGTCATGTCGACATGAGAGCAGAAGACGTTCTCGTAGAGCACGATCTCGCCGCAGCGTCCTTCGTCGAGCAGCGCGCGTGCGGCCACGACGTCCGCCGTGTAGCGGAACTTGCTGCCGAGCATCAGGCGGCGGCCGGCCCGGCGCGCGGCCGCCAGCATTCTCTGGGCAGCTTCGACCGTCGGGGCCAGCGGCTTCTCGCAGAGCACGTGCAAACCGCGCTGCAGCAGTCCCGTACACAGTTCTTCGTGCCGATCTGGCGGCGTCAGCACGAGTGCTGCCCCGAGCGGCAGGCCCGCGCGCGCGAGCTCGTCGACGGTCGCGAAGGGGCGCACGAGTTGGTCTGCGACGAGGCCTTCACGAGACGATGACACGGGGTCGACCGCGGCCAGCAGGCGCAGAGCCGGCACGCGCTGCAACGCCTGCACGTAGGCCTTTGCGATCGACCCGCAGCCGACGATGGCGATCGGCAGCGGTTCCGCGCGCTGTTCACGCATGCTACCCGGGGCCGGGCTGCTGGTTGATGCGCACCGCGACGACGCTGAGCAGGTCGTTCACGCTCTGCTCGATGCGGTTCACGCCGGCCACGTTGTCGAGCACGATGGCCTTCTTCGACGTCGCCGGCTGGAAGATCAGGCGCCCACTGCGCATCAGCAGATACTCGACGACGTCGTTGATCTCCTTGTTCATCTCGAGCCCTTCCGTCGACCAGCGCTGGATGTCGCCGAGGTAGCCGTGATGGTGCAGGATCTCGCGCGCGTTGACCTCATAGTAGTTGAAGCGGCTGTTGATGAAGACCAGCGCGAGCAGGAAGCCGAGGCCGGCGCTCATGAAGCCGAAGAAGGCCGAGTTGACCTGGATGTCGATGCTGCCGAACACCTTGCCGAGGTAACCCGTGATGTCCGCCTTGTTGTCGAGCCACAACACGAGCAGCACGATCGCGATGGCAGAGACGACGATCGTGATCGACTTGATGCGCGAGAAGTCGAACGAGAACACGAGCAGGTTCAACCACAGCACGAGCATGAACGTATTGCCGAGTATCGTCGGGCCCGTCGGTCCGACGATGCCGAGCCACGACAGCAGGAAGAAGACCGTCGACGCGACGAACGTCGGGTAGAGAAAGACGATCTTCGGCCACGGCCGGATGATGACGTTCTCGGGCGTGCGGTCGGCGACGGCCGAGGGGGCGGGGGTCGGTGCGGTCGATGTCATGGCGTCAACAGCTCTCGTCGGATGGGTACGTGCGGTCAGGCACCGCGATCTGCCACATTGCTACGGGACTCGCACCCGAGGATTGTGGAGATCCTCGTGGGCCGGCGCCAGTGATTGCTGGTTCCCGGTGGGTTGGCGCGGGTTTCTGGCGGCCGGGCCGCGCGGTCGGCGTCTTGCTGGGCACGTTCGCCTCACGTTGTCGTGCCGTTCCTGCTCGTTCTGCTCGCCATCAGCGGATGCCTGCAGCGCAACCGGGCGCGCGACGCGCCGTTGCTGGTCGCGGCCGTCAGCCCAGTACGAAGCGCCGACCGAGCGGGACAATGGCGCCGGCAGCGATCAGCTTCGCTTCCGCCCGGCGCACCCGTTCCTGCACGCCCTTGGCCGTGGGCTCGAGGTAGCGGAACAGGTACTCGGTGCAGGCTTCCTGCAGGGGCAGGCCGGTCGCCGCGAGAACGCGTCGAATGGCCTTGTGGCTGAGCACGTCGTGGTGGTCGTGCTGCCAGGCCTGCAGCGGTGCCTTCCTGCCGAGCAGTACCGCAACGAAGGATCGCGTTGCCCTGAGTTCTCCCGTGGCCACGAGGCCCGACGCGATGCCATGCAGCCACATGGCGGTGGCGGCATTGGCCGCCGCGAAATCGAAGTCCTCGATCAGCAGTCGACCGCCGGGGCGCAGTTGGCGGACCGCGTGCGCGACGGCTACCTTCAGGTCGTCGACGTGGTGCAGCGAACGCGTGAACAGGATCGCGTCGAACAGCCCATCGCAGAAGTCAGGCCAGTGCGCGCGCCGCGCGTCCACGCCGCGCCGGCGGGCCACCGTCACGGCTCTCGGGTCCTGATCGATCGCGACGACGGAACAGCGACCACGCAGGGCCGCGGCGAGCTCCCCGTCGCCGCAGCCGATCTCGAGCACGCGACAGCGACGCCGCGGCAGGTGCCTCCGCACGAATGAGAGTGTGTGCGCGGTTCCCGCCGAGATGGCTGCCTTGCTCACGACGAGGTCACGCGTAGCTCTCGATCGGTGGGCAGGCGCAGACCAGGTTGCGGTCGCCGTGCACGTCGTTGACGCGCGCGATCGGCGGCCAGAACTTGTGTTCCTTGGTCCACGCGGCCGGGAACGCCGCGCGTTCGCGCGAGTAGCTGTGCTTCCACTCCGGTGCCGTCACCGCCTCGGCCGTGTGCGGCGCGTTCTTGAGCGGGTTGTCCTGCTTGTCGAGCACACCTTGTTCGATCTCGCGGATCTCCTGCCGGATCGAGATCAACGCATCGCAGAAGCGGTCGAGCTCGGCCTTCGACTCGCTCTCGGTCGGCTCGATCATCATCGTGCCCGCAACCGGGAAGCTGATCGTCGGCGCATGGAAGCCGTAGTCCATGAGGCGCTTGGCGATGTCGCCGACCTCGACGAGGCTACCGGCCTTGAGCTGGCGCACGTCGACGATGCACTCGTGCGCGACCATGCCGTGCTGGCCCGTGTAGAGCACCGGGAAGTGTCCCTGCAGGCGCTTTGCGACGTAGTTCGCGGCCGCGATCGCGACCTGCGTCGCGCGGCGCAGGCCGTCGGGACCCATCATCGCGATGTAGGCGTAGCTGATCGTGAGGATCGAGGCGCTGCCCCACGGCGCTGCGCTGATCGGGCCGATTGCGTGTGTGCCGCCGGTCTTGATCACCGGATGACCCGGCAGGAATGGCGCGAGGTG
>DASRJH010000145.1:0-9275 GCA_035649575.1 Planctomycetota bacterium
GTCGGCGCGCGCTTCGTCGACGTGCTGCCGGTGCAGGACTGGGTGTTCGAGATCGACAACAAGTCGATCAACCACCGCCCCGATCTGTGGGGCCACTACGGCTTCGCGCGCGAGCTCGCCGCGATCTACGGCCGCCCGCTCGCGCCGGCCGCGACGGCACAGCTGCCCGCGAGCGGCAGGAAGATCGAGGTCGTGATCGACGACAAGATCGGCTGCCCGCGCTACTGCGGGCTCGTGATCGACGGCGTGTCGGCCGGGCCTTCGCCGAACGAGCTGCGCTGGCAGCTCGCGGCGGTCGGTCAGCGGGCGATCAACCTGCCGGTCGACGTTGGCAACTACGTGATGCTCGACCTCGGCCAGCCCGTGCACGCGTTCGACCTCGGCCACGTCGGCAACGGCCCCGTGCGCGTACGGCGCGCGCGGAACGGCGAAGGGATCACGACGCTGGACGGCCAGGCGCGCAAGCTCACGGATCAGGATCTGCTGATCTGCAGCGGTGAACGGCCCGAAGCGCTGGCCGGCATCATGGGTGGGGCCGGCACGATGGTCGGCAAGACCACGACGAGCCTGTTCCTCGAGTCGGCGAACTTCCACGCGTCGACGATCCGCCGCACGAGCATGCGCCTCGGTCTGCGCACCGACGCGAGCGCGCGCTTCGAGAAGGCGCAGGACCCCGCCAACGCGGAGCTCGCGGTGCACTGCTTCCTGCAGTGGCTGCAGAAGTACTGTCCTGCGGCCAAGGCCGCGGGCCCGCTCGTCGATCCCGCGGGCTTCCGCTACGAGCCGAAGAAGGTCGCACTGCGCCGCGCGCGGCTGCGGCAGAAGCTCGGCCTCGAGCTCGAGGACGCCAAGGTCGCGGGCATCCTCGCGTCGCTGCAGTTCGGCGTCGCCGTCACCGACACGGGCTTCGACGTCGTGGTGCCGAGCTTCCGCGCCACGAAGGACATCGCGATCGAAGACGACCTGATCGAAGAGGTCGGCCGCATGTTCCGCTACGACAACATCCCCGAGCGGCCGCTGCACGGGGTGGTCGAGCCGCCGGCGCGCAACGAAGAGCTGTTCCTCGTGCGGCGACTGCTCGAGGTCGCGTGTGTCGACCTCGGCTGCAGCGAGGTCTACAACTACACGTTCGTGCCCGACCCCGTGTTGAAGGCCTGCAATGCGCTGGGCCACGCCTACGTACAGCTCAGCAACCCCGTGTCGCCCGAGCAGACGCGCGTGCGCCGCCACGTGCTGCCGAGCCTGCTCGCGAGCGTGCCGCAGAACCTGCGCCAACACGCCGAAGTGCGTCTGTGCGAGCACGGCAAGGGCTATCACGCCGAGATGGCCGGCGATCACAAGCTGCCGCACGAGGTGCGCGAGCTCGCGTTCGTGTGGAGCCGCCGCGAGGGCAGCCATCCGTTCGGCGAGCTGCGCGAAGAGCTGCGCTCGCTGCTCTTGCGGCTCGGCTACCCGGCCGACCTGCAGCGCGTCTGGCACGGCACGGACCAGCCGTGGGTGCATCCGTCGCGCGCGGTGGCGATCGACCGCGACGGCTCGCCGGTCGGCTACGTTGCACACCTGCATCCCGCGGTCGCGCGCGCGATGGAGCTGCCCGCGACGACGGCGATCGCGTGCCTCGACGTGCGGGCCCTGCTCGCGAACGGCCGCAAGATCGCGCGCTACGCGCCGGTGCCGGTGTTCCCCGTGCTGCCCGTCGACGTCGCCCTGCTGGTTCCCGAAACAACGCAGGTCGCGGCGGCAGGCGAGTTCCTGCGCACGATCGGCCGCAAGCTCGTGCGCGACGTGCAGCTGTTCGAGGTCTACCGCGGCGAGCGACTGCCCGCGGGCAAGAAGAGTCTGAATTTCACGGTCACGCTCGGCGCCGACGACCGCACGTTGACCGACGAGGACGAGAGCAAGTATCTCGACAAGGTGCGCGAGCACGCCGCGACGATCGGCGGCGAGCTGCGCGGATAACGCGGAGTTCGCGGCCACTGCCTGTATGGTGAGCGCCGTGCAAGTCCATCTCGTCGACGGCACCTACGAGCTGTTCCGCAGCTACTACGGGGCACCACCGGCTCGAGCCCGCGACGGCCGCGAGGTCGGTGCCGTGCGCGGACTGCTCGCGAGTCTCGGCTCGCTGCTGCGCGAGCCCGGGGTCACGCACGTCGCCTGCGCGTTCGACACGGTGATCGAGTCGTTTCGCAACGAGCTGTTCCCCGGCTACAAGACCGGGGATGGCATCGATCCGCTGTTGTGGGCGCAGTTCCCGCTCGCGGAACGCGCCGTGGCGGCGCTCGGCGTCGTGGTCTGGTCGATGGTGGAGTTCGAGGCCGACGATGCACTCGCGACGGGGGCCTTGCGCTTCGGCGCGGATGCGCGCGTCGAGCGCGTCTGGGTCTGCACGCCGGACAAGGATCTCGCGCAGGTGGTCCAGGGCGACCGCATCGTCCTCTTCGACCGCAAGAAGAAACTGGTGATCGACGAAGTCGGCGTGCAGGCGAAGTTCGGCGTCGCTCCGGCTTCGATCCCGGACCTGCTGGCTCTCGTCGGCGACGAACAGGACGGCATTCCGGGTCTGCCGCGCTGGGGCGGCAAGTCGGCGGCGGTCGTGCTCTCGCACTACGGACATCTCGAGTGGATCCCCGACGATGCGGCGCAGTGGCAGGTGAAGGTGCGCGGCGCCGAGGCGCTGGCCGGGAGTCTGGCCGAGCACCGCGAAGAGGCGCAGCTCTACAAGCGCCTCGCGACGCTGCGCACCGACGTGCCGCTCAGCGAGTCGCTCGACGAGCTGTGGTGGCACGGACCGCGTGCGGAGCTCGATGCGTTGTGCATCGAGATCGGCTACGAGAGCTTCGTCGAACGGTTGGCGCGCCCGCGATGACTGCCGGCGCGAGCGACGAGGTCAGGGCGTTCGTGGCCGCGGTGGCGGCTGAGAATCGCCGGCAAGGCCGCGAGGGCAGCTTCTGCAAATGCCATCACGTCGTGTGCGACGCCGCGCTCGCGCTCGGCCGCCGTGCAAGTCGGCTACGAGAGCTTGTTCGAACGCAGGTGCGTCTGACCTGACTCCTGATCTGCTGCCGGGCGACCAGCAACCCTCTCGCGAATCGCATCGATGGCTCCGTTGCCACTCGCAACTTGCCGAGCCCTGCAGAGGGCCGCACGTTGCCGAGCTGGCCTTGGTCAGCTAGTCTGCGCGCGTAGCGACATCACGAGACAAGAATGCGCACGTTCACCACGATCGTAGAGCGCGACCCGGATACTGGGCTGTACGTCGGTTCCGTGCCTGGTTGGCCGGGCGCGCACAGTCAGGGTGCGACCCTTGACGAGCTCGAGAAGAACCTGCGGGAAGTGATCGCGATGCTTCTCGAAGACGGCGACCCCAAACTCGAGTCCGAGTTCGTAGGGACTCAGACGATTCGGGTTGCCTAGGGTGGGCTCGATACCGGTCTTGAAACCGCGCGAAGTCGCAGCCCTCTTGGTGCGTCTCGGGTTTCAGGAGGTCCGCCAGCGAGGATCTCATCGGCAGTACCGTCATCCCGATGGGCGGGGCACGACGATTCCCTTTCATGCTGGACGCGATGTCTCTCCGACGTTGCTTCGCAAGATCGCCAAGGACATCTCGGGCATCGTTGAACAACAAACCAGCCAAAGGACCCGACGCACACGAAGCTGGCCGCCGTATCGGGCTCATGCGCGTTGCACATTCGCCCGGAATCGCTTCCTAGGTGCGCAGCCGGTCGAGCAGATCCTGCACGAAGCGCGCGGTCAGGCCCCACAGCAGGTCGGTGCCGAACAGGAAATGCGGACTCGTGCGCAGTTGCTGACCCGTGGCAGTCGGCGGTGGCGCCTTCTCCTCCCAGCGCGTGGCGTCGAGCAGTTCGCGCAGCGGCACGTACAGGACGCGGGCGACTTCGCGCGGGTCGGTGTACACGGGAACAGGCTGTAAGCGACCGACGATGCAGTGCACGACGATGCCCGAGGAGCTCTCGCGCGCCGGCAGGCCACCGAAGATCGTGACCGCCGTCGCGGACACGCCGATCTCCTCGCTGCACTCGCGCAACGCGCACGCGAGCGGGTCCTCGTCGCCACTGCGCATGCCGCCGGGAAAGCCGATCTGACCCGCGTGCTGGCGCATGTCCGTTGGCCGCACGAGCAGCAGCACGTGATCTTCGGCGTCCCGCTGCACGATCGGGCACAACACCGCCGCCGCGTGCAAGGCGGTGCGGTTCCAGACGCGCGGCACGGCGTCGAGGCGTGCTCTGAGGGTTTCGTCGAGGTGCAGCATCGGCGGTCGTGATCCGTCTGCTTACCGTCTGCGCCGTTGCCGGGCTACGGTTGCATACCCGAGACCCGCGGAACCCGCGATCCACGATGCCCTACATCCACCAATTCTCCGACGAGGAAGCGACCGGCCCGGTGCGAGAGGAGCTCGACGCGGCGCGAACGCGCGCGGGCCGCGTCTGGAACATCGTGCGCATCATGACGCCGAACGCGGCGGTGCTGCGTGCTTCGATGCAGATGTATCGCGCGGTGATGTTCGGGGACTCGCCGCTGCTGCGGCACCAGCGCGAGATGCTCGCGGTCGTCGTCAGCAAGGCCAATCACTGCGTCTATTGAGTGCGCGCCCATGCGAACGACCTCCGTGCCGAGGTCGCCTTCCTTGCTCTGGACCAGCAGCGAGATGCCTACGTCGAAGCACTCGCGCGCGACTGGCGCACTGCACCGCTTGCACCGTTGGACCGCGCCTTGTGCCTCTTCGCCGAGAAACTGACGCTGCAGCCCACGGCGATGGGGGAGGCCGACATCACAGCGCTGCGTGCGGCCGGCGCGTCGGATCCCGCGATCCACGACGCGACCCAGGTGGTCGGCTACTTCAACTACATCAACCGCGTCGCGGACGCGCTCGGCGTGGAGCTCGAGACCTTCGTGCGCGCCTGGGGCGAAGGACCGGGAGGCGCCGGCTCCGGACCTCGCTAGCCCAGGTCGATGCACAGCGAACCCGATCGAGACGGCCCGCTGGCCGCCGCGCCGAGTTCTTCTGGCAACGCGAGTTGCTCGCCGTCCTCCGAGGAGAATCGCCTCACCGCAAGGAACCGCGGCCGGCCGCGGCATCCTGCTGTCAACGTGTCCGAGATCCCGGTTCCTGCCGAGCTCCTGCTCGAGAATCTGCAGCCGCTGCGCGCGCTGGCTCGCCGGCTGACGCGCGACCTTCACGCGGCCGACGACGCGGTTCAGGACACGGTGGTCGCAGCGATGACGCACCGCGCGCCGAGCCGCACCGCGCTGCGCAACTGGTTGCGCGCGATCCTGCGCAACAACCTGCGCGCGCACGCGCGGACAGGGTCGCGCCGCCACGAACGCGAAGCCCGCCGCGCGGCGCCCGGCGACGCGCCGTCCGCGGCCGATGTCGCGAGCGAGCTCCAGCTGCACCGCCGGCTCGTCGAGCTCGTCCAAGGGCTCGAGGAGCCGAGCCGCCAGGCCTTGTTCCTGTGCTTCTGGCGCGGACTCGAGCCGCGCGCGATCGCCGACCTGCTGGCCGTGCCGCAGAAGACCGTGCACTCGCGCATCGCGCGCGGGCTCGCGCGGCTGCGCGAACGGCTCGACGCCGAACGTGGCGGCCGGGCCGCGTGGATGCCTGCGCTGATTGCGTTCGGTGGGGGCGCGCGCGCCGGGCTGGGTGCCGTGGGCCTCACCACGGGAGTGATGCTGCTCATGAAGACGAAGCTCGCTGTCGCGTTGTCAATCGCGGTCGCCGCCGTGGTGCTGCTGCCGTGGTGGTGGGAGCCCGCATTGGGCCAGGGCGCGCCGGGCCAGCCCGTGGTCGCCGCGCAGCAGGCCGGGGCGCAGTCGGCGCAGCCTGCCGTCGGCGTGCAACGGACCGAGGTCGCGGCCGCGACGCCGGACACCGCTCCGGCGGGGGAGGTCGCAGACGCTGCTCGCGAACTGTTGACGGGATTCGTGGTCGACCTCGATGGCCGACCGGTGGCCGGCGTCGAGATCGTGTTCGCGCGCAAGACGGACGAGACGGCGCTCGCGCGCGACGACACGGTGCCGCCCGGTGTGAGCGTTGCAGACGGCAGCTTCCACGTGCCGCTGCCCGCGCGCGAGGGGTGCTTGACGACGTCGGGCGGCAGCTGGGCTGCCGTGCTGCGGCCGTGGCTCGGCGCGCGCATGCCCGCGGAACCACCCGTCGTCGTCGTGGCCCCGAGCCGCAGCTACGCGGGCACGGTCGTCGATCCCGACGGGCTGCCGGTCGCGCAGGCGCGTGTCGTCGTCGTGGTCGGCGACGCGATCGTACCGATGCGCGCCGCCGGCGGGCGCACGATCGCGCTGCTGAGCGACCTCGCAGCGACCGACACCGATCCGCAGGGCAGGTTCCATCTGGCCGAGGTCGGGTACGTGCCGAACGCGCGCGTGACCGCGAGCAGGCGGCCGTTCACCGATGCTGGCGTGGCGTTGCCCGAGGCCTCGACGCCGGACCTGCTGTTGCGGCTCGGCGCCGCGAAGCCCGATGCGAAGCTCGTGCACGGCATCGTGCTCGACGCGCAGGGCCGTCCCGTCGCCGGAGCGCTCGTCGCAGCCGCCGGCAACGCGGTGCGCACGACGGCTGACGGTCGCTTCGCGGCACCGTGGGGCTGGCAGCGGCCGACCGCCGTGCGCGCCGTGCATCCGGGACACGGCGCCGTGCAAGCGATGTTGCAGCCGGGACCCGATCAGCCCGGCTGGCGGCCCGGGGATCCGATCACGCTGCGGCTGCCGGCCGCCGCGGGCGCGGTCGCGGGGCGCGTCGTCGACGCGGACGGCAAGCCGGTCGCCGGCGTGCGCGTGTGGACACCCGACCTGACCTACTTCGGCCACGTCGAGAGTGCCGAGAACGGCCACGAGGTCTCGCGCGACTGTTCGGTCGAAGAGCTCGCCGCGGACAGCAAGGCGCCGCTGTCGCTCGCGACGACGTCGGACCGCGAGGGGGCGTTCGCGCTGCGTGGGCTGCTGCCGCGGCCCTACGCGCTGTTCGCGATGCAGCCGGGCACGCTCGCGGCGGCCGGTCCGGTCTGGGCCGCGCCCGGCGATCTGGCTGAGCTGCGGCTCGAGGCGCCGGCGTTGCGCGCGATCGCGGGTCGCGTCTGTTCGCGAGCGGGCACGCCGCTGGCCGGTGTGCGCATAGCACTGGGTCGCGCGCTGCAGTGGCAGCGACCCGAGCGCGATCCCGATCCGTGGGCCGGCTGCACGTTCTTCGCCGGCGGCCCGGCGCAGGCGTTCCGCGAGGCCGCCGTCGCGACCGACGCCGAGGGACGTTTCCACTTCGCGGGCATCCATCTGGCCGGCAGCTACCTGACGTTTCAGGGCGACGCGGTGTTCATGGCGCCGCCGTTCCAACTCGCGCCGGAGGTCGACTGTGAACGTCTCGAGGTCGCACTGCCCGTGCGCAGCACGTTCCGCATCGTGCTCGACCGGCCAGGTGAGGCCGATGCGTTCAAGATCCGGACCGTCGACGACAAGCACGCGACCGTGCTGGTGCGCGTCGAGGGCTTCGAGATCTCGATGGGTCGCATCGAGCTCGCCGAAGGGCGCTCGCCGGACATCAACGCGGAGGCGCGCGAGGTCATGGTCGTGCTGCTGCGCGGGGAGGCCGAGGTGCGGCGTGCGACGGTGCGGCTGCCCGAAGGCAGCGGGCACGAAGTGCGGCTCTGAACGGCGCGGGCTCGGTCGAGGGCGTTGGGGGCGAGGCGTCGATCTCGCGGTTGCGTCGATCGCGGCTCGCCGCCTGCTGCGGCGGGTGGGATGGCAACTTCCTGCACATGCAACATGACAGCCCAACACCCGATGCACAATCCGTTCGCGCCGAAAGACGATGAGCGTGACGGTGAGCCGTGAGCCTCACCGCACCTGCAGCACCGCGACCTTGAGATACCTCGTCTCCGGGCACTCGAGCGCGACCGGATGATCCGCGCCGGCGCCGCGCAGCATCAACAGCCGCGCATCGCGCCCGGCTCTCGCCGCCGCGTCGCGCAGCATGCGCAGGAAGCGGTCTTCGCTGACGCTGCCCGAGCACGAGCACGTTACGACGAACCCGCCGCGGTCGACCTTCTCGAAGCCGAGCCGGTTCAGATCCGCGTACTTCTGCAGGCCCGTTTCGATCTCGTCGTGGTGATGCACCCACTTCGGCGGGTCGAGCACGATCAGGTCGTGCGCACCCTGCTGCGCCTCGCGCAGCAGATCGAACGCGTCGCCGTGCACAGCCGTGATCTTCAGCTTGTTCGCAGCGGCGTTCGTCGAAGTCTGCGCGACCATCTCCTCGTCGAGATCGGCGGCGACCACCTTCGCGGCGCCGCCGACCGCGGCGTTCATCGCAAAGCCACCGCTGTTGCAACACAGATCGAGCACCGAACGCCCCTTCGCGAGCTGGCGCACGAGCCACCTGTTGTCGCGCTGGTCGGCGAAGAAGCCCGTCTTGTGCGCGCCTCCGGCCGACACCGCATACGAGAGCCCGTGCTCGCGCACGGTCGTCGGCACGACCGCGGCCCGCGGCAGCTTCTCCATGCCCTCGCGCTCGGCCCATTCCTTGTCCTGCAGCAGCACGAGCTGACTCTCGGGTCGATGCCGCAGCAGCCATTCGCCGAGCGGCTCGAGCTGCTGCAGCATGCCGAGCGAGGCGACCTGCGCGACGAACGCGCTCCCGAGCCGGTCGATCACGAGACCCGGAAAACCGTCACCCTCGGCGTGCACGAGCCGATACGCGTCCGCGATCTTCGGCAGGTGCAGCACCTCCTCTCGCAGCGCCGTGGCCGCGCGCAGCGCCTGCACGAAGTGGCTCTCGACGTCGCCGACGAGTTCGTCCGCGAACATGCGCAGCGCGAGCTCGGCGCGCGGATTGTAGAAGCCCGTGCCGACGAGCCGGCCTTCGCGGTCCTTCACCTTGCACACGGAGCCAGCGGGCAGCGGCGAGCCGGGCTTCTGGATCATCTTGCGATAGAACCACGGGTGCCGGCCGTTGACGCGCACCTTGAGCCGCAGCTCGGCCGGCGGCGCGGACCCGACAGCACGGCGGCTCATCGGCCCGTCTTCACGGGTGCAGGTGGTGCCACGGGCAGCGGCCGCGGATTGCTGCGGATCTCTTCGAGCAGGATCTCGACGCCCTTCTCGAGCTGCGGATCGCGGCCCTTGCACACCGCATTCACGTCGTTCTCGACCACGACGTCGGGATCGACGCCGTAACCCTCGATCGTCCACACCGGCCCCGGCTCGGTGTTGCCGAACTCGGGCACGTTGACCGAGCCGCCGTCGAGCAG
>DASRJH010000146.1:0-2405 GCA_035649575.1 Planctomycetota bacterium
ATTCCACTGAGTCACCGGCTACACGCTGCCTCCACTGTGAGGGGGCATGGAGAGCGAGGACCTATGGAAACAGGCACACAATCAGGCACAGAACTTCCTGCGTCGATTCTCCGACGCATGGACACGCAGCCATCGCGACGACCTCGTGCAGGAGGCTGCGATCGCCGCGTGGAAATGGGCCGGGAGATCGCACGATCCACTGCGCTTCTGGGCGGCCGTTCGCACGATCGCGCGGCGGATTCGCTATCGCGCGCTCGAACACGCGCAACGCAGGGTGGAGGCGCAAGTCGCGGCCGAACGGCGGAGCCATGAGTGCGGCGACGATCGCGAGTACTGGATCGCCGGACGCCGCGTGCCGTTGCGATGGGTGCGACCCTGCTTGCGTCGAGCGCTGCAGCAACTGCCGGCCCTCGACCGCCAGCTGTTGCTGAGCTTCCACGAAGGGTTTTGTTGCGCGGAGCTGGCTGCCCGAAGTCGTCGATCCTTGGAGTGCGTGAAGGCCAGGATCCATCGGGCGCGGCGACGCGTGCAGAGGGAAATCGAGGCGAGCGTCCGCGAGGCGGACGACCTCGACGAATCGTGAAACCGAAGAACGAGGAGTGACAACGATGAAGTCGATCCTGACTGCGTGGTGCATCTGGCTGTCGCTTGCTGCGCCCGTCGTGGCGCAAGTTGGCGGCGAAGCGGGGGGCAAGCCCCCTTCTGCGACATCCGAAGCGGGGGCATCGAAATCGGCGCGGCCCAAGACGAGCGAGGCCGGCCGCGAAGCGCTTGCTGGTGCCAAGGAACTCGCCAACCACGCGCGTGGGCTGCGCGGCGGCGAACGCAGCCATGCGCTCGAGCTGGCGGCCTCCGCCTATGACAAAGTCGCCGGCGACTTCAGCGGCGAACCGGCGGTTGCTGCAGCCGCGGCGTTCACCGCAGCCGAACTGTGGCGGCAGCAAGGCAGCCTCGCGATCGCCGAGAAGGACTTCCTGCTGGCTGCGAGCATCGACGCGAGCCGTTTCGGCCAGCGAGGCCTGCTCGGGGCGGCTGACATGCAGCGGCGCCAGAAGCGCAACGACGAAGCGATGGCGACCTACGCCAAGGCCGCCGCAGTCGAGCCTGGCAGCGCACGCGCGCAGGATGCGAGGCTCTGGCAGGCTCGCCTGCTGCAGGGAGCCCAGCGGCTCGACGACGCGATCACGGCGTTCCAGTCAGCGCTCGAGAGCGCCACGCCCGGCACCCAGACGATCGAAGCGTCGAACTTCCTGGCGCTGGCCTGGGTCGACAAAGGGGACCTCGATGCGGCGGCGCGAGTGATCGATCACGCCGAGCAGTCCGTGATCGAACTCGGCGATGAGGACCCCGTCGTGCAGGAACGGTTGCGCAAATCGCTCGAGGCGATGTCGGCCAAGAAGGCGCTGCAGCGTGCCCGCGACAAGAAGAACCAGGCGGGCAAGGACGCCGTCGGCCTCGAGGCGGGCCGCGAGCAGTCGAAGTGAGCCGACGTCGCGGGCTTGCGCCCGGGGCTACCGCACGCCGATGCCGTAGTAGGTGAAGCCCTGGGCGCGGACGCGTTCGCCATCCCAGATGTTGCGGCCGTCGAAGAGCACCTGGTGCTTGAGCCTCCGCTTGATCTCGTCGAGGTCGAGGTGGCGGAACTCGCTCCACTCGGTCACGAGGATCAGGCCGTCGGCCCCTTCGCAGGCGGCCAGCGCGTTGTCGGCGTAGCGGATGCGGTCGCCGATCATGCGCCTCGTTTCCTTGACGGCTTCCGGATCGAATGCACTCACGGTCGCGCCGGCCTCGAGCAAGGCCTCGATCAGCACGAGGCTCGGCGCCTCGCGCATGTCGTCGGTCTTCGGCTTGAAGGCCAGTCCCCAGACCGCGAAGTGGCGGCCGCGCAGGTCGGCATAGTGCTTCTTGACCTTCGTGAACAGGAGCTTCTTCTGCTCGTCGTTGACGCGTTCGACGGCTGGCACGAGGTGCGGCGTGTAGCCGTGTTCCTTCGCCGTCGCGGCAAGCGCGCGCACGTCCTTCGGAAAGCACGATCCACCGTAGCCGGCACCCGCGAACAAGAACGGAAAGCCGATGCGCGCATCGGTGCCGATGCCCTTGCGCACCTGGTTGACGTCGGCGCCGACTGCTTCGCAGATGCGGGCCATCTCGTTCATGAACGAGATGCGCGTCGCGAGCATCGCGTTGGCCGCGTACTTGGTCATCTCCGCCGACGACGGGTCCATGATCAGCAGCGGCTTGCCCGTGCGCAGGAACGGGGCGTAGAGCTCTTCCATGATCTTGCGCGCGCGATCCGAGTCGCAGCCGATCACGACCCGGTCCGGCTTCGTGAAGTCCTCGATGGCCGCGCCTTCCTTCAAGAACTCGGGGTTGTTGACCACGTCGAACGTCTGCTTGGTCTTCGC
>DASRJH010000147.1:0-23667 GCA_035649575.1 Planctomycetota bacterium
AGGGGCACGCCGAGGCGCAGCTGACCGTGCTGGTCGAGCTGCCCACGGATCAGGCCCAGGAGGAGCAAAGCTGATGCCCGCAGACTGCGTTCTCGATCGGTGCGGTCGAGGCGCAGGCGCTGACGATGCAGCTCCCAGCGAGCCGCCAGGGCCTCCGGAACGACGCTCAGCTGGCCGGCATCGTTGGTCATCGCCCCGACAGCGAGCGCGTGCCGAACGCCTCGGCGCACGGCGTCGACGTGCCACCCGAGCTCGCCGGCGATCGCGCGCAGTGACGGTGCGCCGGGATGCGAAGCGCCAGGCATCGCCTGGCCGTCGGCGCGCAGGCCGCACAGCGCACCTGCAGCGCCGAGAACGAGCGCCAGCTCGGGCGGATCGCTGGGCACGTGCCCGACGAGCAGCGTGTCGAACTGCGGCACGCGCTTGCCGCTGGCTCGAGGCGGCGTTCGCGCGGCCTGGCGGCTTGAAGCCCTTGCCGGCCGGCTGGCATCGTGATCGACGCCGGGTCGGTTGCTACGGTGCTGCACCGCGACCTCCCTCGCTACCCAACGTCGAGTTCGCCTGTGCGGCCCGTTCCGACTTGCTCCCGGTGCGGGCCGCGTCGTTCCCGGCGGCAGCCGCGGCGAGCCTCAGCAGGTCGGCCAGCAGGTCACGCGGCAGCGGCGGCGACCCGGCGGCAATCACCGCGCGCACGGCATCGCGCAGCTTGTCCACGGGTCCGGGCACAAGCTGCCGCGCGACCGGGTCGGTTCCCATGGGGGCACCTGTGGGGGCGGAACCGCCGTCGCCGACAGAAACCGCGCAGCTGCGCGGTTTGTCGGCAGTGGGTTCCTGCTTCGACTCCTGCAACGCCCACCAATTCGTCGTCCGGCCAGGAACGGCCAGCAACGGCCACGTTCGGCCCATCTTCTACTCCGGCCTGCACTTGCACCGGAGCGACCGAAACCGCGTCCGGACAGTCGCGGCCATCAACGGCCAGCCTCGGCCGCTCATCAACTGTCACTGGCACCGTCAACGCAGCCGCCGCCGTGATCATCGGGATCGCCATCTTGCAGAGCTCGCGGTGACCATCGGTGAGCGCGTCGAGCTTCGCGTAGGTCTCGATCGTCAGCTTCGAGTCCGCGTGCCGCATGATCCACGTTCATCCTTGGGCACGAGCCGGCGAAGCGTGCGCTCGGCGCAGATGCCGAGGGCCTGCACCTCGTTGTAGTCGAGCACGATCTTCTCGTGCAGCAGCACCTCCACGGTGCGCGGCCTGGCTGCGCTCGCGGCCACCGGTGATGGATCGGTGCGAAGGGGAGAGGCGCTCACGAAGCCCTCTCTCGACGAAGACGAGTAGCGACCAGCTTGCGCCAGTTGCCACCGTTCGCCCACAGCTCGACCTCGCGAGTGATGAACTGCCGCTTGCGGCCGCTGCCAGCACCATTCACGGAGGGCAGCGCGATGCGCGGCGGGAAGTCGCCGCGCGCTTCGAGCGCGGCAAGGGTGTTGGAACTGACGTCGATCAGTTGACAGACGTCGCGCTGCGACAAGCGCAGCTTCGGAAGGGACGGATGGTCGGACACGGACAGGCCCCCTGTCGACGACGGACGCCCGCTTCTGATGTCGTGTCCCACCGCGCTGTGGCCGCTGCGGAAGGTCCTCGCGACCGTCTCTCCGCAACAGCCCGCACCCGAACTGGGGTATTCACCCGAAGCGCCCATGCCATGGCGGCTGCCGTGCACTCGACGACGCCGTCACCGCTTCGCGAGGAAGCGTCCCGAGCCATCCCGCATCGACGTGCGGTTCGCGCCAGTGGCTCAACACCTGCCAGCGCGGTTGGCGTTCACTCAGGCGACTTGCTCGCCGTTGCCATTGCGATCATCGTGAGGCCGGCCCACCGGCTGCACGAGTTCGCCTGGCAATGGACATGCATCCTGAGAGCCGCGCAGCACGCGGCCGACCAACGGCGCGAGCAGGATCGCCCCGAGGCACCAGAGCAGTAGGATCGTGGTCGTCATGTGGTGTCAGAGATTAGCAGGGTCCGGTCTTTTGGCACCATTCGCTACGATCGGATGTTGCCAGACCGGCTCGCCCGATGTCCGATATCTTCGGATACCACCGGGTTCTTCAGACACTGTCAAGCCAGCAACAAGCCGCGTACTGCTAACCGCAGTCGCTCCTAAGCTCCTTCCAGGCCGAAACCACGAGCGACGACGGCCCGGTCGCCCTGGATGGCCGTGCGTTGCAGGTAGGGCTGCAAACCGCGCAGGCCACCGAGCTCTTCGCCCCCACCGGCGCGGCCAGGCCCGCCGTGAATCGTAGCCGGAAGCACGGCACCGGGCCCCAACGCCTGCCCGTGCGTCTTCTCGCTGCCGAGCCACACGCGCCCATGCCATGGGGCGATCCCCTGCACGAGCTGCTCGGTGAACGCGCGGTCGTCGCTGTACGCACTCGCGACCAGCGCACCGCCGCCGCGGTTGCAGAGGTCGCTCGCAGTGGTGACATCACCCGACCAAGGGAGCACCGTCGCACAGGGTCCGAATACCTCGAGCTCGTGCAGCACTGCGGCATCGTTGCGCCGGGCGCGCAACAGCGTCGGCGGAACGAAGTATCCCTTGCCCGGCAAGGGGGCTTCGCCGCCGAGCAACACGTCGCTGACTTCGCGCAGGCGCGTGATGCCGGCGCGCACCTCGCGCAGCTGCTCCTGGCTGGCCACGGGGCCCATGCGAACATCGGTGTCGAGCGGATTGCCGACGCGGACCGCGCGCAGGCGTTCGACGAGCGCGTCCTGCACTTCCGCGACCATGCTCTCGGGCACGAGAATACGGCGCACGGCGGTGCACTTCTGGCCCGCCTTCTGCGTCATGTCGACGACGACGTTGCCGAGGAACTGCTCGAAAGTATCGCTGCCGCTCTCGACGTCGGGACCCAGCACGGCGGAGTTGATGGAGTCGGCTTCGATGTTCACGCGCACGCCGCGCGCGAGCAGGTTCTTGTTGCCGCGGATCAGGACGCCAGTCGCCGCACTGCCCGTGAAGGCCACGGCGTCCATCGGCCCGAGCAGGTCGAGCAGACCGGACACGGATCCGGCGACGAACTGGAACGCGCCTTCGGGGAGCAGACCGCTGCCGACGATCAGCTGCGCGAGTCGGAAGGCGAGCAGCGCACTCGGCGTGCCGGCCTTCTCGATGACCGGGACTCCGGCCAGCAGCGAGCAGGCGATCTTCTCGCCCATGCCCCAGGCCGGGAAGTTGAAGGCGTTGATGTGCACGGCCACGCCGGGGCGCGGCACGAGGATGTGCTGGCCCCAGAACCGCGGCGTGCGGCCGAGCTGGACACCCTCGCCATCGGGCAGGCAGTTGCCGGCCGGCAGCGAGGCACCGAGCTGGGCATAGAAGGCCAGCGTGCTCGACGCGCCATCGAGGTCGAACTTCGCGTCGCCGCGCGTATTGCCGCCGTTCTTGGCCGAGATCTCGATCAGTTCGTCGCGGTGTTCGTGCAGCTTCTGCGAGAGACCCTTCAACAGCTCGGCGCGCTGCCGGAACGTGAGCGCGCGCAGCGCAGGGCCACCCTTCGTGCGAGCATGCTGCAGGCACGCGGCGAAGTCGACGCCGCCCGGCAGCACTTCACCGAGCACGGCTTCCGTGGCGGGATCGTGGAGGGTCCTGGGTTCACCACTGCCAGCGACCCAGCGACCACAAACGTAGCTCTGCAACGAGATCATCGGTGGCCGACGATAGCGATGGCCCCGGAACGATGCACGCGCAGCAGTGCCGCGCGCGACTACAGCGTGAGCAACATCGTCCTCGTGTCGCCGACACAAGCAGGCAGACCGCCGGGGGTCACGCTGAGGAAGCTCCAGTAGACCGGCAGGCCAGCGAGCCACTGCAGGATCACGGGTGGCAGCGTGAAGACCGCGGTCGCGCGACCCAACGGATCGAACTGGCCGAAGCCATTGTTCAGGATCCCCCCGCTCGGCGCACTGGCGAGCAGTTGTGTGACCGCATCGATGTTCAACGCGACGGGGAAGCCCGGATACCACTCGAAGCCGGGCGTCGTGCCGGTGATCGAAGCAATCGCGAGATACCAGTTGCCGGCTCCCGCGGCACCGACGTCGAGCTGGACCTGGACCGAGCCGCCCGTGGTCGTGCTCAGATACGGCGGCGACAGCGTCACCGCCGAGCCCGCGACGAAACGGCGGCGCGTCGTGCTCACGTGCCCCGTGTTGTCCCTGGCCTGCATCGCGGCGACCCATTGCCCGGGATGGCGCGCGAGATCGGCAGCGGTCGCACTGGGTTGCCACGGTGTGTCGAACATGCGGTCGTTCTCGAAGTCGAAACGAACGTCGAGCGTGGCAGCAGGCTGGTCGAGATCGGTGGTCTGGCTCGGATCGAACGACGAGGTCAGGGTCGGCGACGACGTCGTGAACGCCGGCCGCGGCCAGTTGCACCCGGGCACCGCGAACTGGGCCATCTTCGTCCACCACGTCGGGTTGTTGACGAGGAACTGATAGCGGAAGGCCTGGTAGCCGTTGCCGCTGCCGAGCAGGGCACCCGTGATCGAGGCTTCGATCGTGAGGTCCGTCGTCGTCTCGCCGCCCCCAGTGTAGGTCCTGATCGTCGGGCAGACCCGGCGCCCCGGCAGACCCGCGTTCGTGCAGGCCGTGCGCGCATACTCGGCGGTCTTGCGCACGTAGGCCTGGTGCAGCGCGTAGCTGTTGTAGATCGAGCCGTTCGCCGTGTAGGCCATCGGCATGAACACGTCGACGTAGGGCGCGAGATGCTCCCAGTTCTGGCCGAACTGCGTCACGAGCGAGTTCATCGTCGCCGCGTACGAATTGAAGACGCCGTCGTAGGTCGGGCCGTCGAACGAGTAGCGGTTCGCGATCAGGTAGGCGTGCAACGACAGACTGCCGATGTGCTGGCGCACGGCGGCGACGAAGTTCGTCACGTTCGCGGCGACGACGCTCGTGCCGCCGACGTAGCGCACGTAGTCCAACGCGATGCCGTCGAGGTCGTAGACGGGCTGGCCGTTCGGCAACCACGCGTCGACGAAGTAGTCGACGACGTCCAGCAGATACTGGCAATGCGCGGCGTTGTCGGGCTGCACGGTGTCGGCGAAGCACTTGAGCACGGCGACGACGCGCACGTTCGCGGCGTGGCAAGCGGCGATCAGGTTCTGGAGGTTGATGCCCGCGCCGCCAGGTCGCACGGGGCCCCATGCGGGATTCCAATCGACGGCGCTGTCGGTGATCCAGAGATCCCCCGTGCTCGGCCCCGTGGCGCGGAACGAGCTCACGTAGAGCGTGTCGATGCCGTAGGTCTGGCAGTTCCCGACGATCTCCGGGATGCGCGGGTCCATGTTGCCGACCAGGAACGGGAAGACGCCGACGGCGACGTCGAACGACGGGCTCTGCGCGAGAAGGCAACCGGTGAACGCAAGAGCAGTCAAGCCGTGGAACATGACCGCGCAGCATGCCGCCTGGTCGGGCACGTGTCACGGGGTGGCGTCTTCCCCCGGGCAGCGGGGGGTGGCACGAGACGCGCGATCCTCTAACCTTTCCTCATCTCTCTCGGATCTGCCCCATGACCACCACCCTGCGCTGTCTCTTCGTCTCCTGTGCGTTGGCTTCCGCCGGTCCTGCACAGCTCCAGACGATCCTCTTCACCGGCCGCTTTCCGTTCGTCAGCACCGACGCCGTGAACGAGCGCCCCGGTGGGGCGATCACGCGCCTCGAAGAGTTCGACCTGTCTCACGTGCTGCCGCTGCCGACTGGCTCGACGGCCCGCACGCTGCTGCCGACGACCGCGATGCAGTGTTATCTCGGCGACGGCAACAACGACGGCATCTACACGAAGTTCGCCAACTGGAAGACCTACTTCCAGGCCATCAACATCGGCGGCATCTTCGTGAAGGCCGCGGATCGGGCTTCGGTGACGTGGGACAAGGTGTACTTCACCGTGCGCCGCAACGCTGCGGCTACCGGCGCCGCATCGCCGGGCGCGCTGCAGATCGAAGTGCTGACCAACGGCGGCACGACGACGCAGACGCTGCTGCCCGGCGACTACGTGCGACTGCTGCCCAACGGCAACGTCGAGTTCTTCATGACCCAGGCGCAGCTCGTCGTCGCCGTCGGCTTGCAGTCCGGTGCGGCGACGATCGGTGCTGGTTGCCTGCTGCAGGCCGGCAACGGCGATCTCTACTACTCTCCGGTCGACGGCAGCCACTGGGTGAACGGCAACGGGCCGGTGCCCCAGAACGCGAACGACGGCGCGATCCTCAAGATCCCCGCGGCGAGCATCACCTACGACGCCAACGGCAACGTCGCGGCGCTGGCGCCGAACTCGGCGCGGCTCTTGATCAACGAGGCGGCCGGCGGCCCCGGCGGCGCACTGCATGTGCGCCAGATGGTGCTGAACTCCGGCGCGATGAACCGCGACGGCACCGCAATCACCGTCGCCGGCGTGTTCGGCAAGATCGTCGGGCTCGCCTTCGATCCGGCCGGCGGCACGTTCACGCCGACCTACCCCGACAGCCAGGGCCTCTACAACCCGGAGCCGAACCTGCTGTTCGCGAGCGACGCTGGTTCCTACGCGGGCACGATCTTCTCGACCGCCAACAACGGCTCCGTCGCGACGCTGAACGGCACGCTGTGCGGCAGCACGACGCTCGGCATACCGGCCAACGGCTCGTGGCTCGGCGTGCAGTTCGACTATGCGAACTTCCAGCCGACGCTGATGGGATTCACGGTGTGCGACGTCGTCGCGTATCAGCCGCTGCTCGTCGACCAGAACGGCTTCGGCAGCCTGCCGCTCGCGAGCACGCAGCCGAACTGGGACGTCGACGTGTTCGGTTCGCCCCTGACGCTAGCAGTCCTGTTCTTGTCGCTCGGGCCAGCGGCGGCGGGCACGTTTCCGCTGTCGGTGCCGACCGCGTTCGTGCCGCTGCCCTTCACGACCGACAGCTGGAGCGACGTGTTCTTGACCAACGGGTTGTTCTCGCTGGGCACCGCGCTCACGGACACCTACGGCTATGGCACCGTGACGATTCCGAATCCGAACCCGGGCGGGTTCACGGGCTTCAACCTCATCGTCCAAGGCATCGCGCTGCAGCCAGCAGGATTCCAGCTCAGCACGCCGATGCTCGTGCAGCTGCAGTGAGGCAGCTGGGGGCTCACACGCTGGCGATGAACGACTGCAGTTCCTGATAGCGGCGCTCAATGGTCTCGCGATCGGCGCTCGCAATGCGGTCGACGCCGAAGCCTTCGACCGTGAGGCTCGCCGTCACGGTGCCGTAGGCGAGCGCCCGCTTCATGTTCCAGACGCTGACCGAATCGCAGTTCGCGAGATGCCCCATGAAACCGCCGGCAAAACTGTCGCCAGCTCCGGTCGGGTCGACGACGGACTCCGTCGGATAGGCGGGCAGCGCGCAGTGGAAGAAGTTCGAGAACAGGAAACAGCCGTGCTCGCCCTTCTTGACGATCACGAGCTTCGGGCCGAGCTCGAGCGCCTTGCGACCGGCCTGGATCAGGTTGGCCTTGCCCGTGAGTTGCTTCACCTCGTCGTCGTTGACGATGAGCCCGTCGATGCGGGCCAACAGGTCGAGCAGCCCGGCGCGCTGATGCTCGATCCAGAGGTCCATCGTGTCCGCGACGCAGAAACGCGGTGCGTCCATCTGTTCGAGCACGGAGCGCTGTGTGGTCGGTGCGCCGTTCGCGAGGAACACGAACGGCGTCTTGCGGAAGCCAGGCGGGATCTTCGGCTGGAAGTCGCCAAACGTGTTGAGCTGCACGTCGAGCGTCTCGCGCGAGTTCATGTCGGACGAGTAGCGGCCGTGCCAGCGGAAGGTCTTGCCCGGCTTCGACTCCACGCCGGTCAGGTCGATGCCGCGATCCTGGAGCAGCTTCCGGTGTTCGCCCGGGAAGTCGGCGCCGACCACGCTCACGAGCCGGACCGTCGTGAACAGGCGCGCCGCGAGACTGAAATAGGTCCCGGAACCGCCGAGACAGTCGGTGGCCGTGCCGTGGGGAGTCTCCACGGTGTCGAACGCGGTGGAACCTACGACGAGCAGCGACATGGGCAGCCACGTTAGCCGCGTGCGGCACGCCGTTCCACGTCGTCCTCGCGCTCCTCGCGCTCCACCTCGGCTTCGATCTCGGCGCGCGTGACGCGGTTCCGTTCGAAAAAGATGAACAGCCCGCCGAGCAACGACCACATCGTGACGTGCAGGCGATAGAGCACCGACAACGCGACGCCGCGCGTGCCCATCGCCTCCGCAGCCATGGGACCGGTCAGGTGACGCGCGCCATACGTGCTGAACAGATACTTGTAGGACCACTCGCCGACGCCCCAGCCATTCGGTCCGATCGGCACCGCGGTCAGGATATTGATGCCCGGGATCAGCACGAAGTAGTCGAAGGTCGGCAGACCGACGCCGAGTGCATCGCCGATGCAGACGACGCTGACGACCGAGAGGATGTGGTTGCCGATCCCCGCGAACAGGCTCGCAGCGATGACCAGCTTGTGGTTGCGATACAAGAATACGGCCTGGTCGACGAGCCGCAGCAGGTTCCCGATCTTGTGCGGCAAGCGGCCGAGCAACCAGCTCAGCCGCACGAGATGTCGCAGACGCCGGCTGAACGCGATGATCCCGAGCAGGCTCACGATGCCGATCACGCCCCAGATCGCGAGCGCGATCTCGCCATAGTGATCGAGGGCAAACAGCACAGCGATGCCGCCGAGCAGCGCCAGCGAAGCCAGCCCGAGCACACGATCGACGATCACCGAGACGAGCACCTGCACGCGGTGACCCGGGCACCGCTTCATGATGTAGAGCGCCTTGACGAGGTCGCCGCCGGTTGCGCCGGGCACCACGTTGTTGAAGAAGATGCCGATCCACGTGAAGCGCAGCGTCTCGGCCATCGAGACGTCGGTGCCGTTCACGCGCAGCAGCCACCACCAGCGTGCGCCCGCGATGAGTGCGGTCAAGAAGTAGCAGAAGGCGCCGAGCGCGAAGAGACCCACGTCGAGGTTGTGCCAGTAGGTCAGGAAGCCCGGTGCGACATCGAGCTGTCGCCCATCGGGCTGCGGACCGAGATCGGCCGTGCGACTGGCCGCTTCGCCTGGAATCCGGAACGCGAGCGGATCGGCCTGCCACGACCCCTCGATGTCGATGATCTTCTCCTCGACGACGGTGTTGCCCTGCCGGTAGACGAGTCGGTCCTCGAAGGGCACCTGGCGGAAGACGAACACCATCAAGCCGGCGACGAGCAGCAGCTTGACCAGGCTCACGAGACGCTTGTTCAACGCCACTCACCCTTCGGGCGCACCTTGGCTCGCGCCGCCGCGATCGACTGTTGCTCGGCGGCAACGCGTTCGAGCAGGCTCTTCCCGAACAAGACCGGATCGACCCCGAGTTCGGCGAGGCTGGCCGTCGGCACGGGGGCACCACCCTGCTCGGCATTGACGGCGAAATGGATCAAGGCGCTGACGGGCGTCACAGTGGCGATCGAGATCGAGAGCTTTCCGGTGCCGACCCACAGGTCGTCGCCGTCGCGGCGCACGATGCTGTCCGGAGCAAGCTCGCGCAACAGTTCGCACGCCTGCGCCGCGAGCAACCGTTGTCGGTGCACCGCCAACAGGAGACCGGGTTCGGCGAAGCTCTCCCAGACGAAGTGGACCAGGTCGGCGCCCGCGATCCCGGGCCCGTCGAGATCCGCGAGATCGGCCATCTCTGCCGCGGTGACGCGGCAGGGGCCGCGAAACGCCACGAGCGCATCCCCGACGAGCCCGCACTGCGACAAGATCCAATGCGCGCGCAGCTGACTGCCGTCGTAGGCGATGGCAACGTCGATCCACCTGGTCAGCATCGGGCTGCCTCGCTGGCTCGGTCGTCGCGGGCCCCCTGCATCGGACGACTCACCTGCATCGGAAGGACGAGCATCGGAAGACTCACGAGCCGGCTTGCCGCTGCTGCCGCCACACGCTCACCCAGCCCGGATCGGGGTCGAACCGAGGCCGCCGCAGACTCCAGGTGAGGGCCACGAGCGCCGGCGTTCGCAGCTTCGAGTAGTAGGTCTGTTCCGTCAACACGGTGTTGGCCAGGAAGTCCACCGGCGCCACGGAATCCCACTCCTTGCGCCCCGGCAGCGTCACCTCGGTCGTGGCCAGCTCGCCCTGCAGCTGCCCGCAGTAGTGGATCAGTCGCAGCTGGACGAGGTAGTTCGGATCGTATCGCGATTCATTGCGGGCTCGTTGGGTCGGACTCGCGGCCATCACGGCGAGCATCAGCGGAACGGTGCGTGGCCCGCCGAGCCGCCTGATCTGCTCCATCGCGCAGAGCCGCAGCTCGACGAGCAGCTGATCGCGTCCCTGGATCGTGCGCAGCAGAACGCCTCGCACGCAGTGTCCGATCGCAGTGCGCAGCGCGGTCGCTGCCGCGGGAATCACGCGTGGGTCGCGTTCGTCGCGGTAGAGCTTGATCAGGGTCTCGAGCAGGTGCAGGCGTTGCTGCCATTCTTCGAGCGGGTCCGCGGCGACCGTCGCGAGCGCAGCGATGTAGGGCTCGAGGCGCTGATCGTCCCAGGGCGTGGGCCCTCGCGCTTCGGGGCGACCCGTCTCGATGTTCGCGTGGGCCGAGGCGAGGCGTTCCGTGTCGGCGGGCGCACCGATGCGGTCCAGGGGACCCGCGAACAAGTCGATGTGCAGCTGTTGCACGACGCCGGCCAGGCCGTCGATGGCCACGATCCGGCTCTGCCCGTTGCCCTCCACCTCGGCGATCCAGGCCAGCCGAGTCGCCGCATTGGCGCAGGCCAACAGGTCGCCCCCGGTTTCGTCGGGCAGTTCGCGGATCAGCTCGCGTACGTGGCCCGCCGGGTTCTCGATCGGGCCGTCCTGCGTGGCACCGAACACGAACCCGAGCACGGGTCGGATCGGCACGAGCAGGAACCACCGCATGTACCAGGCCGACGTCGGCGCGCGGTCGGCGTAGGCCACGCGCCGCTCGGTCCCCGTGCCTTCGATGCGCACGATGCCGTCGAGCTCGTCGACGATCTCGCCGTAGGACAGGTTGTCGGCGACCGAGCAGGCGGCGCCGAGCAGCAGGACACCGAGCAGCAGGGTACTGGGCCAGGGACAACCGGGATGCGAGCGGACCGCGCCGCGCGTGCAGTCAGTTGGCATATCCGTTCGGGTGACGTTGATGCCAGGCCCAGGCGGTCCTGACGATCGTTTCGATGTCGGAGAAGCGCGGGCGCCAACCGAGTTCCCGTTCGATACGTTCGGTGCTGCCGACGAGGACCGGAGGATCGCCGGGCCGGCGCGGCGCGATCGTGTGCGGCACCTCGTGTCCGGTCACCTTGCCACACGCGCGAACGACCTCGGCCACCGAGGTGCCCGCGGCGTTGCCGAGGTTGAACGCGCGAAAGCCCGATGCACCCGCGAGCAGGCTCTGCAGCGCCAGCACGTGCGCGCTCGCGAGGTCGGTCACGTGAATGTAGTCCCGGATGCAGGTGCCATCGGGCGTCGGATAGTCGTTGCCGAAGACCTTGAGCGGGTCGCGCCGCCCGGCCGCGGCAGCCAACGCGAGTGGGATCAAGTGGGTCTCGGGACGATGGTCTTCCCCGAGGCGGCCGGCCGGATCGGCGCCGGCCGCGTTGAAGTAGCGCAAGGCCACGCTGGCCAGGCCGTGGGCCACGGCGAAGTCGCGCAGCATGTACTCGCAGACGAGCTTCGTGTGGCCATACGGGTTGATCGGCAGCTGCGGGCAGGTCTCGACGATCGGCACCTTGTCCGGCTGGCCGTAGGTGGCACACGTCGAGCTGAAGACGATGCGTGAGACGCCGGCCCGCTGCATCGCCTGCAGCAGGTTCAGCGTGCCGCCGACGTTGTTCCGGTAGTAGCGGCCGGGATCCTGCACGGACTCGCCGACGTAGCAGTGAGCCGCGAAGTGAACGACCGCCTCGATCCGATGCGCCTTGAACACGGCGGCAAGCGGTTCGGGCTGCAGCATGTCCACTTCGACGCAGTCGCCGCCGAGCAGCGCTTGCCGGTGGCCTGCGCAGAAGTTGTCGAGACACAGCGTGCGAAAGCCGGCCTCGCGCAGAGCCAATGCGGTGTGCGAGCCGATGTAGCCAGCCCCGCCCGCGACGAGGATCAGCGCGGCCATTGCTCCCTCCATGCTGCCACGATCTTCTGACGGCCTTCGGCGGTCTCACCGCCGCCGACGGGCAGCTGCGGCGCCTTCTTCCCGAGCCGTTTGAGCGCTTCGTGCAGCGCAGCGAAGGTCGCGGGATCCTGCTCCTTCGCGAGGCAATCGAGCAGCAGGTAGGCGCTCGCCGGACCGAGCAATTCCACGGCGCGCACCGCCGCGAACTGACGCACGATCGTCGCTTCGTCGGCCAGCGCCGTTTCACAGACCTCCGCGGCTGTTTCGGCCGAAGGCCGGGCGAGCTGCACCGCGCGCGCGCGGACCACTGGCGCAGCGTCGGCGCTCGCGATCTCAACGGCACGCGCAAGCAGCTCCGCGGTGGCATCCTCGTCGCCCGAGGCTGTTCTCGAGAGTTGTTCGAGCACGGCAATCCGCGTGCTCGCGTTTGGCGCCCCGCGCAGGTTGCCGAGCAGGTCCACGACGCGCACGCGCTGCGGTCCCCTGCCGCGCTGGATCTCGGCGGCGAGCTCACGCAGCTGCGGCTGGTGCTCGAGGCACCAGGGGTCGTCGCCGTGGAGCTGGCCGATATCGCGCAGGTTGGCCAGTGCCTGCCCGCCGTTGCCCTCGAGCCAGTTCAACTCTGCGACTTCGAACAAGAGGCCCGGGTGCAGCGCTCGGGCACCGCGCTCGCGCACGAGCGCCTCGAGCTCGGCCAATGCCAGATGCCGCCGGCCGAGATCACGCTGCAACCCGGCCCGCGCCACGCGCAGACTCGGATCCTGGGACCGCGTCTCCGCCTGCTGCACGACGGCGAGCGCCTCGTCGTGCCGCTCCTTGGCCGCCAGGAGTCCCGCCAGTTCGAGGGCACTCGCGGTGGGGTCCTCGGCCGTGGCGAGCTCCTGCCGAAGCGAACGCTCGAAGGCCCCTGGCTCGGCGGCGCCGAGCGCGGCCGCTCCGTGCACGAAATCGAGGCTGGCAGCGATCGGAACGGTCTCGGCATGAGGAGCCGTGGAGGGTGCCTTGGGCATGTCGGTCTCGCCTTGGTGTGGGAAGCTCACGTTGCGTTGCGCAGCATCGGACGCTGCTGCACACGCGCCGAGCAGCCAGGTCGCCAGCAAGACCTCGTGCACACACCCTGCTGGACTCGACCGGGTGACCATGTCGGCGTTTGCTTGTACGCGCGGCGGATGGCCGCTGCACGAGCCTTTTTGCGGCTCGGATTCCATTCGCCAGCCAATGCAATCGCCGGCAGACTGATGCTGCACATGGCACGCGTGGAACTGACCTCGGCTCGTCGTGTGGTGCAGCGGCTGCGCACCGCGACGGGAGCGACGGTGCTCGGGGCGGCCTCACGCGTCGCGCGCGCCCAGCACCAGCTGCAACCGTCCGACCTGCGGCGCAAGGCAGCCGGCGACTTCGTGACCAGGATCGACCTTCGCACCGAAGCGGAACTGCGGCGAGCGCTGCGCCGGGTCTGGCCGGAGGCCGGCTTCCTCGGCGAGGAGTCGGAACCGAGTCGTCTCGGTCGCGACTGGCTGTGGGTCGTCGACCCGATCGACGGCACGAGCAACTTCTCGCGCGGCTTGCCACACTTCGCGGTCTCGGTCGCGCTGTTGTGGCAGGGCCAGCCGATGCTGGCTTGCTTGCACTGTGCGCCCGAGAACGCGCTCTACGTCGCCGTGCACGGCGCGGGTGCCGTGCGCAACGGCAGGCGATTGCAGATACCTGCGGGGCGACTCGACGACGGGGCGATGATCGGGTGCCAGTGGCATCGCGGCCAGCAGCACCTCGAGTTCCTGGCCCGACTGCAGTCTCGCGGCGGCCGCATCCGGACCTTCGGCAGCTCCGTGACCCAGCTGGCCGACGTCGCCGTCGGGCGACTCGATGGCAACGTCCAGGAACAGGGCAGGATCTGGGACATCGCAGCCGCGGGGCTCGTCGTCGAAGAGGCCGGCGGCCGGTTCACGGACTGGGCCGGCAACGCCGTCTTTCCCGTGGCTAGCTTCCGCCCTGGTCACAGGCCGACCGTCGCCGCGTCCCCGCGAGTGCATCGCGGGCTGCTGCGTCTGCTCGCCTCGCGTCCCTAGTCGTTTCCGATTCGTAACGCGCTGGGCCGAGGCACGCTATCGAAGTGACTCGCACCCGGTGGCCCCCCTTTTGCAAGAGGACGGCGGGCCCGGCTAGACTCACCTTCCCCGGCCCTGGGCCATACCTGCCCAAACACGTATCCAAGCGCCACTGGCGCACTCCCGTCCCACTAGATCAGGAGATCTCATGAAGAAGTTCGTGCTTTCCGGACTCTGCTGCGCAGGCCTCGTTGCCCTGCTGCCCGAAACCGCCAGCGCCCACGGCGGTTCGTATCGCGGCCCGGGCGACGTCGTGCCTCCGAGCCCCGGCGGCGGCGGCAAGTCGGGTGGACCTTCTGGCCCGACCACGGGCGGCCCTGCCGGCCCCAGCGCGCCCGCCCCTTCTGGTCCGGCGACGGGCGGCCCCTCTGGCCCGAGCACCGGTGGCCCTTCGGGACCTGCCGGCGGACGCGGCCCGACCACGGGTGGGCGCGGTGTGCAGATCGACGACGACCTCACCAGCTGGGATTTCTGGTGGGAGTTCAACAAGGACCCCTTCATCCGCTTGAAGGATGCCGTGCAGAGCGGTGGCCCACAGACGGGTAGCGATGACTTCTACCTCGGTGGCACGCGGCGCAACGACGCCAAGGACTCACTGAAGCCGACCGAAGAGCAGATCAAGAACGAGATCCTGCCGGCGCTCAAGAAGGCGATCGACTCGACCGAGCAGCGCGACATCACCTCGTCCTGCATGGTCGCGATGGCGAAGATCGGCATCAACCACCCGCCCGAGTTCAATCTCATCGATGTCTTCACTCCGCGGCTCAAGAAGCCGGACCAGGAGATCCGCGAGACCGCGGCCCTCTCGATCGGCATCGCGGCGATCGCCGAAGAGAAGGAGATGCCGATGCTGATCGGGCTCGCGCTCGACGACGAGTCCGGCAAGGCTGCTGCCGGCGGCTCCGTCGACGATCGCACGCGTTCGTTCGCGACCTACGGGCTCGGGCTCATGGCCTACCACCACACGAAGGTGGAGCTCAAGGCAGCGGCGTTCGACCCGATGAAGAAGCTCGTCAACGACAAGAAGATGAGCAACCGCAACATCAAGGTTGCCGCGATCAACGCCATCGGCCTCCTCAACATCGGTGGCTCATCGGACGCCGAGAGGGCTCTGATGGATGAAGCGCTGAAGTGTCTCGAGGACTACTACAAGGAGCCCCTCGGCGCTGGCGAACAGCTCATCCAGGCTCACTGCCCGACTGCGATCGCGAAGCTCATCGGCCGCGATCATCCGAAGTCCGACTACTACAAGGAGCTCTTCCATGACGAGATGCTCGAGAAGCCCATCGCCAAGGGGGTCAAGCGCTCCAACGACACGATCTACCAGTCGTGTGCACTCGCGCTGGGTCAGCTGGCCCGGCCTTACACCGACAAGGACGAGAAGAAGTGCCCGGACGCCAAGTACAGCAAGCTGCTGCTCGACCAGTGGCACAAGCACAAGGACGCGCAGACCCGCAACTTCTCCGTGCTGAGCCTGGGCTTCATCGGCGGCTCCGAGAACCTCAAGGCGCTGCTCGAGGAACTCCGCACCGGCCAAAAGAACCAGCAGAAGCCGTGGTGCGCGCTTTCGCTCGGTGTCTACTCGTTCTTCGTCCTCGACCAGAGGAAGAAGGGCAACGCCGCCGCGCAGGCGGAAGACCTCTCGCTCGTCAACGAGGCGCTGTTCACGTCCCTCAAGGCGACCACCGAGCCGAGCCTCACGGGTGCCCTGGCCATCTCGCTCGGTCTCAGCCAGACCATCGAGGCCGCAGACGTGATGCGCGAACGCATGCGCGAGAACCCTGCCAAGGAACAGATGGCGGGCTACCTGGCCATCGGCCTCGCCCTGATGAACGACGGGCGTTCGCTCGCGGACATCCGCAACCTCGTGGATCAGTCCATCCGTCGCACCGACCTGCTCCAGCAGTGTGCGATCGCGCTGGGCAAGCTCGGCGACAAGAGCGTGGCCGAGCAATTGCTGAAGCACCTCACGGAAGGTGAGCCCAACCTGGCGAAGCTGTCGGCCGTCGCATCGGCGCTCGGCTTCATCGGCGACGCTCGCACCGTGTCGCCGCTCAAGAAGATGTTGTTCGACGAGAAGCTCGGCGATCTGTCGCGCGCATTCGCCGCAGTGGCGCTCGGCGGCGTCGCCGACAAGGAGCCCCTGCCCTGGAACTCGAAGATCGGCACGAACATGAACTACCGTGCCTCGGTCGAGACCCTGACCAACCGCAACACGGGCATCCTCGACATCCTGTAATGCTGCGAACGCCGCGACGCGGCGACATGTCCAGGGCGAAACAACCACCGGACGCCGCTGCGGCGTTCGAGTAACCCTGCGAACGCCGCGACGCGGCGGCACCTCCCACGCGGGCGCGCCCCGGCTTCGGCCTGGCGCGCCCGCGGTGTTTTTCACCGGGCTTCGCCGTGCTCAGTAACAGCGCCGCAGGCACGCAAGGCCCAGAACGAGCACGAGGACGCACAGCCAGGCCCGCAGCGCGCCGTTGCGCTCGGCAACTTCCTCTGCCCGCGTGATCGGCGCCAGGTCCTGGGCCACGCTGGCTCGCTTGCCGCGCAGGCGCTCACTGGCCGCCGGATCGGAGGTCGCCGCCGTCGCGGCTTCGTATTCCGCGCGCGCCGAACGGAGCTGCCGCAGTGACCATCGAGCGTCGCCCGCCAACTCGCGCAGGCTGGCGGTCTCGTTCCTGCTGCTCGCCACTGCCGCCAGGACGGCGGTCCAGTCCCTGGCCACGCCCGCAGAGTAGGCGGCCATCTCGGCACCGGTCGCGTCCTGCGTACCGCGGCATTCCACGAGCGCGCCGGGGTCCGCGCGGTCCACGTAGCTCGCGAGCAGGAGCCGGTCGAGCACAGGCCGGTCGTCCTCGAGCACCACGCCGCCGTCATCGATCCTGGACCAGAACTTCGGCGTGGCGGCCGTTGCGATGAGATGCCGCCAATGCGCTGCGTCGGCCTCGGGCAAGCGCTCCTCCCCGAAGGTGAACCCAGCCAGCACTCCTGGCTCGATCGCACCGCCGTTGCGGCCGACGAGCAGGAAGTTGCGCGAATTCGGCACGTGCAACGCCATCGCGTTGCCGAGCACGGAAGCCATCGTGTGGCCGATGGCGCGCAGAACGGGGTCCTCGGGATGCAACGCGCCGACGTTGCAGGCGACGACGCCGCCCGGCAACAGGCGCTCGCGTACCGCCGCGAAGAACTCGCGACTCGCGAGATGGGCCGGCACGTAGACCTGATGCGCGTACGCGTCGACGTGGATGACATGCCATTGCTGTCTGGCCCGCTCGAGGAACACGCGTCCATCGAGGACGCTTCGGGTCCCGCCCGCTTTCGGGCCCGGAAAGAAGCGGTCGCCGAGTGCCATGCACTCGGCGTCGATGTCGACCGCGTCCACGGTCGCCCCCGGATGCACGGCGTAGTAGATCGCACGCAGCGAGCCCGCGGCGTCGCCGATCGACAAGGCGCGCAGCCCCGAAGGCCTCCGGCCTGGCTCGACGAGCAGCGGCGCGACGGCGTGCCAATCGTAGTAGGCGCCGCCCGTGAACGCCGAGCCGTCGACCGCCAGCGAGTGGAACGAATCGAGGCCCTCGTTGATCACGAGCAGCGTGCGATCCGGGCTGCCAGCCGTGTGCTCACGCTGCACCTGCAGGAACTGATAGCGACTCTCGACTTCGGCCAGCAGTTCGCGCCCGGGCGGCGGCGAACGCAACGGCCCACCATGGCCTGCGACCGCGAGACTGGCTGCCACGAGCGCAAGTGCGGCCGTGACTCGAGCGGCGTGGCGCGTTGCCACGAGCAGTCCGGCGAGCACGAGCAGCGCGCCGGCGATCGTCATCGCGATGCGGCAGCCGTACCCGGGGACGAGCCAGTGTGTCGCAGCAAACGTGCCCGCGAGGCTGCCCAGCGTGCCGGCGGCACTGATTCCCCCCGCGGCGCGACCGACCGGGACGCCAGCCTTCGCGAGTCCGGCGACGAGCAGCGGCGCCAGGGTGCCGAGCAGGAACATCGGCAGCCCGAACAGGACAGCCGTCGCGACGAACGAGCCGCGCACGATCGCCGGCATGGCCGCGTCGAGCGGCAGCTCCGCCGGCAAGAGCCATCTGCCGAGCGGATGAGCCACGAACGGCACGATGCCGAACATCAACCCAGCGATGATCATGAGGCGGGTCGGCAGCTTGTTGGCGCCGTCGCGCGCGGCGAGCCGCCCACCGCACCAAGCGCCGCCGGCCAGCGCCGCGAGGATCACGCCGATGACGTTGGTCCACACCGACGCACTGTCGCCGAAGTGCGGCGCCAACACGCGAACAGCCGTCAGCTCCCCCGCCATGCAGGCGAAGCCGGCGAGGCCCGACGCAGCCAGCGCGCGCGCGTGTGCGGACGCGGGGGCAGCGTGACCCGGAGGCGCACTCACTTCTTCGGATCGGCCTTCGCCGGTTCTTCCTTGGGCTTCGCCGGTTCTTCCTTGGGCACGGTGGCGTGGTAGTCCACGGGGAAGATGTATTCCCAGTCGCGGCGCACCACCAAGCGCTTCCGCATCTCGGGGAAATTCCGGGTCCGCTTCTCGGTCGAGGCCTTGTCGTTGATGACGACCGTGAACTCCTTGTCCAGGTCGATGAGGTCGTCGTTCAGATACAAGAAGAAGCTGTCGACGCCCTGCGTCTTCACGGTGATGCGGTTGGTCGCCCGATCCGCTTCGACCTCGAGCCGGGGCTTGTCGTCGGGCCCCGCAGTGCTCAGCGGCTCGACGCGATCCATGTCGGCCCAGTAGGAGCGGTTGTGGCGGTCGTGGTTCGACTCGATGACGATCTTCTTCGGGGTCATCTTGCGTTGCTGCTTCTGCATCCACGCTTCGATCGCCCCGCTGGCACCCTTGTGCGGATAGTCGTCGGTAGCCTCCACCACTGTGACCGAGTCGGGTGTGACGGCCTCGAGTCTGCCCTTCAGCGCGGCGACGTCCCCTGCCGTGGCCGCCGTCTGCAGCATCAGCACCGGGATGCCGAGAAGGCTGCCCAGGCGGATGCCGGCCACGTCGATGGGCTGCCGCAGGATCAACCCCGCGAACCGATCGGGGAAGATCGAAACGAACCGCACGCCGAAACCGCACGTGGCGCGCCCACAGTCGAGAAAGACCCGCGGGCGATCGACGTTGTATGCGTTCACGACCGGCCCGAAGCCGCTCCACACCGCGTCGATGCGGCGCTGTTCCTCGTCCCCCTGGCCTTCGCGACTGAAGTCCGGCACGGGATCGAGTTCGAGTCCTGCGGGAACGTGACAGATCTGGAAGATCGTGTCGTTCAGCGCGGTCGTCTTGTCCCACACCGCAGCGAAATAATCGGCTGGCTTGGCCCAGGCGGGAGCACCTGCAGCAGCGGTGCCGGGCAGCACGATCACGGTGCGCATCGGCTTGTCTGCCTTGTAGCTCTTCGGCAGGAAGTAGCTGTACTCGACGCCGAACGCCTTGTCCTTGCGCAGGCTGCCGGGCTCCTTCTCCGGTCGCTCGAGCAAGAAACAATTCTCGAAGATCGCGCGCAGATCGGCCATCGAAGCGAGCAGGTTGTGGCCGCGCTTCTCCATCTTGTCCCACTCCTTCTCGCACGCCTCCTTCGCCGTCTCGCGCTTCTTGCCCGTCTTCTCGCGGTCCTTGACCGCGGTGGCGCGGTCCCAGGCGTCGTCGGCCTTGATGAACTCCGCCATCTTGTCCCGCAGCAGGAGTTGCTCGGCCGGTGTCAACAACGGGGGACGGCCGTCCTGCTCAGTTCCGCCCTGCCCATTGCTTGGCGGTGCTTGGGGCAGCAGGGCGAGTACGGCCAACGAAGCCAGAATCGACATCAACGCATCCTCGGGTAGCAGAACGGATATGGCCGCCGAGGCGGCAGCGGCAGCCGTAGTGGCACCAGATTAGCGCAGCGGCGCCTTCCCCACCACTTCGCCCCCGCGAGTTTGCGGCCCCGCGGCGACGCAGCGGGGCTGGCTGCGTGTTTCGCCGTTGTTGTTTCCCCGCGTAGCGTCGCCGCAGAGATCGTCGAGCGGGTCGCCCCTCGGGCGAGCCGCTCCGCATCACGACGACAGCTCGACTTTCTGCTCGCCCGGGATCACTTCGCCGAGCGGGAACGCCGCCTCGCCGAGCTCGCGCAATTGCGTCACCACGACGTCGCGATGCTCGGGGCGCACGAACAGGACCATGCCGACGCCCATGTTGAGCACGCGGTAGGCCTCGGCCCGTTCGACCTTTCCACGCTGCACGATCAGGTCGCAGATCGGCAGCTTCGGAATGGCTCTCGTGTCGATCCGCGCGCCCATGCCCTGGGGCAGCACGCGCGGCACGTTGTCCGGCAGACCTCCGCCCGTGATGTGCGCCATCGCGGTCAGGCGGCCAGCCTGCACGAGCGGCAAGCAAGTGCGCAGGTAACTGCGGTGCACCGCGAGCAGCGCATCGCCGACCGTCGTGCCGCCGAGCTCGTCGGGCCGGTCGCCGAGTTGGAGCCCGGCGTCGGTCAGCAGCACGCGCCGCGCGAGCGAGTAGCCGTTCGTGTGCAAGCCGGAGCTGCGCAGCCCGAGCAGCTGGTCACCGATCCGCACCCTCGAACCGTCGAGCAGCTGCTCGCGCGGCACGCAACCGACGATGGTGCCCGCGACATCGACTTCGCCCTCGCGGTAGACGCCCGGCATCTCGGCCGTCTCGCCGCCGATCAGCGCGCAGCCGTTCTCGCGGCAGGCCTTGGCCAGGCCGTCGATGATCTGCTGCACGAGCTGTGGCTGCATCGGCGACATCGCGATGTAGTCGAGGAAGAACAACGGGCGCGCCCCCTGCACGAGGATGTCGTTGACGCAGTGGTTCACGAGGTCCTCGCCGACACTGCCCAGCGTGCCGCGCTGGCGCGCGATCATGACCTTCGTGCCCACGCCATCGGTCGATGCCACGAGCAGTTGGCCAGCGGCTCCGGCCGCTGCCGGATCGAACAGGCCGCCGAACATGCCCACGTCGCCGACGACGCCCTTGGTGAAGGTGGAACGGATCGCCGCGGACGCGCCGGCCACGGCCGCGTACTTCTTGTCGATGTCGACACCCGCGCGCCGGTAGGCCGAAGGGGCTTCGCTCACGTGAGACTCCGATCGTGGCGGTGGCAGCACCGCCGGTAGCTGAAGAGATGCTCGCGGCACGTCCGCGGAGCATCGAATCGCATCATCGGGCCGCGGCCGCGGCCCGGCAACCTTCCGGTGGCCGTTGCATTCGCCACCCGGCAACGCCGATGATCGGGGTGGTGTCGAGACGGCGTGTAGCGATCCTCGGTTGTACGGGCTCGGTGGGCCAGCAGGCCCTCAGCATCCTCGGCGACCACGGCGATCGGTTCGAAGTCGGGTTGCTCGCGGCCCACACCTCGGTAGAGGCGCTGGCCGCCGCCGCACACCGGCACCGGCCCGCGGCCGCGTGCCTCACGGGATGCGACGCTGCGCCGGCCCTGCCGGGGGGCACGCGCTTCTTCGCTGGCAGCGGCGGCCTGCTCGAAGCGCTCGAGGCCACGGCACCGGACACGGTGCTCAACGCGATCACGGGGGCCGCCGGGCTGCAGGCATCGGAGTGGACCTTGCGCACGGGCCGCACGCTCGCGCTCGCGAACAAGGAGTCCCTGGTCGTCGCGGGCGAGTATCTGATGGCGCTCGCAGGGCGCAGCGGGGCCCGCATCCTGCCCGTGGACAGCGAACACTGTGCTCTGTTCCAGTGCCTCGACGGCGAACCTCTGCGCGCCGTGCGGCGCCTCTGGCTCACGGGTTCGGGTGGCCCCTTCCGCATGCGGCCGCTGCAGACGTTCGCGGACATCACGCCGGCCGAGGCGCTGAAGCACCCGACGTGGTCCATGGGAAAGCGGATCACGATCGGCAGCGCCACGATGATGAACAAGGCCTTCGAGGTCATCGAAGCCCACTGGTTGTTCGGCGTGCCGCCGAGCGCCATCGAGGTCGTCGTGCACCCGCAGAGCATCGTGCATTCGATGGTCGAGTTCGTCGACGGGTCGATGCTCGCGCAGTGCGGCTTGCCCGACATGCGCGTGCCGATCCTGTTCTGTCTCGGCTACCCCGAACGGCTTCCCTTCGCGTTCCAGCCGTTCGATCCGCAACGCTGGCGCACGCTCGAGTTCGCCGCGTTGGAACGGGACCGCTTTCCGGCCGTGGCTCTCGCCTACGACGTGTTGCGGCTGGGCGGCGATGCCGGCGCCGCGCTGAACGCCGCAGACGAAGTCGCCACGGCTGCCTTCCTGGCGGGACAAGTGCCGTTTCCGACGATCACGCAGACTTCGGCGCGCATCCTGCGCGAACGCCCGGTCCGACCGATCCACTCGCTCCAGGACGTCCTGGATGCCGATGCGGAAGCACGGCGTTGGGCCGAGCGTCTGCACGCGATGCGGGTAGGCTCATGAAGCGGACATCCTGATGGAACTAGGCAGCATCTTCCTGGCCGCTCTGGGCATCGGCCTCCTGATCTTCATCCACGAGCTCGGCCACTTCCTGGCCGCGCGCGCCGCCGGGGTGCGCGTCGAGGTGTTCTCGCTCGGCTTCGGCCCCCGCCTGTGCGGCGTGCCCTGGAAGGGCACCGACTTCCGGTTGTCGCTCGTGCCGTTCGGCGGCTACGTGATGGTCGCCGGGCAGGATCCCTCCGACCAGCGTTACCCGAGTCAGGTATCGCTGCACAGCAAGACGCTGGGCCAGCGCGCACTCTTCTGGTCGGGCGGCGTGCTCATGAACACGCTGTTCGCGCTGATCGTGTTCCCGCTCGTGTTCCACGCGGGCGTGTCGTTCCTCGCGCCGGTCGTCGGCACCGTGGAATTCGGCGGTGCGGCCTGGGAGGCCGGCCTCGCGCGCGGCGAACGTGTGCTGGCCGTCGCGGGCAAGTCGATGTACTCGTTCGAGAACCTCGCCGTCGAGGTGGCGCTGCACGGCAACCGTCCCGTGCAGCTGCTCGTGCGCGGGGTCGATGGCGGCGAGCGCCTCGTCACGGCGACCGCCCACTTCGACGCCGAACGCGGGCTCTACGAACTCGGCATCCGTCCGTCCATGGCGCCGCAGGCCCCGACGCTGCTGGTCGTCGAGGGCGGTGCGGCGCAGCGCGCGGGCCTGCAAACCGGCGACACGCTGCTGTCGATCAACGGCGTGGCCGTGCTCGGCGAGACGTTCGGTCCAGCACTCAAGCCGCTCGACGGCACGGCCAGCGAGCCGGTCGTCGTGCTCGTGCGCCGCGGCACGCAGGAGCTCGCGATCACGGTCGCACCGACGGTGCACCCCGAGCCTTCGCCTCCGCGCATCGGCGTCGCTGCGTTGCCGCGACGCGTGCTCGGCATCCGCCTGGGCGACGGCTTCACGAACCGCCTCGGTCTGCAGCGTAACGACATCGTGCTCGGGATCGACGATCGGCCGTTCCTGT
>DASRJH010000148.1:0-7330 GCA_035649575.1 Planctomycetota bacterium
CGGGCGACATCGTGCGCGAGGTCTCGAACTCGGCGATGCCGAGCAACGGCCGCACCTGTTCCTGGCGCGGTGCACCCGGCAGCTCGAGGTACCGTAGGGCCGCCGCGCGCAGCGCCGCCCAATCGCACCGCTGCCGCGCGATGCTGCAGGCCGACCACATCGCATTCTCCGCAGCCGCGGACCGGCGCTCGGGGTCGAGCCGCTCGATCGCGCGCATCTGCTCCGCGACCTGCGCAGCGTCGTTGCGGCGCAGATAGAACTCGACGAGGGCTCCGTGGTGCTCGATCGCGCCTTTGGCCGCGCGCGCGACCTCGTCGGGGCCGGCCCGCAGCTCGCCGAGGAAGCGCGCCGCGTCGCCGCCGCCGACCCAGCGGTGCAGCTCGGCGCCCGCCGCGTCGAGCAACACGAACGTCGGCACTCCCTCGTTGCCCTGGAGCCGCCGGCAGACCTCGATGTTGGCCTGCTCGTCGATGTCGATGCGCGCGATCGCGAGTCCGGCCAGCGCTTTCGCGACCTCGGCGTCGGGGAACGTCACGCGTTCCATTTCCTTGCACGGCCCTCACCACTTCGCGGTGAAGTAGAGCAGCAGGTTCGTGTGCCGCTCCTTCGCTGCGGCCTCGGCGGCGCCGAACGATTCGAGCCAGGACGGCCCTGCAGGGGCTTCCGGCTCTTTCGGGCGAGGCACCAGCCGGAATGGCGGATCCTGCGCGCGCAGCAGCGCCAGTGCCAGGATGGCCAGGCAGGCGAGTGGGCAGAGCTTCATCGGGAGTGCGCGAGCGTATCGACACCCGCGGACGTGGCCATATTCCTGCAGGGCACGCAGGTCACTTGGCCGTTGCCGGCGCGATGCGGGCCGGCATGCTGTTCTCTCCAAACGCCGTCATTCCCCTCGAGGCCTGAGCCACAGCGCACGGGCCGAAGGTCAAGCATGAAGCTCCCGCTCCCCGTTTCGCGGTGTCTCTTGCCAGCGCTGCTGCTGGGTCTCTGGCTCCTGTCCCCCGCGCCAGCGCAGCGGCGCCCGCAGCTCGCGATCGGCACGTGGAACCTCGAGTTCCTCGGCGCGCCCGGCAACCTGCGCAACGACACGCCGCCGCGCACCGATGCCGACCTCGCGGCGATCGGGGCCATGGTGAAGTCGCTCGGCGTCGCCGTGCTCGCCGTGCAGGAGATCTGCGGCGAGGCACCGCTGCAGCAGGTGGCCACGAGCATCGGCCGCACCTGGGCGTTCGTGCTCGGCACCACGGGCGGTTGGGACGACGGCAAGACCGCGCAGAACATCGGCTTTCTCTACGACAACGCGGTCGTCGAGCTGCTGTCCGCCGAGGAGCTGCTCGCGTTCCCGCGCGAGCTCGAGGGAGTGCCGATCTTCCACCGCGTGCCCGTGACCGTGTGCTTCCGCGTCCGCGCCACCGGCTTCGACTTCCGCATGGTGACCGTGCACTTGAAGGCCGGCCAGAAGGCGCAGGACGAGCAGAAGCGCCGGCTCGAAGCCACGACCCTGCACGGCTGGCTGCAGCAGCTGCAGAAGACCCCGGGCGAGGACCAGGACATCGTCGTGCTCGGCGACTTCAACAGCAGCTACGGCAGCGAGCCCGAGACCGTGCTCGAGGACGGGAAGATGATGCACTACCTCGAGCCCAAGGCCAGGACGCCGACGATCATGCACTTTCCCGAGCCGATCGATCACGTCGTCGTGGCGCCTGCCTTCGACGAGCTGAATGCCGAGTCGTTCACCGTGCACAGCGACCTCGGCGGCCTCGACAAGAACGCGTGGCGCAAGATCTACAGCGATCACTTCCCGGTCACCGCGACGATCGCGGCGAACTCGGACGGCGATCCGACGGCAACGTTCACGCACGGTCCGGCCGAGCAGAGCCTGCCGGCCTCGCGGCGTCCGGCTCGTTCCGGCGGTGCAGCTCCCGCCAACGGTGCTCCAACCGCGAAATCAGCGGCCTGGCCACCGCAACCCGGCACGACGATCCGCGTCACCGATCTGGGCGGCCAGGCCTACGAAGGCAGCCTGGTCCAGTCGCTGCCCGACGGGCCGGGCGGCTGGATCGTGGTCGAGGTGCGCGGCGCCACGTACGCGATTCCGATGGCGCAGGTGCGCGTCGTCCAGGTGAAGTGAACGCGGCCGGCCGCTCGGCGCCGCTCACCACAGACGGCGCAGCACGACGACCATCTCGCGCTCGTTGGCGACGAACTCAGCCACGTCGAAGCGCTTGAAGCCGGGCCGCACCTGCAGCGCGCAGAGCAGTTGCAGGAAGTCGGTCTGCGTCCAGCAGTGGAAGTGGATGCGGAACTTCTTGTCGACGAGGTCCTGCACGGCGGCCTTGACCTCGGCTTCGCCCTGCACCCTCATCGCGAGCCGCACGACTTCTTCGTAGTGCGCCTGGCGCGAGATCTCGGGCCCGTGTTCGTGGTCGCGCACGAGGTGCTCGATCGTCGTCGACGGGCGGTCGCTGTCGAACATGTGGCGCTTGTCGGGCACCGACAGGTAGACGACGCCACCGGGACGCACGACACGGAGCAGGTTGCGCAGCGTGCCGATCGGATCCTCGCAGTGTTCGAGGAAGTGGTTCGCGATCACGAAGTCCTCCGAGTCGTCGCGGACGGTGGCGAGCCGTTCGCCGTCGTCGACGATGTCGACCTCGACGAGATGCCGGGCCGCTTTCTGCGGAAACATCGCGCGCAGTGCCTCGGTGTCGAGCCAGTCGACGTAGCGCACCTCGACGCCGTGCCGCACGCGCAGCGGATCCTGCAGCGCGCCGATCTCGAGCCCTCGCCCGCGCAGGTGCCGGTCGGCGATCGTGAGCCGTCCCAGGTATTGGCGGAACGGCGTGATCACGCTCTTGGCGAGTCGCCGCCAGTCGAACATGCCCGTGTCATCGATCGTTCGCGGACGCCGACTTGAGGCAGGAGTTGGTCCGCCCCGCAGCGGCGGGAATCACAGCACCGTCAGTGCGAGCAGGGCAAGCGCCGTGACGATCGCGACCAGCGCGACCCACAACCGGCGGCTCGGCGACGACGAGGCACCCGGGTGCTCGGGATCGTCGCTGTATCCGGCCGGGAGGTCCACACTCTGGTAGTCCACCTCGGCCTGGTCTTGCCAACCCGTCGCGGCGTCGCTGCCGCACTCGCGGCAAGCTTTGGCCCCCACCGCGACGTCGGCGCCACAGTTCGGACATTCGAAGATCTCACGCCGCCGCCGTCGCATCGCGCCACCATACCACAACACACTCGGGGCGCGCTCGCCGTTGACCGTCGCCGATCGATCGCGACGATGCGCGCCCGTGCGCCTGCCCCTCCTCGCCATCACGCCGCTCGCGCTCCTGTCTCTCGTCGCGAGCGCGCCGGCACAGGAACCCGGCGGCGTCTACGATCCACACCAGGGTCTCGATCCCGACGGCCGCATCCCGAAGCCGAAGCTCCCCGACGACCTCGACCATCCCGAGCGCTGGCGCTACACGCCGCCGGGCCGCATCAAGCCGGGCGGTGTGCTCGACCGCTTCCTCGTCTCGAGCTTCCTGTCGCCGATCCTGTTCAGCGAGCAGGACATCGGCTTCGGCGGCGGCTTCGCGCTGACCGACGTCGACTTCCGCGACCAGCGTTACCGCGAGTTCGCGAACATCCTGTTCACCTACTCCGAGGAGGGCCAGCAGGCCTACCGCATCAACTGGTCGCGCTGGCTCCACGTGCGCGACCTCGAGAGCGGCGGCGTGTTGCGCGAGGAGCGCGGTCGGCTCTACGGGCGCCTCGGCTACGAGAAGACGCTGACGCGGCGGTTCTTCGGCCTCGGCAGCGAGACGCCGAAGTCGGCGGAGACGAGCTACACCGAGGAACTGACGGCCGTCGGCTTCGGCGTGCGCGTCTCGCTGCCAGACCCCGGCAGCGACTGGCTGTTGCGCACCGACCTGCAGGCGGAGCACCATGGCCTGTCGAAGGGCCGCGTCAGCGACGTGCCGAGCACCGAACAGGTGTTCCCCGAGTTGTCGGAGGCCGGCGACGGCGAGGACCAGTTGTGGCTGCTCACGTCGTTGGGCTGGGACAGCCGCGATTGCATCCACCAACCATACGAGGGCAAGCGCATCGGCTGCACCGCGAACGTCGCCTGGGGCAGCGGCGGCGACTTCGGCGCGATCCTCGGCATCGACGCGCAACACGTGTTCGCGCTGCCGCCGCTGCTGCACCGCGGCGCCATGGGCAAGGAAGAGAACCCCCCGACCGACGTGCTCGCGTTCGCCGGCTTCGTGCAGGACACCGTCGGCGAGCTGCCCTACTACAGTCTGCCGACGCTCGGCGGCACGCACACGCTGCGCGGCTACATCCAGAACAGGTTCACCGACCGCGCGGCCGCGCACTTCTCGACCGAGTACCGGCTGAGCCTGATCCCGCGCGGCATGACGTTCACCGACACGATCCGCATCGAACGCGTCGGTCTCTGCTTCTTCTACGAGTTCGGGACCGTCGCCGAGGGCATCGAGGACCTGCACGACGGCCGCTTCCTCGACAGCTACGGGTTCGGCCTGCGCGTCGCGTTCTCTCGTGAAGCCGTGTTCCGCGTCGACTGGGGCTACAGCGACGAGGGCACGAACTTCACGCTCGCGTTCGGCAACAGCTTCTGATCGCGCTGCGATCAGCCGTTGCCGATCAGGATCTGGCAACCACGCGAGCTGCCGAACGGCAGCGGCACGCCGAGCAACGGATCGAGGTCGAAGTACTGCGTCGCCAACAGCGTGTTGATCAGCGCGTTCTCGGGCGGAATCGGGATCCCGAACGCACCGGTGCCGAGCGGGCTGTTGAGCACCGTGAAGATCAGCGTCGGCGCAGCGTAGAGCAGCAGCGTCGGGGGCGCACCGGGCACCGGGATGCCGGGCAGCAGCAGACCGCCGTCGGCCGCGACCAGGCTCACGCCGCCGGGGATCAAACCCGACGCGTCGACCGAGAACGCGGCGTTGCCGACCGATGGCAGACCACCCGACGTCGTGATGTTCGGCAGACCAAGGGTCGTCGGCGACGGCGTGCCCACAAAGGTCACGTTCGAATCGACCGTGCCGTAGATCTCGAGCCGATCGATCACGAGCGGCCGCATGTTGCCGTTGGCCAGGATGCACTCGCGATACTGCAGCCAGACCTGGCCGAAGTTGCGCGGCGTGACCGTCGCGGTGAAACGCTGGCCGTTGTCGACGCCGAAGTTGCCGCCGAAGTTGGCGACGATGTTGTTCCCCGCGGCCCGGATGCGGAAGCGCTGCCAACCGTCGTTCACCCCGGGCGTGGCTGTGATCGGTCCAGCGAGGATCGTGAAGCCGGGGCCGCCGTCGTTCATGTCGACGAGGTAGATGTCGGTCTGAGTCGTCGTGTTGTAGGCGAACCACCCGATGCCCATCGCGCCGGGGCCGTTGCCGATGTTGCAGAGCAGGCCGGTGTAGTAGGTCCCCGGGATGTCGACGGGGTGGCCGAAGCTGTCGGTCGTGCCGATGCCGATCGCCCAGGCGTCCTTCTCGTTCGCGGGCAACACGGCGTTGCCGCCAGCGACGTAGACGTAGCACTCGACCAGGTAGTTGATGCCGACCGGGTGCAGCGAGATGTGCGAGTTGCCGCCACCCGTCGTGTCGTGCAAGGCCGCCACGTTGCCACCCTGCGGCGAAGGTGGAAGCGCCCAGGTGACCGCGCCCGACGTCGTGACCAGGGCCGGGTTGTAGGTCGTCGGCGGCACGAACGAGGACGAGAAGATGCCCGTGGTCTGCAAACCCGGGATCCCGTCGAAGTTCAGCACGACCGGCAGCGCAAGCGCATTGAGGCTGCCGTTGGCCGCGCCCGGCGTCCACTCCATCGCGACGAAGTCGGCGCCGTTGTTGTTCGAGTCGAAGCCGTCGAGCCACCGCTGCGGCGTCGATCCGTTCAAGAAGGGCGGGCCGTTGAGGACCGTGGAGCCTTGCAGCCCCGAGCCTTCGAGCCACGCCGGCACGGGTGCGGTCCACGCCGCGTACTCCCAGACCACTCCGTCGATGACGTTGCCGAGGTTGTCGCGCAACGTCACGCCGTCGGCCCCGGGCGTCGTCGTGCCGCCGCCGTTCTCGAGGAAGTTCGCCGGGATGGCGTAGAGCGGATTGTGGCCCGGCACTGCGACATTCGAGACGAGCAGGAAACCCCCAGGGCTGATCACCGTCGTCATCGATGCCGGCGCGCCCGGGAACGTGAACGTCATGTTCGCAGCTCCGGTGATGTCGCCCTCTTCCCCACGCAGCTGCCATCCCGAGATGTCGACAGGCACCCCCATGCGGTTGTACAGCTCGACGAACTCGAGGTCGTCAGTGCCATTGTCGTCGTAGCTGAACTCGTTGATGACGACGGGAGCGGGGGACGGACCGGGACCTTGCGGTGCCAGGGAGGCCACGAGGGCGAGGGTGAGCAGCATGGGAGGACTCCTCTAGAAACGGGAAGGGCGATCGACTCGAGCAAGCGAGGCGAGGTCGAAACACGGTAGCAATCCTGGAGGCGTGCCCCAACTCCCCGCGGGTATTCGTTGCGCGTGCCACTTCCTCCGACCGGGCGCCAGTTTGCGCCGCACAGCACACCCACGACGAGCGATCGCGTGGACCACTGTTGGTGGGTCGAGTGGACACGCGGGATCGGGGCACGGCTGCACCGGCGCCTACAGCATCCACCCGATGAGCGCAAACGGCCTGCACCCCGGCAGCCCCGACTCGTGACAGGACCGCAGGCGAATGCGAAGATCCGCGGATCAGAATGCGAGTCGCACGCTGCATTGCCTGCGCCCTCATGACGGCCCTGGCCGCCCCGGCCCAGCACGCCGAAGTCCGCTATGGACGCGACGTGCGTCCGATCCTCGCCGATCGCTGCTTTCGCTGTCACGGTCCCGACGCGACGGCGCGCGAGGCGAACCTGCGACTCGACCTGCGCGACGAAGCGCTGCGCGCGCGCAAAGACGGCGCGGCGATCGTGCCCGGCGACGCGCAGAAGAGTCTGCTCATTCAGCGTGTGCGCCACGAAGACGAGAGCGAACGCATGCCGCCGCGACGCAGCGGCAAGCCCGAGCTGAACGCAGCAGAAGTCGCGACCATCGAGCGCTGGATCGAAGCCGGCGCGCCCTACGAGTCGCACTGGGCGTTCTCGGCGCCCGTGCGACCCGCGGTTCCTGCCACGCCGTTGCCGGCCAGGAACACCGTCGACCACTTCGTGCACGCGCAGCTCGCGGCCGCCGGCCGCCAGCCGAGCCCCGAGGCGGACCCCGAGACCCTCGTGCGCCGCGTGTTCCTGGTCCTCTTGGGCCTGCCCCCGACGCCGGCGGAGATCGACGCGTTCCTGG
>DASRJH010000149.1:0-16294 GCA_035649575.1 Planctomycetota bacterium
CAGCTCGCGGTTCCCGTACTACATGGAGACGTTCGGCTTCCACACGATCCACGGCCGTGCGCCGGCGATCGCGACGGGAGTGAAAGTGTCGAACCCCGCACTCGACGTCTGGGTCGTCACGGGCGACGGCGACTCGATGTCGATCGGCGGCAACCACTTCATCCACGCGCTGCGGCGCAACGTGGGCCTCAAGATCCTGCTGTTCAACAACCGCATCTACGGGCTCACGAAGGGCCAGCCGTCGCCGACGAGCGAGCACGGCAAGATCACGAAGAGCTCGCCGATGGGCACGGTCGACTATCCGTTCTCGCCGATCGCGTTGGCACTCGGCGCCGGTGGCACGTTCATCGCGCGCGGCGTCGACGTCTTCGGCCCGCACCTCGAGGACGTGATCGTCAAGGCCAGCTCGCACGCGGGCACGGCGCTGGTCGAGATCTATCAGAACTGCAACATCTTCAACGACGGCGCCTTCAAGGGCTTCTCGGAGAAGGAAGTGCGCGACGAGCGCATCCTCTATCTCGAACACGGCAAGCCGCTGCTGTTCGGCGCCGGCAAGGACAAGGGCATCCGCTTCGACGGCAACTTCCAGCCGCAGATCGTGTCGGGCAGCTCGCTCGGCAGCGCGTTCGTCTGGGACGAGACTGCCGTGAACGTCGCGCCCGCGATGGCGCTCGCGACGATGAGCGAAGCGGAGTTCCCGGTGCCAGTGGGGGTGTTCCGCCGGCGCGAGAAGCCGACCTACGAGACAGCGGTCCACGGCCAGATCGCGACCGCCCAGCAGAAGAAGAAGGAATCGCTTCGCGACCTTCTGCGCGCCGGCGAAATCTGGGACGTAAAGTAGCCGAGCCCCGCACGGAGAGCATCAGGGCGAGACCGACGCCCCAGGAGAGCGCGACCGCGGCTGCGAGCCACGGTCAGAGACGCCGCAGCTTTGCCGTAGAGAGTCTGAGGTCCGGCACCCCGTCACGGTAGCGCGGTTCGCGGCCGCGCGCGGGCCGCGCAGGTTCCTGCTCGACATATCAAGATGTCGTGATATAGTGATCAAGCCCATGGCAACAGTCCTGGCGAGCCTGCACGCGACCCTCAAGCTGCTGTCGGACCCGGTCCGGCTGCGGCTCTGCGCGCTGCTCGCCGGCGGCGAGCTCGCGGTGCAGGAGCTCGTCGCGATCACGGGCCTGCAGCAGAGCCGCGTGAGCAACCACCTGTCGCTGCTGAAGCGCTCGGGCCTCGTGCGCGACCGCCGCGAGGGCACGTGGAGCTTCCACTCGCTCGCCGAGCCCGCCGACGACGGGCCGCTGTCGCCGTCGATGTTCGCGGCGAGCGTGCAGCCGTACCAGGCGAGCGAAGGCGGCCGCCGCGACCAGCAGGCGCTGCGCGCGGTGCTCGAGCAGCGTGCCCAGAAGAGCCGCGACGCGCACGACGGACTGGCCGAGCAGTGGAACGTCGTCGGCCAGGACTTCGCGCTCGGCACCGTGCGCGCCGAGGTGCTCGCACACGCGTGGCCGAGCGGTCCGGCGGTCGCCGACCTCGGCTGCGGTACGGGCTTCCTCGCCGGCTGGCTCGCCGAGCGCGGTGCCTCGGTGATCGGCGTCGACCACAGCCAGCGCATGCTCCGCCAGGCGAAGCAGAGGACGAAGCGCGCGCGCGTCACGTTCCGCCAGGGCGAGCTCGAGGCGTTGCCGATCGCGGACAGCGAGGTCGATGCCGCGTTCAGCAACCTCGTGTGGCACCACGTCGCGGACCTCGAAAAGGCGGCGCGCGAGGTGCTGCGCGTGCTGCGGCCCGGCGGCTGCGTCGTGATCAGCGACCTGCTGCCGCACGAAGCGGAGTGGATGCGCGAGCGCATGGGCGACCTGCGCCTCGGGCTCAAGCCCGAGCAGGTGATCGCCGTGCTCGCGCGCGCGGGCTTCCGCGAGCTGCGCCGCGAGGCGCTCGCCGACCGCTACCGCGTCGCCGGTCCCGACGGCGCGATGACCGAGTTCCCGATGTTCGTCGTGCGCGGGCAGAAGCCCGAGCGCGGCGATTGATCTTCCACTGTTCCCCAACTACGAACGACGATGACCGCTACCAACGCTCCCAAGCACAAGCACGAGAAGGCCGCCGGCAAGCCGCGCGGCCCCGCCGCGATCGACTTCAAGGTGAAGGACCTGCAGCTCGCCGATTTCGGCCGCAAGGAGATCCAGCTCGCCGAGGTCGAGATGCCCGGCCTGATGGCGATCCGCGACGAGTTCCGCAAGAAGCAGCCGCTCAAGGGCGCGCGCATCACGGGCTCGCTGCACATGACGATCCAGACCGCGGTGCTGATCGAGACGCTGGTCGAGCTCGGCGCCGAGGTGCGCTGGGCGTCGTGCAACATCTTCAGCACGCAGGACCACGCCGCGGCCGCGATCGCGGTCGGTCCGAAGGGCACGGTCGGCAAGCCGAGCGGCGTGCCGGTGTTCGCGTGGAAGGGCGAGACGCTCGAGGAGTACTGGTGGTGCACCGAGCAGGCCCTCACCTGGCCCGGCCACGACGGCCCGAACATGATCCTCGACGACGGCGGCGACGCGACCATGATGGTCATGAAGGGTGCTGGCTTCGAGAAGGCCGGCAAGGTGCCCGCCGCCAAGAAGGACGACGGCGAGGACTGGATCGAGCTGCTCGCTTGCCTCAAGGCGTCGATCGCCGGAAACCCCGGAAAATGGACGAAGACCATGGCCGGGATCCGCGGCGTCTCCGAGGAGACGACGACGGGTGTGCACCGCCTCTACCAGCTGCAGAAGGAAGGCCAGCTGCCGTTCCCGGCGATGAACGTGAACGACAGCGTGACGAAGTCGAAGTTCGACAACGTCTACGGCTGCCGGCACTCGCTCGTCGACGGCATCATGCGCGCGACCGACGTCATGCTGTCGGGCAAGGTCGCGGTGGTCATCGGCTACGGCGATGTCGGCAAGGGTTGCGCGCAGTCGCTGAAGGGCCAGGGCGCGCGCGTGATCATCACCGAGATCGACCCGATCTGCGCGCTGCAGGCCGCGATGGAGGGTTACCAGGTGCTGACCGTCGAAGACTGCGTCGACTACGCGGACGTGTTCATCACGGCGACCGGCAACTACCAGGTGATCACCGTCGATCACATGAAGCGCATGAAGAACAACGCGATCGTCGGCAACATCGGCCACTTCGACAACGAGATCGACATGGCCGGTCTCGCGAAGGTGCCCGGCATCGTGCGCGAGAACATCAAGCCGCAGACCGACCGCTGGGTGTTCGAGGACGGGCACGGCGTCATCGTGCTGGCCGAAGGCCGGCTGCTGAATCTCGGATGCGCGACGGGCCACCCGAGCTTCGTGATGAGCAACTCGTTCAGCAACCAGGTGATCGCGCAGATCGAGCTGTTCAACAACCACGACAAGTACGACAAGTGCGTCTACACGCTGCCGAAGCACCTCGACGAGAAGGTCGCGCGGTTGCACCTCGCCAAGCTCGGCGCGAGGCTCACGAAGCTCACGAAGAAGCAGGCCGAGTATCTCGGCGTGTCGCCGGAAGGCCCGTTCAAGCCGAGCCACTACCGCTACTGATCGAGCGCCGCAGGCGCGCCCGATCTGTAGCGTCCGGTCAGAAAACCGTCGCGTTGGACAGCGGCCAGATCCGCACGCGCACGCGGCCCTTCAGCAGCGCGTGGGCCACGAGGCCGAAGTCGCGCGAGTCGCAGCTGATCGGACGGTTGTCGCCGAGCACGAAGACGTGCTCGGGAGGCACCGTGAGCGCCGCCATGTCCTGTCGATCGGGGATGCAGCCGTAGCTGTCGGCAGGTACTTCGTTCACGAGCAGCACGCCGTGCTGCATCGCGATCCGGTCCCCCGGCAACGCGACGACGCGCTTCACGAAGTCGACGGCCGGGTTGCGCGGATACCGCATCACCACGAGGTCGCCGCGGTGGACTTCGCCGACGTTGTAGGAGACGCGATCGACGACGAGGCGGTCGCCGTCGTGCAGGCAGGGCTCCATCGAGTTGCCCTTGACGATCGACACCTGGATCACGAACAGGTGCACGACAACCATCAAGGTCGCACCGAGCAGGGCATCGAGCGCGAACCGCGTGCCGCGGGACATCGGCCGCCGCCGCTGCGAACCTGCCATGCGTCGCTCGGACTGCTCGGGGTACGCAGGGACATCGTGTGGTGCGTGGAACCCGAGCAGCATGGCTGCTGCTATCGACCTCGCCCGGAGCAGGCTTGACCGCGCGCCGTGCACGCGGTGTCACCGGCGAAGCCACGCTGTTCGGCGAGCCGGAGCGCAGATCCGGGCTGGGCCAACAACGCCGCAGCGGGGCTGGATGCGTGTTTCGCCGGAGTTGCCCCGCGGCGCGCCGCTGGCGACCCGGCTCAGAAGTGCTTGCGACGCGTGCTGCTGTCGATGCCGAGCGCCTTGCGATACTTCGTCACCGTGCGCCGCGCGATGTGCACACCGCGCTTGCCGAGCTCCTCGACGAGGTGGTCGTCGGACAACGGGTTGTCCTTGTCTTCGCGGTCGACGATCTGCTTCAGCGTGTCCTTGACGGCCTGCTGGCTCACCATGTCGCCGGCGTCCGACATCGTGCCGCTGCTGAAGAAGCGCTTCATGTCGAAGATGCCCTGCGGCGTCTGGATGTACTTGCCCGAAGCGGCGCGACTCACGGTCGAGATGTGCACGTGCACGGCGTCGGCGATGTCCTGCATCTTCATCGGCTTCAGGTGCTGCACGCCGTGCCGCAGGAAGCCGTCCTGGCGTCGCACGATCTCCGTGGCGACGCGTTCGATCGTGTTCTGCCGCTGGTGCACGGCCTCGATGAACCACTTCGCAGCCTCGATCTTGCGGCGCAGATACTCGTAGACCTTCGGATCGTTGCGCGCCTCCTGCAGCAGGTTGCGGTAGACGGGCGAGATGGCCAGCTCGGGAAGCGAGCCGCGCTGCGACTTGACCTCGAAACGCCCGTCGACCTCCTCGATGACGACGTCGGGTACGACTCCGGCCGAAGGCACGCCCGTGAACTCGGCGCCCGGGTGCGGGTTGCAGTGCACGCGCAGGAACTCCCAGCTCTCCTTGATCTCCTCGACGGAGACGCCGGTCTCCTTGGCGATCTTCGGCAGCTTGTTCATCGCGAGGTCGTCGAGGTGGTTCTCGACGATGCGCCGCGTGAGCGGCGGCACGAATTGCATGTGGGCGAGCTGCATCAGCAGGCAGTCGCGCAGATCGCGCGCGCCGACGCCGATTGGATCGAGATCGCGCACGAGCTGTACGGCTTCCTCGGCGAGCGGGATCGGCACGAGCAGCTGCTGAGCGATCTGCTCGGGTGTCTCGGCGAGGCGTCCATCCTCGTCGAGCGAGAACACGACGTGCTCGACGACGCGGATCAACTCGGGGTCGGACTCCTGCGTGCGTACCTGGGTCATCAGATACTCGGCGAGGTTGGTAGAACGCCCCGGCGTGTTGTTGAGCGCCTCGAGCTTGCGGTCCTCGTCTTCGGCCGAGTAGGAGCCTTGGCGCATGCGCCAGCTCGGCTCCATGCGCGCCTCGAGCTGCTCGATCTCGGCCGAGAACTCGCGCTGCAGGCGGTCTTCGACGGGAGGTTCGGGCTCGGGCGCCGGCGCGGCCTCGGTGCGTTCGGTCTCGTCCTTGCGCTCGAGGAAGACGTTCTCCTGGAGTTCCTGTTCGACCTGGTCCTTGAGCTCGAGCAGCGGCAGCTGCAGGACCTGCATCGCCTGGATCATCTGCGGCGACTGGATGAGTCGCTGCTCGGTGCGCAGGGATTGGGTCAGGCCAAGCCGCATTGCCCTGTTGTATCCGCTTGTCTCGAGCAGGTCACGGCCCGGTGCGAACGCATTTCAGGGCCCGCGATACCATCGCGACATCACTGACTGATGGTCGTCACGAGGACGGAACGGTAGGTGCGGCCCTCGATGATCGTGGCCGGTCCGTCGCCGTGTTCGATGGCCTGGCCGGCGACCGCGGGGCCGTCGTGGGACGTGCCGCACGACGCCATGTCGGTCAGCATCAGGATGCCACCGCCCGGCTGGACGCTTCGCGTCATCGGGATCGGGGCGCCGGCACTCGTGGTGCGCAGCAGCAGGTGGAGGCCCGCGCCCTGAGGCGCGACGCGGGCCTGCAGCCACGTGCCGAGCCGGAGCTCCGCCAGGACCGGGTCGAGCATCGCCGCCTCCTGGGCGATCGCGGCCTGCAGATCCTGCACGACGTTCGTCTCGAGGATGCGCGCGATCGTCAGCTCGCGGCCGAGCAAGGTCGGCGCCGTGATCTCGTGCAGCAGCGGGTGGCTCTTGTGGGCCTGTTCGGCCGTGTCGCCTTCGATCGGCAGCAACCTGCCGACGTGGCGAATGGTCACGGTCTTGAGCAGCCGTTCCTGTAGGCCCGTCAACAGCGTTTCGATCGCGCTCGCCTGCGGCGCTTCGCAGCGCACGAACAGGAGACCCTGGCGGACCTCGAGCGCGAGGCCCTCGGCTGCCTGTCCGAGGGCGGTCTGCACGAGGTTGGTCAGGTCGTCCTCGGCGAGCGACCCGAAGCCCTGCGTGGGCTCCAAGCTCGAGTCCGTCTCGCTGCGCTTCGGGAAGCACGGCAGCTCGAAGCGCTGCAGCAGGGCCGTGCTGAGCAGGGCGCCGCACGGGAAGACGGCCAGGCCCGCAGGTGGCTTGGCGACGGGCGGCGTGCGAGCCGTCACGCGGACCGTGATCGCGACCTGGCCGCCGCTCGCGGCGCTGCCGCGCAAGCCCACGACCAGGGCGCCGCCGTTGACGATGCGCCCCGAACAGCCGCCATACGCGGTTTCGAGCAGAGGCATCTCGAGGTCGGCGGCGCCGGGCATGCCGATCGGGACGGTGCGCACGACGCCGCGGCGCTGCGCGAGACCGAACTGCACGTGCAGCACGAGATCGTCGCCGCCGAGCAGCAGGTGCGGGCGGACCACCACACGACCGCCTTCGCCGAAAGCGTCCGTGACCGGCAGGCTGATCGATTGCTTCTGGGCGACCTCGGCGTTGACGTCGCGCGTGTAGCGCGTCCATCGCTCGCGGCTCATCGACACCGCGTTGTTGTTGGTCGTGGTGTCCACGCAGCGCCACAGCGGCGCGAAACTGCCGGCGAACTGCGCGTACTCGCGCGGCCCGAGGATCGCGCTTGGGATCTCGCGGTCCGTTGCGTCCCACGCGCACACCTCGACCTGCAGCGGCCGCATCAGCACGGCCGAAGCCTCCTCGAGCTGCTGCCTGACCCGGACGACTCCGTCCTCGGCACCGAACACCTCCAGGCAGTCGCCGTGGACCGACAACATCAGGCGGCCCTGCTCGCGGTCGGCGGCGTTCAGTTGTTGCAGCATCTGCAAGATGTAATCGGGCTCGAACAGCCCGTTCGACTCGGTTACGCCGATCAGGTCGACCCGGCGGTCGTCGGTGGGAGCGCGCAACATCGTGCCCCAGATCGGGGTCTCGAGACCCGCGCGCGCTCCGCAGAGGTGTTGCAGCGAGTGGATCTCGAAAACCGTCCTCTGTTCCTTGGCCGAAGGCGTCTGGGGCAGCAGCAGACAGAGTGGTAGCAGTGAGTGAAGCATGGTGGTGCTCGGAATCAATCGCTGAGTATGGCAGCGCGGTCGCGGAACCAGCCAGCGACTTCGGGGAACTGTGCGAGCGTGGCGCGCGACAGCAACTGCCGCTCCCCGGGGGTCAGCGCCATCACGAAGGACCAGGATCTCGTCTCGGGCAGTGCTGAGCGCGCGAGCGCCGCGCGCAGCAGGAACAGACCATCGTTGCTGGTGGCGCGCGGCAGCAGGCCCCGCAGGCAGCGGTGTGGCAGGCCGGCGAGCGCGAATGCCGCCGCGTGCGCTTCGGCGTGGTCGTTGCCCTGCAGCAGCTCGAGCAGGATCGGAACGGTGCGGTCGTCGGCCGCGCAGCCGAGGCCCAGGATGCAGCGCAGCCGTCGCGGGGCCGCGCGCGAATCGTGCAGCTCGTGCTCGAGGTCATCGAAGACACAGTTGGCCTGGCCGCCGAACCACGACCATGCCGCGGTCGGGTCGTCGGCCAGCACGCCGCGCGCTGCGAGATCGTGCCACGCATCGAGCAGCAGCGCGGCAGCGCGGTCTTCGCGCAGGCCGCCGCGCAACGCGGCCGCAAGCGTCGTAACGAGGCCCGGGTCCTTCCGCACGGCGCGGCGGACCGCGAGATCGAGCTCGCGATCGTCGAGCCGCGTTGCCACGGTGACGACGGCCAGATCGTCGCGGCGCGTGACTCGGGCGCCGAGTTGGGCGAGGCGGGCCTGCAACCGGGCCAGGAAGTGTGGTGTGCCGCGCGCCATGTGGAGCAGGTCGCCGTGCAGCAGGCGTTCGGCAGCCGACCGATTGCCGAAGCTGGCCAGCAGGTCGACCAGCACGCGCGTGGCGTTCCTGGCGTCCGGTGAGAATGGGTGGCACGCGGCGAACAGCGCACGCGCCGCGGCCACTCGTGCAGGCGCAGCGACGCTCGCATCGGCGACTCTGCGTTGCAGCTCGGGCAGCGGCAGTGCCGACTCGTGATCGGGTGCCGCGCGGGGGTCGCGGCGCGCGCAGCGGACCGCGTCGTCGGCGATCACGAGCCCCGACGAGGTAGAGGTGGCCTCTGCAACCACAGACGTTCCCTCGGTCGGCTTGTCCTCCGACGGCCTGCCATGAGACTGGGCAGCGGCAGCGATGAGAACGGCCTGCGGGGCGTCGACAGGGGCCGGCTCCGTGATCGGGGCCACCGGCGCAGCGGTCGCGGGCGCGAGCGTTGGGGCCGGCGAAGGATCACGGAGCAGGACCACGGCCGTGATCGCGCAGACCAGCACACACGCGGCCGCGGACCAGGTCGCCACGCGCTGGCGCCGATCGGCGCCCTGCGTTTGGGCCGCCAACATGCTGCCTGCAGTGACCGGTGAGCTCGCCTCGGCCGAGGGGACGGGCGCGGGTCCGGGAACAGGGGCAGCCGTCGCGGCTGCGAACCAGCGCCTGGCCACGGCGTCGATCGTCGTCAGGTGGTCCGCCAGCGCGCGTCCTGCGCTGCTCGCGAGCGCGGCGTCGAGGCGACGCGCGCGCTGCAACAGCCGCCGGCAACTCGGACATTCGCGCAGGTGGGCAGCCAGCGTCTCGCCGCAGACGAAGCCGAACCCGCTCTCGTCGACGTCGCCGTCGAGGTGGATCGCGAGCACCGCGCCTGCCCTCGGGCATTCGGGTTCTCGAGCGTCACTGTTCATGGATCGAGGTGCTCCTGCACCCGGCTCATGACCTTGCGCCGCGCTTCGAGCACGTGCATGCGCGCGGCCACCGGCGAACACACGAGGACCTGCGCGATCGCCGCGTAGTCCATGCCTTCGACTGCGCGCAGGTGCAGCGCGGTGCGCTGGCGCAGCGTGAGACGTTCCATCGCTTCGTCGAGCCGTTCGCCGAGCTCGCGCGCGATCGCGTCGTGTTCGGCCAGAGCACCGACGTGATCGGGCAGGTCGATCTCGCCGAGCGGCAGGGCGGCCTGACCGCGTCGCCAGCGCGCAGGCTCCGCGGCGAGTCGCACGAGGATGCGGAACAGCCACGTGCGCAACGCCGAGTCGCCGCGGAAGCCGGGCAGACCGCGGAACGCGCGCACGAGCGTCTCCTGGACCAGGTCTTCGGCCCAGTGGGGATCCTGGCAGTGGCGGCGCGCGAGCGCCAGCAGTCCGGCCAGGTGAGGCCGCAACAGCGGCTGGAACGCGTTCGTGTCGCCGGCCTGGCACCTGGCGAGCCAGTAGCGTTCACCTTCGCTGGCGGTCGGGCGAGGTCGTTCTCCCACGCGTGGGTCCATGCGGTATCCCTTGGAGCCGGAGTCAGGGTGGTTCGTAAGGGGCGGGCATCAGCGCCATCCCAACTTCCCGTAGAGCTTGAAGTAGAACGTAAACACGATGCTGACCACGAAGACGACGGCCAGTGCGTAGGCGGCGTTGCCGAGCGTGCGAGCGGTCGTGCCGATGTCGCGGGCTGCGACCTCGCGCCGCCGCACGAGCGATCGCTTCAGCGCGTCCTCGAGCTGGCCCGCGTGTTCGCCCGTGGCGAGCAGGCTCCTGGTCTCGGCGTGGAGGGCAAGGGCCTCGGCCAGCGACTCGGTGAGCGAACGGCCGCCCTGCAGCACGCGGTCGGCGACCTGGAGCCGCCGTTGCAGGCTCGCGAGCGGCACGGCGGCCACGGCCGCCGGATGGGCTTGGGCCAGCGGCACGCCCGCGCCGTAGAGCGCGTGCAGGGTCTCGAGGTAGGGCAGTTCCGCGAGGCCGTTCGCGATGCGGCCCAGCATCGGCACGCGCGTCCAACGCTCGCTGCCCGAACGCAGGCCACGCCGCGCGAGCACGATCAGCGTCCCCACGGTGGCCGCGAGCGCGCCCACGGCGACTGCGAACCAATAGTGACCGATGACCCAGCCTGTTGTGAAGCTGGCCAGGAAGACCAGCCCGAACAGCAGCAGCGGATACCGCACACCGGCCCAGAGCGTGCGCATGAACTCGGCGCGGTTGCGCCGCCCAACGCTGCGAGAGCGCAGAGCGGCGCCTGCGCGGCCGGCTCGCCATCCTGCGAGCAGGACCGCGTCCTCGGTGGAGGTCAATACGACACCGCGGTGTTTCAGGATGTCGTGCAGTACCCGGTCGCCTGCCTTGGCATCGCCGCCGAGATTGTGCAGCGGCAAGCCCGCGTCGAATGCCGAGGCCAGATCGTCGAAGTGCAGAGCGGCCCGTTCGTCAGCGGCGATCGACCACAGCATGCCGGCAGTGTGTGGTGATGGTCGGCAGCTGGCAAGGGGCTGCGACAGTCATGCCGGACAGGGACAACCTCGCACGGATGCGTGAATCGGGTGCGGAGAACCGTCGTGACTGTGGGCAGACTACCGGCATGCGATTGCTCGCTTGGTTGTTCGTGCCGGCTCTCGTCGCGCTGTCCGTTCGTGCCCAGGATCCCCTGCCGGCCTGGCTCGAGCGCAAAGCGCCCGACCTCGAAGCGCTCTACCTCCACCTGCATGCGAACCCGGAGTTGTCCTTCCGCGAGACGGCGACGGCGGCGCGCATGGCGCAGGAGCTGAAGGCGCTCGGGCTCGAGGTCACGGAGGGGGTCGGAGGCACGGGCGTCGTCGCGGTGCTGAAGCGCGGCGAAGGCCCGGTCGGTCTCGTGCGCGCCGACATGGATGCGCTGCCGGTCGCCGAGGAGACCGGACTGCCCTACGCGTCGAAGGTGCGCGCGCAGAGCGCCGACGGGCGCGCGATCGGCGTCACGCACGCCTGCGGGCACGACCTGCACATGACCTGTCTCGTCGGCGCCGCCGGCTACTTCGCGCAGCACGAGAATGCGTTCGCGGGCACGCTCGTGTTCGTGCTGCAGCCGGCCGAGGAACGCGCGGGCGGCATGAAGGCGATGCTCGCCGCGGGTCTGCTGACGCGCTTCCCGCGGCCCGCGTGGGCGCTCGCGCTGCACACAGCGTCCGACCTGCCCGTCGGCGCGGTGGGCCTGCGCAGCGGGGCCGCGATGGCGAACGTCGACAGCTGCGACATCACGGTCTTCGGAGTGGGGGGGCACGGCGCCATGCCGCACCTGACGATCGATCCGATCGTGCAGAGCTGCCAGCTCGTGCTCGACCTGCAGACGATCGTCACGCGCGAGATCGATCCAATGCAGGCGTGTGTGATCACGGTCGGCGCGATCCACGGCGGCAGCAAGCACAACCTCGTGCCCGATACGTGCGAGCTGCAGATCACGGTGCGCAGCTACACGGACGAGGTGCGCGCGCGCATGATGGCGTCGATCGAACGCAAGGCGAAGGCGGTCGCGCTGTCGTTCGGTGCGAAGGAACCGAAGGTCGAGTTCAGCGAGCACACGCCCGCGCTGCGCAACGACGCGGACTTGACGGCCAGAGTGCGCGCAGGCTTCGTCGCGACCCTCGGCGAGCTGAACGTGCGCGAGGTCGAGCCCGCGATGGTCGCCGAGGACTTCGGCCGCCTGTTCGGCGAGAAGATCCCGCTGTGCATGTTTCGGCTCGGCACCGTTCTGCCCGAGCGCCTGGCCGCGCTGCAGCAGCAGAACGCGGTGCCCATGCTGCACAGCAGCCGGTACTGGCCCGACTACGCCCCGGCCCTGCGCGGCGGCGTGCGGGCGTTGGTCACCGCAGTGCAGGCTGCGGCGCGGCCATAGCAGCCAAACCCTACGGCGCCAACTCGACCCTACCCGCGGAAGTGCTTGCTGAGCTTCAGCGCCTGCCCCTGGTAGTGCGAGCTGAGCCTGCGATCGCCGTACACGACGGCGGGCTTCTCCTGCGTCCGGAAGAACTCGAGTTTGAAGAACACCTGCCCGTCCTCGAGCAGGAACGGCACGTCGTGCGGCCGCACTTCGAGGACCGCGCGCGTGCCTTTCTCGCCGCCGAAGCCGTTGTCGAAGAACCCCGCGTAGTTCGTGCGCAGTTCGCCGATGCCGACGTCGTACGCGACCATTTCCGCGGCGAGGTGGTGGGGCACGCGGATCCTCTCCTTGCTCGCGAAGACGTAGAACTCCTCGGGCTCGACGATCAGCCGGCCGTCCTTCGGTTCGGGCACCGGCTCGAAATACGCGTCGGGGTCGTGGCCACCCTCGTTCTGCATGTCGACGATGCCCGAGTAGCGGCGTGCGACGTAGCCGACGGGCCCCTCGATGTCGCGGTCGCGCCGCAGCGCGATGCCCATCATGAGGCCGCGGTCGATGCGCAGCTTGGCGGGCGGCAGCGGTTCGCCGCGGTCGTCGAACAACAGCGGCGAACGCGCGTGCTCGGCGCGCAGCTCGTCGTCGGTCAACGACACACTGCCTTCGGAGAAACGGATCTGGCACAGCGACAGTCCCGTGCAAACGCGGACCGGGAAGCTGCGCGGCACGATCTCGAGGAACATCGGCCCCGTGTAGCCCGGCGGCACGGTCTCGAAGCGACCGCAGCGGTCGGCGAGCAGCCGCGTGAACAGGTCGAGCCGGCCCGTCGACGACTTCGGGTTCGCGCGGATCAGGCAGGGCAGCGGCTGCGCGATCTGCTCGAGCAGCGGGATGATGTAGCAGTGTCCCTTCTCGAGCACGGCGCCGTCCGTGAGGTCGAACGCGTAGAGCGTCATCTCCTCGAGCCGGTCGGCGACGCGCACGGTTTCGGGCAGGAACCCCGAACGCACGCGGTAGCCGCGCGTCGCGAGGCGCAGGTCGAGCGAGCTCGGTTGGATCTGGGTCGGCGCGATCGCCGGCGTCGACGTGACGGCGCCGCGCGCGATCAGAGCCTGGATCTGTTGGTAGACGAGGATGCCGTTGGCCATCGAGGCGAGAGGCTAGCGGACGGGTCCGCGTAATTCCCCTCGCGAATTCCGAACAGCCGCCCGGTGGCGGCTACTCGACTACGGCGGCCGTATGGCCCACGGTGTTGGGGCTGCTGCTGCGCTCGCCGCCGTCCTTGTGGCCGTGCAGATACTCGGCCAACGTGAAGCTGTCGACCGCGATCGCCTCGCTGCGCGCGGCCTCGGCCGCGTGCACGAGCTGTTCTTCGGCCTCGGTGATGATGCCGCTCTCGACGGCCTGGTCGAGCACCTGCTCGGGCCGCGCCTTCGGCAGGCGGCCGTGGCGCACGGCCTCCTTGAGCTTCTTGAGCACGGGCTCGGAATCGCTGCACAGCTGCATCGCGTGTTCGAGGCGGCCTAGCGCCGAAGTCGCTTCCTTCGCGATGTGGATGCCCGCGGTGAGCCGGTCGCGTTGCGCGCCGGTCTGCAGCAGCGTGCGCGCGGCGCGATGCCCACAGGCATCGTCGGGACCGCGGCCGAACGGATTGAGACGCGCCCACAGCGCGCCGGGCAGGCGCAGGATGTGCCCGAGGCCGGGCAGGCGCATGTTGCTGTAGAGTCCTTCGCGAGCCCGCTGCATCTGCAGCAGGGCGTGCTCGACGGCCCAACGCACGAGCGGCAGGTCCTCGGGTCGCCGTTCCTCGGCTTCGAAGCGGCGCAGCGTGGCGCTCGCGAGGAACATCCACGAGAACCAGTCGGCGAAGCGTCCCGTGATCTTCTCCTTGCGCTTCAGGTCGCCGCCCAGCGTGCCCATCGCGACGTCGGCGAGCACAGCGAACTCGGCCGAGGCCCAGTTGAGCCGGCGCCAGAACGTCCGCGTGGCACCCGACACGGGCGGCCACGTGAGCCAACCGCGCGTGAGTCCGAGCAGCAGAGCACGCACGGTGTTGCGCACGACGTGGCCGAGGTGCGGCCAGAAGTGGCGGTCGAAGGCCGCGGCGTCGTTGCGCGTGATCGCGTCGATCTCGCGATACGCGTATGGGTGGCAGCGGATCGCGCCCTGGCCGAAGATCATCAGCGTTCGCGTCAGGATGTTCGCACCCTCGACCGTGATGCAGATCGGCGTGCCGATGTAGCCGTGCGCGAGCAGATTGCGCGGCCCGCGCGAGATCGCAGCGCCGCCGAGCACGTCCATGCCGTCGTTGATGACGTTGCGCCACAGCTCGGTCGTCTGGTACTTCGCGATCGCGGTCACGACGGCGGGCTTCTGCCCGTCGTCGAGCGCGCCGACGACGTAGCGCCGGCACGCCTCCATCAGGTAGGTGAAGCCGGCGATGCGCGCGAGCGGTTCTTCGATGCCTTCGAACTTGCCGATCGGCAGGCCGAACTGCTGGCGAACGGCCGCGTAGGCGCCGACCGCGCGCGCGGTCAGCTGCGCGCCGCCCGTCGCGGTCGCCGGCAGCGAGATGCCGCGGCCCGCCGCGAGGCACTCCATGAGCATCTGCCAGCCGCGTCCTGCACCGGCGGCGCCGCCGATGATCGCGTCCTCGAGCGGCACGAGCACGTCGCGGCCGCTGGTCGGGCAGTTGTAGAACGGCACGCCCATCGGGTCGTGCCGGCGGCCGAGCACGACGCCCGGCGTGTTGGTCGGCACGAGTGCGCACGTGATGCCGACATTCGGGCCCTTGCCGAGCAGGTTCTCGGGGTCGTGAAGCTGGAACGCGAGGCCCAGCACGGTCGCGACGGCCGCGAGCGTGATGTAGCGCTTGTTCCACGACAGGCGCAGCCACAGCCGGCCGTCCTCGCCGCGGAACACGACACCGGTGGAGTTGATCGCGCCGGCGTCGGAGCCGGCCCCCGGTTCCGTCAGCGCAAAGCAGGGGATCTCGGTGCCGACCGCGAGCGGAGGCAGCCAGCGCTTCTTCTGCGCCTCGGTGCCGTAGTGCGTCAGCAGTTCGGCCGGGCCGAGCGAGTTCGGCACCATGACCGTGATCGCGAGCGGCAGCGAACGGGAGGTCAGCTTCGTGACGACGGCGCTGTTCGCGGCCGCGGACATGCCGAGTCCGCCATACTCCTTGTCGATGATGAGGCCGAAGAAGCGCTCGCGCTTCAGGAAGTCCCAGACCTCGGGCGGCAGGTCCTGGTCTTGGTGGACCTTCCAGTCGTCGGTCATCGCGCAGACCTTCGCGACGGGGCCGTCGAGGAACTGGCGCTCGGCCTCGGTCAGCTCGGGATAGTTGGCCGTGACGAGGGCACGCAGCGCCGGCTTGCCCGAGAACAGCTCGCCATCGAGCCAGACCGTGCCCGCGGCGATCGCCGCGCGTTCCGTGTCGCTGATCGCCGGCATGAAGCCGCTGCTGCGCAGCACGTGCAGGATGCGGTCGCTCAACAGCGCGCGCCGCAGCGGCGGTACGAGCAGCACGACGAGGGGTGGGCCAGCGACGAGCCAGACCCACCAGGACACGCCGAGTGTCCACCCGAGTACGAGGGCCGTTCCCGCGACGATCCGCAGCGAAGAACCGGCGAAGATGCTGCCGAACACCAGGATGGCGGCGATGGCCATGGCGACGGCAGGAGGAAGCTGGGCTCCCAGGGCTCCGTAGTTGATCAAATCCATGATGCGCGAAGTTCCGGTATCCGGCGGGTATCGGCATTCCGACACCTTCACCTAGTCGGCAAGCGCGGGCTTGCAACCAGCGTTCCCAAGATGCGGTGTCAAGGCCATCGCGGCCATGACCGCACACTAGCCTAGAGGGCACGCGCGTAGAACGTGTCGCAGCCGTGGTGTCCCGTGCACCCCTCGGCGGCCGCGAGAGGCAGAAAGCCGTAGGCGCGATAGAGGTGTTGGGCCGCTTGCATGCGCGACGTCGTTTCGAGATAGCAGCGCCGGTAGCCCGCGGCCCGCATCTCGTCGAGCAGCAGCTCGAGCATCGTGTGCCCGAGACCTCGGCCGCGCGCCGCGGGCTGGAAATACATCTTGCGCAATTCGCACGTGGCGTCCGCCGCAGTGGTGCCCTCGAGGCGCGCAAAGCCG
>DASRJH010000150.1:0-47968 GCA_035649575.1 Planctomycetota bacterium
AAGCCCGTCGTCGCGCGCGCGTCGTCGCCGAAGGGCCCCTGTGTCTACGGCAGCGAAGTGCTCAGAGACCTGCAGGACACTCCGCGCGGCGTGCTCGTCGTGGCGCAGCAGGATCAGCGCGCCACTCTCGACCTCGCGTTCGGCCGCGTGCCGGTGCGCGCGTTCTTCCTGCTCGTCGCGGGCTCGCTCGTCGTGCTCGCGGCATTCCTGTCGTTCGTCGTCAGCGGCCGCATCAGCCGTCCGATCGAACAGCTCGAGCACGGCGCGCAGGCGTTGTCGCGCGGCAAGCTCGAGACGCGCGTGGCCGTCGAGGAGGGTGGACAGATCGGGCGCTTGACGCGGACCTTCAACCAGATGGCCGCCGACCTGCAGGATCGGCTGCAGGACCTGCAGGCGTTGAATCGCACGATGCGCGAGCTGGCGGCCGAGCACGACGAAGCCACCACGCTCGACGTATTGCGGCGGTTCTGTGCAAGCCACACTGCCGCGAACGCGATCCGGATCGTGCTCGCCGACCCGGCGGCACAGCACCTCGGCGTGCACGCGGGCCGCGACCGCGAAGCTAGCTTCCTGCCGCTCGGCAGCCTGCAGCTGGTCCAGCTCGCGGGTCCGTTCTCGACGGTCTCGCGGCGCGATGCGCTGCCGCCGCCCTGGTGCGACATCCTGCCGTCTTGCCGTTCCGCGACCGGGCTGCCGATCGTGTTCGCGGGGCACGCGCGCGGCGTCGTGTTGCTCGGTTTCGAGCGCGTCGAACCGCTGCCGGTCGACCTCGAGCTGCTGAGCACGGTCGTCGCCCAGGCTGCCGTGGCGTTCGAACGCGCGCAGCTGCAGCGGTTCGCCGTGCACGATCACGTCACGGGTGCGTTCACGCCCGAGTATTTCCGCCGCCACGTGGTCGACGAAGTGTCGCTCGCACAGCAGCGCGGCCGCCCGCTCTCGATGCTGGCCGTGGCGCTCGGCGACGGCGACCGCCGGCCGCGCGGCCTGCGGCGTTTCGCGGCTCTGCTGCGCGAGCGCCTGCCGCGCAATGCCGTGCTCTGCCATGCCGGCGCCGGGCAATTCCAGGCCGTGCTGCCCGCAATGACGCGTGCAGAGGCCGAGAAGTGCCTCGACGACATCGGGACCGCGTGGGCGGATCTCGTGCAGAAGCTTCCCGAGAACGAAGTCGAGGACCAGCGTCCCGCGGGCGTCGTCGTGCAGTTCCCGGACGAGGCGCCGTCCGCGGAGTTCCTGTTCGAAGCGCTGCGCGCGCGGTTGCTCGCGCTGCACACGCCCGGTGCTTCCGCGATGGAGTCGGACGAGAGCCTGCATCGCGCCGGCGTCACGGCCGTGAGCCCGGCGATGCGCGCGGTCTACAACACGCTGCGCCGCGTCGCGCCGACCGACCTGCCGATCCTGCTCGAAGGCGAGACCGGTGTCGGCAAGGAGGTGTTGACGAACCTCGTGCACCGTTGGAGCCGGCGCGCCGGTGGCCCGCTGGTCAAGGTGCACTGCGCCTCGCTGTCCGAGACGCTGCTCGCGAGCGAGCTGTTCGGCCACGAGAAGGGTGCGTTCACGGGCGCCGAGCGGCGCAAGATCGGCCGCTTCGAACAAGCCGACGGCGGCACGCTCTTCCTCGACGAAGTCTGCGAGATCCCGCTCGACGTCCAGGTCAAGTTGTTGCGCGTGTTGCAGGAGGGTGAGGTCGATCGCGTCGGCGGCACCGAACCCGTCGAGGTCGACGTGCGCGTCATCGCCGCCACGAACCGCGACATCGCGCGCATGGTGGCCGAAGGCCGCTTCCGCGAGGATCTCTACTATCGGCTGCAAGGTCTCGTCGTGCGCGTGCCGCCGCTGCGCGAGCGCAAGCAGGAGCTCAGCGATCTCGTCGAGCACTTCCGGCGCGAGGTCGTGGACAGCGGGCAGAGCAACGCGCGTTCGCTCTCGACCGACGCGATGGACGAGCTCTACCGCCAGGAATGGCCCGGCAACATCCGCGAGCTGCGCAACACGGTGTTCCGCGCCATGGTCATGGCGCGCGGCGATCTCGTGCACGCGCGAGATGTGCTTGCAGCGCTGAGCACGAGTTCGGCGGCGACAGGAGGCACCCAGGTACAGGCGCCTGAAGCGGCGCAGAATCCAACGGCACCAGGAACGGCACCATCAACTGCGGCACCCGCTCCGGCACCCCCGGTTGTGCTCCCTGCTGCTCCCGCGGTTGTTCCCTCCGTTGGGCCGGTGCCTGCACCACCGTCTCCCCTCGCAGATGCACCCACCGCTCAACCGCCGGCCCCGAGCACTCCCTACGTCCTGCCCCGCATCGCACCGGAGGTCGAGCCGGGCCCGCTGACCGAGGCCACGCTGCCGCCGCGGTTGCGCGAACTGCTCGCGCGCGTTCGGGAGCGGTCGAGCTTCTCGACCCAGGACCAGATGAAGGCGACCCTGGTCTCGCACCGTACCGCGTTGCGAGACCTCCAGGCGCTGGTGCGAGCCGGTTTGATCGAGCGCGTTGGCACTCGTCGAGGGGCCTTTTATCGGCCAGCGGCCACGGATGGCCGAATCTCGGCAGGTGGCCAATAGAGTCGAGCCGAATGCGATCTGCCCCGTACGTGGCCCACCATATTTCTTTCTGTGGCCACAATACTCTCGTGGAGCTTGCTCTAGATTTGGCCACGTCGTCATGGCTGATATTCGGGCCCGGCGGTTGCTAATCGGTCGCGCGTGCCACCCAAAAGGTCACCCATGCTCGTCCGACCTCGATCCCATCCCTTCCTTGTCGCGGTCTGGCTGGCGTTGCCGCTCTCTGCCCAAGTGACAGTCAAGAAGGGCGCCGTCGTCTACGTCGGGAGCGCCAGCAACACGACGGCCCCCGCAACCGTGGAGGAAACCAAGCTTCGCGATGCGACTCCGGAGTGGAAGAAGATCCAGGCTGACGGGATCGACCCCGACTCCGCGCAGGGCAAGCAGTTGCTCACGAAGATGAACACGCGGATCAGCAAGGCGGTGAAGGACGTTGCGGAAACCGAGAAGCGCGACATGGTCACGCGCAAGGACGACATCTCCGACAAGAAGGGGCGCGACGTCGTCGATCTCACGGACAAGGTCGTCGCCAAGCTCGGCGAGTGAGGTTGTCGACGGCTCCAGGAAAGTGTCGCGCGCCACCGTGGCGCTTCGCAGAATCGACCCGTGCCCCGCGTCTCCCCTCGTCCCGAGCGCTTGCCCACTGCGGGATGGCGTCATCGCCGGGCCTTGTTCATTGTCGGGCGGATCCTCGCGTTGTCCGGGCTCGCCGGCTGCGTCAGCACCGAGAAAGGTCACCGTGCCAATTCGCTGAAACTCGACGCTGCGGTCGAAGGCGCGCAGAACAATGGCGCCACGCTGGGGCCCTTGGCCTGGGGCCTCGGACCGGCCCCGGCCGCGCAGTCGGCAACCGCGCCGCAGGATCCGCGTGAGACGCCCGAGCAGCGCGACGCCCGCTTGCGACTGCAGTTCGGCAGCAGCGTGCTGATCGGGACCGATGGCCAGGTCACCAAGCAGTACTTCCTCGCCGGGGATCTCGGCTTCACGTTCCTGAAGTTGATCGCCGAGATCACGCCTGAGCAGGTCTCGCTCCCTCGCGACCAGATCAAACCGCCTCCGCCGGGCACCAAGGTCGGTGGCAAGGACAGCCACAGCATCCTCGGCCGCATGCTGCGCGACCACGAGGTCGAGGTCACCTACGTGCCCGAGTTCGAGATCCTGAGCGGCGCGAGGATCGTCGACGTGCCCGGCGCCAACCCGCAACCTGCCGTGCTCGGCGCACCCTTGGACAGCCCGATCAAGGCCCCGTCGGTGGCGCTGGCGCTCGTCACGGCATTGCCTGCGGCGCTGGCCGCGTTCGAGGGGGCGCTCGACCTGTTCTACTCGAGCATCCCGCAGATCGAGATCACCGTGACCGTGGTCGAGTACCAGACGGCCGATGCGTTGGCATTCGGCGTCGCGCTCTTCGCCCCTACCAACACGCCGATCCTCACCAACCTGAGCAGCAGCCAGCTCGTGCGCTCCTACACCTCGTCGTTCCCACTGCGGCCGCCGAACGTGGGCTCGTCGCCGATCACCGACCTCGGCCGCATCGCGCTCGGTGGCATCCACAAGAGTTGGGAGCTCGACGTGGTGCTCGAAGCGCTCGAGGCCAACAGCCTCGCGGACGTCCAGAGCTCCCCGAAGCTCGTCGTGCGCAACGGCGGCGTCGCGGCGATCTCGACGCTGACGCAGGTGCCGTTCCCGAAGGCGAAGATCTCGCAGCTCGGCACCGAGGTCGCGACCGACATCGAGTTCAAGCCGGTCGGCGTGAAGATGAACATCATTCCGATGATCGCGGGCACCGACTCGGTCATCCTGCAGGTCTACGCCGACGTGTCGGCGGTCACGGGCTTCGCGGCGACGGAGCCGGTCAGCACGCCGATCACGAGCACGCGCACGGCGGTCACCACGGTCTACCTGAGGGACGGCTACACGCTCGTCATCGGCGGTCTCAAGTCGCAGACGAAGTTCGAGACCGAGACCAAGGTCCCGCTGCTCGGCGACATTCCGATCCTCGGCTTCCTGTTCCGTTCGACCTCGACGAGCCACAACGAAACGACGCTCGAGTTCCACATCACGCCGCGCATCGTCACCGACCGCGGTGCCCCGAGTATCTCTTCGGGACTCTGAGCCGCTGCTCGCGCGAGGCGCCGCGCCGTCGAAGCCATGGCATCGAGTCCCCTGGGTGCCAGACGCCTCCAAGGGCGACGCCGCGGGAAGAACGCGCTACGATGCGGCGTCGGACCTGTCCGGCACCGAGCCCCACGCCCGTTCGGCAGGACACCCAGTCCCGCAAGACACCATGAGCAGAGACCTTGCACCGTTCCGCGCCAAAGAACGCGACACCGAGCAAGGTGTCGCCCTGGTCCTGACGCTGATCTTCTCGATCCTGCTCTACATCCTCGTGGCGGAGCTCGTCGTCGCCGGGCGCATGGTCAGGTCCACTGGCGAGAACGACGCCCTGCTCGCGCGCATGCGCACGCAGATGCTCTACCAGCTCGCCGATACCGAGGAGGATCTGCTCCAAGACCTCGCGGGGCAGGCCGAAGAGGCAGGGGGCGGCGCCGGCGGGGCGGGAGGCGCGGCCAGTGCCCTCGGTGCCGCCGCTGCCGGCGCAAGCGGTTCGGGTGGTGGTGGAGCCCCAGGTGGTGGAGCCGGAGAGGAGGAAGCCGATCCCTCCACGAAGTGCGACAGCAGCCGCGACGCCTGGTTCCACCCGATCGCCCACGCGGACAACGATCTGACGACCTACGTCTGGGTCGAGGACGAGAACCGCAAGTTCAACATCCTGGCGTTGTGGAGTCCCGACGAGAAGTTCGCCGAGTTCTCGCGCGATCGCCTCACGCGGTTGATCGACACGCTGCGCGAGGACTCGGAGTTCGACATCCCGTCGAGCGACGCCGACTCGCTCGTGCAGCAGATCTTCGAATGGGGGAAGCGGGCCGACATCGAGGCGATTCCGGTGCCGCGTCTCAAGTCCTTCGACGAGAAGCGCCGCGAGTTCACGGTGCCGCTGCACCTCGACGAGCTGCTCATGCTGCCCGCGATGACCGAGGACCTGTTCTACGACAAGGTCCAGGACGGCATGGTGTACTTGGGGCTCGAGTCCGTGCTGACGGTCTGGACGTCGCTGAAGACGGATCCCGGCGATCCCGAGAAACTCGCGCGACAGCGCGCGTCGGCCCAGGCTCGCGGCGAGAACGTGCCGGAGACCGCGCCGGGCGCTCCGGACAGCGGGCAAGCACCAGGAGCCGGCAATCCCGCGGCGTCCGCGGGGACCGGGAGCCCGGACTCGCCGCCACCACAGCCCGAAGGTCTGGGCATCCGGATCAACGTCAACACCGCTTCGCGGCCGGTGCTGCGCGCGCTGTTCCCGGCCGACAAGATCCCCGATCGCGTGATCGACGCGATCCTGCGTTACCGCAACAAGGAGAACGAGGAGGAGGTCAGGAAGGCCGAGGAAGAGTCGAAGCAGACCGATCTGTCCGACTTCGGCGACCTGCGCCTCGGCGCCGACAAGAAGCTGCAGTTCTTCGAGGCGGTGGCCGACCTCGAGAAGGTCGAGGAATTCGCGAACCTGCCCGACGCCGAGATCAAGACTGCATTCCAGAACGCGCTGACGACCAAGTCGGACGTGTTCTCGATCCACCTCGCGACGATGTTCAAGCGCAACGAGGAGAACCGCGTCTACGTGCTGCGGCGCGCGCGTTCGATCGTGTTGCGGCTCGACGACGGTGCCGATGGCAAGATCGTACCGCTCGTGCCGTTCGAGGAGCGCGTCGGTCTGCGCGTGCAGCCGGTCGACCTGCAGGACGAGCAGGTGGACCTCGGATTGCTCTATGGGGAGATGGACCAGTTCGCGCAGGAGGAACGGGCCTGGAACCCGTTCCTGGTCGACTTCTACCTGCCCAAGTACAAGCGCGAACAGTTCTACCAGCCGCGCTGAGCGTGCAGGTCAGAAGCGCGCGCCCATACTGAACATGAAGCCGTGGTAGTCGGCGTCGTATCCGAACACGACATTGCCTCCCTCTGGCTCGCTCTCGTCCATCCACTGCCAGCGGCCGACGTAGGCGGCGCCGATCTCGACCGGACCGAACCGCAGTCGCATGCCGGCTTCCACGCCCGACAGCAGCGTGGTCGAGTAGTAGTCATTGCTGTCGCCGTCGACTTCGATTCCCGTGAAGCCGAAGCCGCCGCCGAACTCGCCGTAGAGCGACCACTGCACCTGACGCCGGCCCGCGAGGACCACCTCGGGTGCGAACTCGAAGTAGGGACCGATCGACAGATACTTGATCTCGTCGTCGGTGGCGACTTCCTCGAGCGTGTAGTAGTTGGTCATGAGCCCCACGCGTAACGGCATCGAGAAGCGGCGCGCTTCCACGCGGTAGGTGAAGTGCAGGAAGCCCGAGAGCACCCTGGCTTCGGTGCGAGCGAAGCCCGCGTCCTCGAACAGGTCGTCGTCACTCGCGAGATGCTCGAAGCGGAAGCCGCCGCCGGCCCCGCGGCTGTTGTTGCCCTCGAACCGGAAGCGGAACAGCAGCGCTTCGGCGTCGTCGTCGAGGGCCGAACCCGACGTCTCGTGTTCCCATTCCCCGCCGGAGAATCCCATCGCAACGTAGAAGTCTGGTGAGCGGTCGACGACGTCGCGGTGCTGCGGGCCGCGGTTCTGCGCGGTGAGAAGGCAGGTAGGGGCGAGAAGCGCTGCCACGAGGAACGGCAGCGCCCGCGTGAACGAGGGGGTGGGACGCATGTTGGGCACTGTAACAGGAACAACGCTGTCAGCGCCCGCGACACGCGCGGCGTTGCTCACAGGATGTCGAGGATCCCGCTCTGCTGGTTGGTCAGCGTCTCGACCGAAGCGCGGTAGTTGATGTTCGCCTTGATCTTCGCGTTCCAGGGCAGCGGCGCCCTGTCGGCGATGCCACCGAGCGCTACGGCCGCGAACGCCCTCGGCAGCGGGCCGAGGTCCGAGTCGAACAACATGTCCTGGAGCGGCTTGATCGAGTTCCGGTCGCCGATGAAGCCGAGGGCTTCCGACACGGCCGCGAGCGTGGCGAGGTTGTTGCCTTCGTCGAGCCTGGTGCGCAGATACTCCGCGGCGGTCTTGTCGCCGAGGCACCCGAGCGCGATCGCAGCCTGTCGCATCAGGTCCGTGCGGCGTCCGGCCGCCACGAGCACCTTGTGCACGTCCTCCGTCGCGGCGCGGTCGCCCATCAGCGCGAGCCCGATGCAGAGATAGCCGGCCTGGTCCTGCTTGTTCAGATCGCCGAGCAACCGTTCGCGCATCGCGCCCACCGCCTCGAGGTGGTGGTCGAGGCCGAGGGCCACGGCGAGCGCCGACACGATCTCGGGCCCGCTCTCTTCCTTGAACTGCTTGAACAGCAGCTCGCCGATCATCCGGTCATCCGGCACCTGCAGTTGCGCCTGCTCCGCTGCGCGTCGCGCGAGGAACGAGTGCACGCCTGCCGCGAGCGCGCACCAATGCCGGTCGAGTCCCTTGGCCCGGGCCAACGTGTTGACGAGCAGCGCGCGGTTCTGTTTGCCGCCGATCTGGCCCAAGGCCAGGATCGCGAAATACCGGGTCTGGGCGTCCTTGTGATTCACGTAGGTGTCGAACAGGACCGCGCTGCAAGCGGCGCCGGGGCTGCTCTTGTCGTCGACGGGCAGGCCGAGCTGACCCAGTGCGAGCGCACACGAACGCGCGATGTCGTTGTTCTTCTTCTGCTTGTTCGGCGCGGTCAGGTCAGCGACGAACCGGTCGCGAAAGTGGCCGCTGAGTTCGTGCGTGCGGCCGAGCAGCTTCGCGATCGCCGTCGGGCAGTGGGCCGCGATCAGCATCTCGCCGGCGCCGAGCGGCTTGTCGTAGTACGATTCGAGACACTGCACCGCGTCGACGAGCACCTGGCGTTCCGCCGGCGTCGAAGTGCCCGGCGCGAGGATGCCGATGGCCTCGATCGCGGCGACCTTCAGGTTGCGCTGGCTGATCCTGTCGTTTTCGACCAGCTTCGCCAGAGCGCCCATCGCCTTGGACTTCAGCTCCGCCGACGCGTGTTCGTGCGCGAGCAGGCCGAGACCGTAGGCCGCGAACGAACGCGTGCGGATGTCGACTTCTCCGCCATACGCGTCGCGTCCCGCCTGGTTGTCGAGCGCGAGGCCTATCAGCAGGTCGACCTCGGTGGCGCCAGGGATGCCGGCGATCCCGATCGCGAGGGCCGCGGTCTCGCGCACTTCCTGGTCGTTCCGTCGCAGGTGCTTTGCGAACACGTCGACGAGCTTGAACGTCGGATGGTCCCTGCCGATCTTCGCCATCGCGATCATGCACGACGACGCGATGTCGCGCTGGTCCGTGGCGTCGATCGCCTTCTTCAGCGCCGGCAGCACGTCGTTCATGATCTGGTTGTCGGTCGGCTTCAGCGTGTCGAACGCCGTCATGCGCCTGCCGATGTAGAACTCGAGGCTGCCGGTCTCGGGGCCGCTGCGATGGACCGCGTCCTTCAGGTGCAGGAACGAGTCCTTGTTGAACTCCCACCAGAGGTCCCACGCGCTCAGATCGGTGGTGAGCGCAATGCCGCCGGTGGTGCGGCCGGTCATGCCGGGGCCCGAGGGGGTCGGTTGGCCGGTCGACGGGCCGGTGGGCGTGCCCGATGCAGGGCCAGACGGCGCCGGCGCCGTGGGGCCCGATGGGTTGCCGGTCGTGGGGCCGGATGGGCCGCTCGGGCGGCCACCACCACCACCGCCACCGGGGCTCGGCGGCACGACGTCCGGAGGGCCGGCGTAGCTACCACCGTGTGCGAAGGAAGGGTTGCTCAGCAACACGAGTGCGCCTGCGCACAACATGTTCGTCAGGGAAAGGGGTCTCATGGTTCATCTCTTGGTTGGCGCGCAGGCGACGGCGCGTGCGCCGCGCAACGCAATTGAAGGGCCAGCGGCGCGGTGGCGCGCAGACGATGACATCACCTGCCTGGCTGCTACGGCGTCGGAACGAGAAGGCCGCAGTCACGCGGCCGTGCGACTTCGCGCGAGGCAGCAGCACGCGAGCGGAATCACGGTGTCCAGGTAGACGGACGGGGACCGTGCGTTCGGAGTTCGATCATCGCCTGCAGGGCCTCAGGCCTGCACGTAGCGGCCCGTGATCGGCAGCAGCTTGGCGAGCGCGTTGCGCGAATCGACGACGAGCCGCGCATGTTCCGCGATCGCCTTCCAGTCGACGCTGCCGTGGTTCGTCACGATCAGCACGCAATCGGCCACCGTCAGGTTCTCCTTGCTGAGCGGCACCGAGTGCATCCGGTATTTCAGATACTTCCTCATGCCGGCGAACAGCGGCACGTGCGGATCGTGGTAGCTCACCGAAGCGCCGTGCTCGAGCAGCAGCTTGATGATCTCGGCTGCGGGCGTTTCGCGCACGTCGTCGACGTCGGGTTTGTAGGCGAGCCCGATGACGAGCACGGAAGCACCGCGCAGCGGCTTGCCGAGCTGGTTCAGGCCCTCGATCGTGCGGCGGATCACGTAGTGCGGCATCGAGTTGTTGATCTCGCCCGCGAGCTCGATGAAGCGCGTGTGGTGGCCATACTCACGCGCCTTCCAGGTCAGGTAGAACGGGTCGATCGGGATGCAGTGACCGCCGAGGCCGGGGCCCGGATAGAAGGCCTGGAAGCCGAACGGCTTCGTCGAAGCGGCTTCGATCACCTTCCAGATGTCGATGCCCATCGCCGCGAGCACGGGCTTGAGCTCGTTGACGAGCGCGATATTGACGCAGCGGTAGATGTTCTCGAGCAGCTTCGCGGCTTCGGCGATCTCGGCGTTCTCGACCGGGATCACCTGCTTGATCGCGGCGGCGTAGAGCATCGTCGCAAGGCTGCAGCTCGCGTCGTCGACGCCGCCGACGAGCTTCGGGATCGTCTGCGTGCTGTGGTCCTTGCGGCCCGGATCCTCGCGCTCGGGGCTGAACGCGAGGAAGTAGTCCTGACCCGCGACTAGACCGGTCTTCGCGAGGATGGGCAGGCATTCACCGCGCGTCGTGCCCGGGTAGGTCGTCGACTCGAGCGAGACCAGTTGCGCCTTGCGCAGCACCCTTGCGACCATCTGTGTCGACGTCAGGATGAAGCTCATGTCCGGCTCGCCGTGGCGGCCGAGCGGCGTCGGCACGCAGAGGATGATCGCGTCGGCCTTCGCGAGATCCTTCGGATCGGCCGTCGCGAGGAACTTCGGCGACTTCGCAAGCTCGCGCACGAAGTCGGTGCCGAGGTGCTTCAGGTAGGACTCGCCGCGCTTCAGCATCGCGATCTTCTGCGCGTCGATGTCGTAGCCGAGCACGGGGAACCCGGCCTGGAAGAACGCGCGCAACAGCGGCAGCCCGACGTAGCCGAGTCCGACGACGGCGACGGTTGCGGTGCGGGCGCGGATTCTCGCTTCGAGCTCGGCTGCCGGTGTGGTCTCGACCATGGCACATGGGATAGACAGAAGGGGTCGTCGTGGCAACATTCGCATCCGCACCCGCTAGTGTTCTCGCTTCGCACGTGGATGGGCGATCGATGGGCCGACCCGAGGTGTACTTGTCTGTTCTCTTCGCGCAGGCCCCCGAAGCATCGCTCTGGGAGTGGTTGCAGAGCCATGAGAACCTGCTGGGCTGGATGTTCGGGCTGTCGCTCGCGTCGCTCGTCCTCACGGCGCTGCTGCTGCCCGTGTTCGTCGTGCGGTTGCCAGCGGACTACTTCCTCGCCACGCGGCAGGAACTGGCCGGACGCCGCGGCGTGGTCCACTGGATCGGGCGCGCGGGCAAGAACCTGCTCGGCTTCTTGTTCGTGCTCGCCGGCCTCGCGATGCTCGTGCTGCCGGGACAGGGTTTGTTGACGTTGCTGATCGGGCTCTTGCTGCTCGACTTCCCGGGCAAGCGTGCGATCGAACGCCGTCTCGTGCGGCGCGCCGAGATCCTGGGTTTTCTGAATCGCATTCGCGCGCGGCGCGGCCGGGAGCCGCTGCGCATCGATTGACCGGGAGCAGTCCGAACTACTTCGCGACGGGACCCGCAGGTTCGCAGAACTCGACGAGATACTGGTGCGCTTGGCTCACGCCGCCGTCGACGCTGACCTCGACGAGATAACGCGCGCCGACCGCGACGCGGAGCCCCTTGCCGCGGAAGACGATGCAGGTCCCGGTTCCGTATCCCGCGTCCGCCACGTGGCGATCGGTGATCTCGAGCGGTTCCCCTGGCAGGTAATCCTCGTCGAGCGGGCGGATGCTGGCGCGCAGCTCGCTGGCCTTCACGCTGCCGCCCTTCAGCAGCGCGATCGAGAACGCCCGCTCCGCCGAGAAGAAGTCGACGGGCACGTAACCGCGCGGCGGGTAGTAGATCGCTTCGAGCCCCTTCGGCGAACCGCCGCTGCTGTCCATCGACCACATCGCGTGGAAGTTCTCGTCCGTGCCGAACGCGGTCTTCTTCATCGCGGGGTTCAGACACCAGCGGCGATGCCCGAGGCGGCCGATGTTGCCGGGGTCGCTGTCGTCCATGTAGTTGTCGACCGAGTCGACGACCGTGCCCCCGACCGCGAGGTTGCTGTGGCCTGCTCCTTCGACGCCTTGTTGATAACGCTTGTCGTCCATGCCCGGCGGCTGGACCGGGTGATGGTCGAGCTTGCCGTTGCGCCGGCACACCTCGGCGGCCGCGTCGCACAGCTCGTTCCACTGTGGCGACAACACCATCTCGCCGTGCGGCAGACCACAGAGAAAGCGGTAGGCGCGCAAGCGCAGCAACGCTTCCTGGCGCAGCGCCGACTTCGGATCCGCGCCATCGGCGACCTTCTCGGTGCCGAGGATCTGCCGCAGCTGCGACAGCAAGCTCTCGCGCGGCACCGGGAACGGCGCGAGCTCGCCGAGTGCAGTGAGCTCGCCGCGCTTCCAGGTCTGGTGGGTCAGTTGGCGTCCCTTCAGTTGCACGCGCACCGTGCCGTGCAGCTGGCCCTCGCGATACTCGGCCGTGCGCTTCCTTTCGCCCGTGACGTCGGTCTCGGTCCACTTGCCCGTCTTCTTGCCGTCGCGGTAGCTGCCGCTCGTCGCCGTGCGCCCGTTCTCGTGGAACGTCTCGCAGGGGCCGTCGAACTGGTCGTCCTGGAACGACATCTGGCAGACCAGCGTCCCCGTCTCGGTCCACTCGCGGTGCATGCCGTGCAGCTTGCCGTGCGAGTAGACCTCGAACAGCACGCGAACGCCCGAGGGTGACCAGCGCTCGAAGTTGCCGTGCTTGTTGCCCTGCTCGTCGACCATGTAGCGCTCGTGCAGGTTGCCGCTCGGCCACTTCGCGACGCGTTCGTTGGGGTTGGCCTCCTGGGCTGCAGGCGCTGCCGCGAGGGCAAAGCACGCGAGCACAGCGACGGCGGACTGGAAGGCACCCGGCATCTGTCCATGTTCTCCGGCGGTCTCTCGGGATGCCACTGCCCGGTTCGTTGACCCGGAGAAGGAGCCGGGCCGCGCTGGCTACATTGCGCTCCACTGCGTGTTCCCTACTTGCCGGCGAGGCGCGCGCTACACGCGGGACTGAGCGCCGAGATCGCGAGCGCGCCGCAGCGCTGAAGCCGCGCGCGGCGCGGCGTCACGGCAGGAACTTCTCGGGGTGCTTGAGCTTGCGCGGCAGGTACTCGTCGATCACGTAGTTGAGCCCCCACTTCGCGAGGGCCTGCTGCTCGGCGCGCACGCCCATCTTGAGCATCTGTTCGATCGCCTTCTGCCATTCCTTGTGGGCCTGGAAGAACGGGTCGTTCTTGAGCGCGTCCTGCGCGCGCTTCTTGTCGACCTCCTGCAGCGGGTGCGTCGCGTCCTGCAGCTTGAAGTCGATGATGTCCTGCGGCGTTACGCCGAGATACCTCGCCTGCGGCACGCAGAAGAACTGGTTCAGGTGCACGGCATTGCCCGAGCCGACCTTCAGCGTGCGGTAGATGTTGGAGATGCCGTATGGATCGCAATCGTTGAACGCGTAGACGTCGAGCTTGCAGTCGTCGGCGAGCTTGCGGATGAAGCGCCGCGTCGCGCGCGTCGGCACGCCGGCGGTCTCGATGAGAATGCAGTTGTACTCGCGCCAGAACTTGTGGTTGTTCAGACGCTGGAACATGCCGCCCGTTTCGATCGCAAGGATGAACTTCGCCTTGGTCTCGAACTTCAGCTGCTCGACCGAGTGCGGGATCGAGTAGGAGCCGGTCGCAAAGCCCGTGCAGTCGATGCGCACTTCGCGGTCGGTCTCGGGATCGCGGTCGATCACGATCAGCTGACCCGCGACGGCGCCGCCGTGCTCTTCGGGGTAGAAGCGCAGCTGCTCGCGCGTGACGCCCTCGAGCGAGAACAGCGCCTCGATGTCGTCCATCACCGCGTCCGACTCGGGCTGCTCGAGGAACTTCGCGTCGCCCCAGTTCTTGGATTGGTAGTAGGCATCTCGCTTGGTCGCGAAGTCGTCCTGCTGGACCATCTCCTTGCTCAGCGACATGAGCTTCAGCGTCTGCGCGAACGTCTTGACCGTGTTGACGGTCAGCGTGCGTTCGACGCGCGCGCGGCCCATCTGGAAGCCGCCCTTCTTGTCGTACTTCGCGTTGCGCAGCGAGCGCTCGGGGAACTTGAGCTCTGGCTTGCCTTGCTTCTCGATCGTCGTGTGCACGGAGTCGGCGCACTTGATGATCTCGCCGATCGTCACCTTGTCGAGGTGGGTCAGGGGCTTGCGCTTCTTCTTGCTGGTTTCCTGCTTCTTCTTGGCGGCCATGGATGCTCGGCGGTGAGTGGATGGGGGAGCGGAGTGGCTAGAGCTTGCGGCTCTTCTCGAGGACGGCCGTCAGGTTCGAGGTCGCCTTCGACACTTCCTTGTCGTCGAGGTCGAGGATGTCCTTCAGCGCCTCGACCACGTGCGGGATGTACATCTCGATGTAGTTGCGTTTCTTGAACTCGCTCGCGAGCTTGCGGCCCTTGCGCACGTGGATGCCGAGCTTGCGGCCGGCCTCCTTCAGCGCGAGCCCGAGCTCCTCGAGGATCTCGTCGTAGCTCGCGATCGCCTCCTTGCTCTCGCTCGTGAACGGCACCCACACCGACGCGATGTGCACGAAGATCACCATCGGGCCGATCGGCAGCGCGCCGCGCGGCTGCTGCAGGCCGTAGTTCTTCCAGTTGCAGTTGATCACCGCCTTGCTGATCGCGCACGCCGACTGCTGGAACACGAGCGGCACGCGGTTCGCGAAGCGGATCAAGCGCACCGGCTCGTCGGCCGCGCCCATCAGCACTTCGTCGCTCTCGGTCTTCTTCTTCGCGACCTCGACGATCTTGCCGCCCTCGGTCACCTGCAGCGTGTCGCCGGGCTTGCCATACGCGATGCCGACCTCGATCGCGAACGGATGGCCGCGGTAGACCACGGGCTTGCGCGACGTCGCGACGTAGAAGTCGGCCTCGACCTCCTTCTTGAGCCCCGCGATGATCAGGTCCTCGCCGATCGGCGCGATGCACGACATCGGCGGCGACATGATCTTGGTCTGGTCGATCGCGGCCTTGATCTTGGCGACGTCGGCGCTCTCGAGCCGCCGCGGGTTCGTCTCGGGCTTGATGCCGGCCTTCTCGCAGATCTCCTTCGCGACGCCCGGGCCGACGCGCGAGAAGTCCTGCTGCAGGAAGGCGGTCGTCGTGCGGTTGTCGCACTCGCCGATCATCTTGAGCAGGATGCCGAGCTCGACGCCGTGCGGGTGCGGCTTGATCTCCTCGACCTCCTGCGGCAGTTCCTTGGTCGCGCGCTGGTATTCGGTGACCTGGTTGTCGGGATCGGTGTAGTGCAGGTAGACGTGCGGGTTGGCCACCGCCATGAGCTTCAGGAACTCCTCGACGCTCTTCTGGCCGCGGCGGTATTCGCCTTCGAGGTCGATCGACACCTCGGTGCCGTGGTCCTTCTCCCACTCGATCACCTTGTCGGTGAAGTCGGGGCGGTTCTTCGCGGTGTCGATCGTGATCTCGAAGTAGAGCGGCACCGACTTCTTGCCGGGCTTGGTGCGCACGCGGACCGGGTTGCCGGTCGTCAACAGGCCGTACATGCCGGCTGCGCTGATGCCGATGCCCTGCTGGCCGCGGCTCTGGCGCAGCCGGTGGAACTTGCTGCCGTAGAGCAGCCGCCCGAACACGTTCGGCACCTGCGCCTTGACGATGCCGGGACCGTTGTCCTCGACGGTCACCGTGAACTGCTTCTCGCTCTGACCGATGCGCGAGATCTTGACCTTGAGGTCGGGCAGGATGCGCGCTTCTTCGCACGCGTCGAGGCTGTTGTCGATGGCCTCCTTGACCGCCGTCAGCAGCGCCTTGCGCGGACTGTCGAAGCCGAGCAGGTGGCGGTTCTTCGTGAAGAACTCGCTGACGGAGATCTCGCGCTGCTTCTTCGCCATCGACTCGGCGTTCACGGCGCCCTCCGTGGACTTCGTCTTGGGCGACTTCGCCTTGGGTTCCTTTGCGCTGGGCTCCGTGTCTTCGGGCTCCTTCGCCTTGGGCCCCTTCGCCTTGGGCTCCCTCTCGCTGGGCTCCGTCTCCTTCTCTCTCTGCTTCTGCTTCGGTGCTTTTTGAGCGGCCATAGTCGTCTCGGTGGTATCGGCGAACAGGGTCTGCTGGACCGTCAGGTTGCTCATCGCGATGCGGAAATCGAGTGGGGAACGAAACGGGGGTCGCTGGCTGAGGCCAGCCCCAGGGCGCGGCACTCGGCCCAGAAATGGCGCAGGCCACGCACGTCTTCGTCGTCGAGGTCGTAGTGGGCCGCGCCGTGCGTGCCATCGACCGCGCCGAGCTGGCGGCCGCGCGCGCGCGCAGCGATCAGAATCTTCATGATCGCAGCGGCGTCGGCGCCCGCGCGCACGAGCCAGACCGCGAACACGAACGGCAGCCTGGTCCACTGCTGCCACATCTGGCCGAGGTCCCAGACCTCGCGATCGCCGGCGGCGGCCTGCAGCCCGCAGTCGCCGATCAGCAGCACGAGGTCGTGGGGCAGCGTGGCCGGGCTCAGCGTGGGCCTGATCGCCTCGAAGTGCACGTCCGGTGCCACCTCGGCGGCGTGCACGCGCGCGAGCAGCAGCCGCAGCAAGGCACTCGACGTGGCCGAGCTCTGGTCGAGACCGACGGAACGGATCGGGACACCGCGCCGGCGGAACGCGCGCACCGAGCGGATCTCGCGCTTGCACGCGATGCCGAGGCCCGGCACGACGGAATACCCGGGCTGCTGTACGGCCTCGACGGACGACACGAGCGCACAGTCGAGCTGGTCGGCTTGCAGCGCACGGATCAGCTCGGTCGGGGGCGCCTTCACGAACACGACGTGCGGATCGGAATCCAGGCCTGCGAGCAGGGGCGCGCCGACGCCGTACGGTACTCCGCCAATACGCATCACGATGCTGATGGGCTCTGACCAGCCCGATGCGGAACATACCGCGCGCGGGCGGCGCCGGAAGCACAAAGGTGTACGACGTTGCTTGTCTTGCCAGCTGCCACGATGCTGGGTGCTCGCTGACGGTGGCCTTCGATCGCCGTCCCTCCCTCGCATGAGCCGCCGCACCGTGTTCTCCCTGGTTCTGCTGCTGCTCGTCGCGGCCTGGTTCCTCGTCACGGGCCTGGTCCGCGCGCACGTCAACGACCTGATCCAGGAATCCGTCGGCAAGCACATGCCGGACTTCTCGCTGGCGGACCACTCGGGCAGGGTCTGGACCGCGGCCGACCTGAAGGGCAAACGCGCCGTGCTGCACTTCTTCCGTTCGCGCTGCCATTCGTGCGACGTCGAGGCGCCCGCGATGCTCGAGCTCGAAGGCAAGCTGTCGGAAGACACCGTGCTGTTGCACGTGATGACCGACGCGGTGCTCGACTTCCCGGCCGAGCTGACGACGGAGACGATCGCAAAGAAGAACTTCCAGCGGCCGGTGCTCCTGGCCGACGCGAAGTTCGTCGACGCGTTCCACCAGGTGAAGTGGTCGAACGTGACGCCGATCACCTACGTCGTCGATGCGGCCGGCGTGATCCGGTTCGGGCTCCGCGGCGCGCAGACGCGAGGGGCGATCGAAGAGGCGCTCGCCGCGGCACGGTGACAGCCGATGACGAGCATCCCGCAACCGCGCGTTCTCGTGCTGGCCGGCCCGAATGGCGCGGGCAAGTCTACGACGTCGCAGCAGCTCGTGCACGACCAGCTCGGCATCGCGAACTTCGTCAATGCCGACACCATTGCACGCGGTCTCGCTGCGTTCGAGCCGGAGAGAGTGGCCGCGGCCGCAGGCCGCATCATGCTGCATCGCTTGCGTGAACTGGCAGCCGCGCGAGCCGACTTCGCCTTCGAGACCAACCTGGCGTCGCGCACGTTGGCGCCCTGGCTGACGAGCCTGCGTGCTTCTGGTTACCGCCTGTTGCTGGTGTTCCTGTGGCTGCCCAGTGCCGAAGCAGCGATCACACGCGTGCGCTGCCGCGTCCGTGAGGGCGGCCACCATGTGCCCGACGAGATCGTGCGACGTCGGTACGAACGTGGTCTTGCCAACCTGCGCAGCACCTTCCTGCCGATGGCCGACGCGGTATGGTTGTTCGACAGCAGTCGAATGCCGGCGCGTCTCGTTGCCTCGGGACCGCCCGCAGCTCTGACCGAGTTGGACCATGACGTCGTTCGACGGATACTGCCATGATGCCACCACCCGACCCCCGCGAAGACCCGGCCGCCATTGCCGCAGCCGTGACCCGTGCTGGCGAGGAACTGCGTCGCCGCAACCGGTTGCTTGGGGTGCCGCTAGCTTTGTGGCGAGACGGGCGAATGCAGCTTGTCGACCCCACGACTCTCGAGCCCGTCGCGTGGCCACCAGGCGTTCGCGAGGACGAACCGCCGCCGTTGTCACCCCGCTCTTGACCGGGTCCGCGGCGCCGGTGTCTTGCCGGACGCACGAGGCACGCGTCGAGCTGGCCCCCAGTGCATTGAGACACCGCGTGCACGGGTAGAACGGGCGCCGATCCCTCCAAGAGGACCGGCGCCCAGGCCCGCCTTCGATCAGTGCTCCACCGCCGCGGCGAGCAGACGGCGGCGAGGAACTCGATGGCCGAGCTACAACGTCATCGGATCAACGATCGTCCGGTTTGCCACCGCTCTTCTTGGGCAGATCCTTGCGATCCTTCTCGCTATCGAGCTTGCGCTCCCACTTCGGGGCAGGGACACCGTAGTGCTGGTAGCAGCGCTGGCGCAATTCGGCCGACGGTTGCTGCGAGGCGTCCTTGCAAGTCGGCGCGTCTTCGAGTCGGGCCGGGTCCGTCTCGGTCAGAAGCTGCAGGCTCCCGCCGTGCTCCTTGATCTGCACCAGCGACCAGGGCAGCGGCACGAGCTTGCTTCCGTGTGGCATCACGGCGAACGCGATGGCCTGCTCGGCAGGCACGAACCACAGCACGGGCGCCGCCTTCTTGGTCTTTGCCTCGCTGGCATCGGCCGCTGCCGGCTCGCTCGCGCGGCCCGAGGCCGGGCCGCCTGCCGTCGCGAGCATCAGCTCCGACGCGAGCAGCTGGTTCTCCTTGCGGACGGCCGGTTCCTTGGACGGCTTGCCGACTTCATCGAGCCCGGCGAACGCGAGGTTTGGCTCGACCGTGAGCCAGCGCTTGCTGGCTTCGTCCCAGCGAACGGCCTTCGCAGGCAGGACGCGGCACAGCGGTGGCTGGCCGTCGGCCGCGCCCGCATTCTCGACGTGAAGCTCGACGAGACGCCCGTCGCGAGTGAATTGTGCATCGCGAATGCGCGCGAACGGCTGGTAGGCCGCGGTGCCGCCGCCGTCCTTCTGGGACTCCGGCGTGGCGGCCAGCGGCTGGCGCTGGAACACCGTCTCGATCGTCAGCGACTGCAGCGACTGCAGCGCGATCTCGGCTCGCGGCGCGGGTTCGCCCGCGCCACCCGGTGTCTGGGCTGCGACACTGGCGAGCACGAGCGCTGTGGGAAAGAAGCGCGAAAGAAGATCCATCGACATACATGACCTCCAATGGTTGGTGTCGGATCAGAGTCCTTTGCCCCGGGGCAGCTGTTAGCAGCGCTTTTCACGAAGTTTTCGGTGGCAGGCAGCCGCAGACGCAGGACTTGCACGGGGCATGCCTTGCAGCAGTCCCGGGGCCACGTCGTGGCAGCTGAGGAAAGGGAATGGAAGGGAATCGACGGCCGGCTCGTTCGGCCACGCGCGTAGGCACTGGCCCCTCATGATGCCGATCCCTGAGACGAAGCTGATCCAGAAGGCGCGCGCCGGTTGCCGGCGTTCGTTCGCACGGCTGTGGAACGAACACTGTGGCTGCGTGCGCGCCGTCGTCTTCCGCCTGCTGCCCGAGCAGCTCGCCGAAGACGTGGTGCAGGACGTGGCCGTCGCAGCGCTCGCCGGCATCCGCTCGCTGCGAGACACGGAGGGGGGACGCTTCGATGCGTGGCTGCGAGCGATCGCTCACAACCGGGCTTGCAGCGCGCTGACGCTGCGGCGCCAGCATCGCGAGGTGGAGGGCAGCGAGCCTCGCGTCGAAACAGCCGTTGCGCGTGAGGCCGACGGCCTCGATGCGTTGCAACGCGGCGAACTGCATGCGGCCCTGCGGCGTCTGCCGCGCTGCTACCGCCTGCCGTTGCGGCTGCGCTTCCTGCGGGGCTTCTCGGGGCCGGAGATCGCCTCGCGTCTCGGCATGACACCGGGTTCGGTTCGCGTCTGCCTGTGCCGTGGACTGCGCCGGTTGCGCGGCGGATTGAGCGGGCGCGATGGCTGGCTGCCGGGATCTGCTCGCGCGTCGTCGCCCGCATGATCGCGCACCATCTTCTCCATGACACACACCATCCCACCGCTGAGCCAAGGCGTCATCGCTCCCTCCGCCGCTGGGCAGGGCGTGGGAGCCGAGAGCAGCAACGGCAACCCGGGCATCATCGTCGTGAGCAACCGGCTGCCGGTGCGAGTGACCGCGACGCGGGCGAAGGTGTCGACGACGCCGAGCGCTGGCGGTCTCGCTTCGGCGTTGCTCGGGGTTCAAGGCATCCGTGCCTGGGTCGGCTGGCCCGGTGCACCAGTCTCCGACACGCTCCGCGCGCGCGTCGCTGCGACGCTCGCTCGCGACGGATTGCGACCCGTGTACCTGTCGGCCGAGGAAGAGCGGCACCACTACGGCGGAATGTGCAATGGCGTGCTCTGGCCGCTGCTGCACTACTTTCCGGACAAGATCGAGTTCGACGCCGCTGCCTGGGACAGCTACGTCGCCGTCAACCGTCGCTTCGCGGAACAGGTGATCGAGATCAGCAAGCCTGGCGACACCGTCTGGGTGCACGACTTCCAGCTCATGCTGCTGCCCGCGCTGTTGCGCGAACACGGTCCCGATCTCGTGATCGGCTTCTTCCTGCACGTGCCGTTCCCGTCGTCGGAGCTCTGGCGGCTGTTGCCGCAGCGCGAGGTCCTGCTGCGCGGCCTGCTCGGCGCCGACTACATCGCGTTCCACACGGCCGATTACCTGAGCCACTTCCGCAACGCGTGCCTGCGCGTGCTCGGGATCGACTTTGCGCCCGATGCCGTGAAGATCGGCGACCGTCGGATCGGACTCGGCGTGCATCCGCTCGGTCCGGACGTCGAGCGCTTCCGCGCCGCATTGGCATCACCCGAGCAGGCGCGCTACGAGGCCGAGTTCGCCGCGCGATGGCGCCATCGAAGGCTCGTCCTCGGCGTCGAACGCCTCGACTACAGCAAGGGTGTCATGCTGAAGTTGCGCGCCTTCGAGCGCCTGCTGCAGCAGGAACCGGAACGGATCGAAGACACCGTCATGCTGCAGGTCCTCGTACCGTCGCGCGAGGACAACGAAGGCTACCGACAGCTGCTGCGCGAGATCGAACGCGAGGTCGGCCGCATCAATGGCCGCTACGGTCGACCGGGGTTGATGCCCCTCGAGTACGTGCACCGCAACCTCGACGAGGTCGAACTCTCGGCCCTCTACTGCCACGCGGACCTCTGCATGGTGGCCCCGGTCCGGGATGGCATGAACCTCGTGGCGCAGGAGTTCGTGCTCTGCCAGGGCCTGACCATGGACCGGGCCGACCGCACCTGCGGCGTGCTCGTGCTGAGCGAGTTCGCGGGCTCCGCGTTCTCGCTCGCGCGGGCGATCATGGTGAACCCGTGGGACATCGATGCCCTGACGGCGTCCATTCCGACGGGGCTCGGTCTTCCGCTCGCCGAGCGACACGACCGGATCGGCGAGATGCTCGAGCGCGTGCTCGATCTCGACAGCAGTCGTTGGGCAGGCCGGTTCCTCGGCCGCCTGCGCAGCGCGGCGGCCAGGAACGACCGCGCGCACAGCGCGCCTCTCGACGGTCGCTTGCGCGACGAGGTCGCGGGTCGTTTCCGCCGGGCATCGCGTCGCCAACTGTTCCTCGACTACGATGGCACGCTGCAGGACCTCGCGCGTCGTCCGGAGCTCGCAGCCCCGACGCCACCGGTCCTCGACCTGCTGCAGCGGCTCGCGACCACCTCTGGTACCGAGGTGCATGTGGTCAGCGGCCGGCGGCGCGGTACGCTCGACGCATGGCTCGGGCACCTGCCGATCCATCTGGCCGCCGAACACGGCTACTTCCGCCGCGCCCCCGGTGGCGAATGGCAGCGACAAGCCAACATCGACGTGTCCTGGCTGCCGCGCGTGACCGAGCTGCTCAAGCAGGTCGCGGAAGAGGTTCCCGGGTCGTTCCTCGAACGGAAGTCGAGCGGGCTCTGCTGGCACTATCGGCTCGCGGACCCCGAGTACGGTGCGTGGCGAGCCGGCGAGCTGCTGCAGACGCTCGACCAGCTGTTCAGCCAGGAGGCCGCCGAGCACCTGCACGGGAACATGGTCGTGGAGGTTCGCGCCAAGGGGGCGGACAAAGGCGCCTATGTCGCGTCGATGCTCGCCGCGTCCCCACCGGCCGACTTCGTGCTCTGTGCCGGTGACGATCGGACGGACCAGGACATGTATGCGCGCATGCCAAGAGATGCGATCGTCGTCAACGTCGGCCCGGCCCTCGTGAACGGACCCTACGTGGTCGCGTCGCCCGCGGAGCTGCGCCGCCTGTTGAACGCGTTGACGAATCCCGCGTGATTCCCTGCGGCTTCGTGCAACCGCTGGCGAATCCGGTGCACAGAGCGTGGGCGCGTGTCGCGCCCTTCAGGAGGGTCGGGTGTTACCATGTCTTCCATGCCGGTTCCCAGAATCACGACTGCCGAAGAACTGTTGTCACTGGACGAACCGGGAATCTGTCACGAGCTCGTTCGCGGGCAGCTGCGAAGGACGAGCCCCGCCGGCCATTGGCATGGCGGTGTCGAGATGGTGCTCTGCGAGCTGCTCTCGCACCACGTCCGCGTGAACAAGTTGGGCAGGGCCTACTCGGGCGATACGGGCTTTCTCATGGCTCGCAACCCCGACACCGTGCTCAGTCCGGACGCGGCGTTCGTGACCAACGAACGGATGCCGCCCCCGCGCAGCCGGGGTTACTTCCCGGGTCCGCCGGACCTCGCCGTCGAGATCCGATCTCCCGATGACATGCGCAGGAGTCTGCACCGGAAAGCTCTCTCGTGGCTCCGCCACGGTGCACGCATGGTCTGGGTCATCGATCCGATGGCGGCCGACGCCACCGTCTACCGCAGCAAGGACGACGTGCGCGATGTTGGCGCAGACGGAGATCTCCTGGGTGAGGACGTCGTGCCAGGGTTACGCGTGGCGCTGCGCGAACTCTTCCGGGCCGACTGAATTCGGACCCTCACCGCCCCGCGTCGTCGTGCGGCAGACTCCCGTGCGCGGCGCGCAGGTAGCCGAACGGCGTCAGGCTCTGCAGGTTCGAGACGCGCGACGTGTAGACGTCGGCATGCCGCTCGATCTGGCGCGCGAGACGGCTCTTGTCGTTGCCGGCGCGCATCGACGGGCCCCAGTGCGGGTGGCCGAGCTGTCCGCTCTGCCGCGCGAGCGGCACGATGCGCAGATCCAACGCCTCGGACTCGGCGCGCAGCGCGCGCAGCCGTTCCTGGATCGCCGCAGCGGACATCGCGACCGTTGCGGGCGGCCGCGACTTGTGTTCGAGCCGCTGCAGTGCGAGCCGCAGCGTCGCCTGTTCGTGTTCGAGGCGTTCCTTCTCGCGCATGAGGCCCTCCAACTCGGCCTGCCCGGCAGCGAACGCCTGCTCCTGCCGCACCTCGTCCTCGAGCTCGCGCAGCACGAGGGCCGTGCGCCAGCGGCGCAGCTGGCTCGACACGTGCACGTCGGCGTAGACGTGGTCGCCGACGTAGAGGATCTCCGAGCCGTCGACGTCGAAGTGGGCTTGCACCGCGGCGGCATTGCCGCCGCGATAGACGGCGCCGGCGACGAGAGGACCCTGCAGCGGGCGCGTCGCGCCGGAGTCGTCGATCACCTCGAGGAACGGCGCCTCCTTCTCGAAGAACGCCGGCTTCTTCGTCTGCACGATGACGAGGTCGAACAGGTCGCGCCAGTGCTTGGGACTGCCCTCGGTGGTGCCGAGGAAGCGGTCGAACGCGTAGCTCATCATCGGGCGCGCGTAGTGCCACTCGGAATTCGTCGCGAGGAACAGCTTCTTGCCGGCCTGCTTGAGGTCGAGAAGCGTCTGCGGCAGCTGCGGGTCGAGGTCCACGAAGCGCTGCGGATCGGCGATGATCTCGGCCTTGAGCTGGCCCTCGAGGTGCGCTGCGTCCATCGTCGTGCCGACCAGGTCGTAGAGGCTCCGGTAGTCGAGTGCGGTGCCGAGGGCGCCGCGGTCGAGCAACTCGACGAGCTGGCCGTAGATGCACGACTCGGACAGCGAGAACAGCGTGTTGAGGAACACCCAGCGCGGTTCACTGAGGTCGACCCAGACCTGGTTGTAGGTCTTGCGCTGCGCCTCGTGGGGCAGGTACTGCGTGCCGTGGGCCGCCTGCGTCACGTAGCCGAAGCGGTTGGCCTTCACGATGTTGCCGAGCGCCAGGTCGACGATCAGACCGCGCGCGAACAGGTCGGCCTGAAAATGCAGGTTGCCCACGGGCAGCCCGCGTTCGAGCAGGCGCTGTTGCACGTGGGCGTAGGCCCGGGCCTCCCAGGAGTGCACGTCGTAGTGCACGAGCGTGTAGTCCATGTCGAACCCGAGTGCCCGGATCGAACGCATGTTGAGCGTGCGGTTGCAGAAGACGCGCCGCTCGGGTGGGGGCTCGAAGTCGGAACGAACTGTGGCCATGGGTGGGTTCTACCACCCGCCGCAGTGATCACGCCGTGCCAGCGCGGGATCGACCGGAGAACTGAACTGATGGTTTCAGTGGGCATCCAGCGGATGCCCTCTGTAGTGGATCGCGGCCCACGCAACCCATCACTTCCGACGACCGACCCGTGCCACTGGCATCGGGTAGACTTGGGGGCGTCATGCGACCGACCAGAACTGCCATTTCCCGTCTGCTGCTGATCGGGCTGCTGCCGCTTTCCGGTTGCGGCGCAGGCCTGATCACCGGTGTGGCCGTCAGCAACTCTGACGATCCAGTCGCGCGCGTGCCCGAGCTCAGCGTGAGTCCGGTGCTGCCGCTGGTTCCGCCGGCGGGCACCGTACGCACCGTCGTTGTCGCCAACGCGCAGATCACTGCGACGCCCCCCAGGTTGCGGGTGCGGCTCGAGGGGGCCGGAGTCGGCCAGGACCAGCTGAGCCCGATGCCTTCGAGCCAGGGTGGATCGACGCTGATCACGTTCACGCTCGACACGGCAGCGATTGCGGCCGCGGCGGGCGATCCGACGGCGGCGAATGTCAACGCGCAGCTCTCCGTGTTCGTCGACGACCAGGCGGTCGCACCTGCGGTGCCGGTCACGCTGGCGCGCCAGCCGCGCGCGGAGCTCGTGCTCGAGCCGGCCAAGCAGGAGCTGTTCTTGTCGCCGCTCGGTGAGCGCGTGCTGATACGGGTCCACGGCTTGCTCAGCACCCAGGTCGCAGGCCTCGAGGTTCTCGTGACCACACCCGATCCGAGCACGACCGGGCCGCCGCAGCCGACGATCACGCGGCTCGCGTCGGATGTGCGGTTCGAGCCCGCGGGTGGCGGCGCCCCCGTGATCTCGGCGTTCGTGCCGGGCAATTCGTTCCCCGTGCGCGCGGTGCTGGTCGTGCGCGACGTGGAGGCGGGGCAGTCGACGCCGGTCGAGAACGCCTACTACGAGCCGAACATCGCAATTGCGCTGCCGCGCCAGGGGCCGACGACGGGCGGCAGTCTCGTGACGCTCATCGGCACGGCGCTCGTGCCGCTCGACTTCTCGCAGGGAACGCCGACGCCCGCGTGGGACGATGTCGAGCTGTCGTTCGAGAAAGGCGATCCTGACCAGGCCGGACCACTTCGGGGGCGCATCACGACGCTCGCACCGCAGGATTTCCGGACCGCGGAGTCGGGCAGCGACCGCCTCGTCTTCACGATGCCGCCGTCGCCCGACGGTCGTCCTGGCCAGGTCGACATCGTGCTGCGCGTGACGCTCGGCAGCGTCGTGGCGGAAGTGACGGCGAGCGGGTATTTCCTGTTCTCGAATCCCGATCCGTTCTTCGGCCCGCGCGGCACCGTGCTCGAACGGCTGCCGGTCACCGTGGCGCCGATCGCGCTCGACGGCGCGCCGAGCACCGGCGATGCGCCGGACTTCGTGGCCCTGACGGATCCAGGCGGCGTCGGGTTCCTGCAGCTGCTGCTCGCGCAGGAGAACGGCATGTTCCAGCGCTTCGCGGCGCCGCGCCAGATCGGCGACCACGAAGTCCCTGCCGAACGTCTGCCGCGCGATCTCTGCATCGGCGACTTCGATGGCGATCTGATCCCCGATGTCTACATCGCGAACGAAGGAGCCGCGACGGCGGTGCATCACGTCGTGCTCGGGCAGCGCCGGCCCAAGCCGCCGCTCGGTGCTGTGTGGCCGATCGACGCCGACCCCGGGACTTGGAAGTGCCGGACCGCGTTCTTCGACGGCGACTCGTTTCCCGACGTGCTGCTCGTGCCGGGACCGAATGCGCCGCCCGGGCTGCAGCCGCAAGTGCGGCTCGCACGGCCGGTCGACATCGGCCATCCGGCCTTCACGTCTTCGATCGTCGTGCCACTGCAGCGCTTTCGCTACGAGGCGGTCGAGGTCGCCGACCTCAATGACGACGGCAAGGTCGACATTGCGGTGGTGAGCGGCGGCACCGAGCTCGTGCTCCAGGTTGCCTGGGGGCGTGGCGACGGAACCTTCGACGTCTTCGGACAGGCTCTTGCATTCGGCGCACCGCCGGCAGCAACCGCGCATGCTCTCGAAGTGACCCCTTTCCTGATCGGAGGCACCTACCTGCCGCATCCCGATTCGGTTGCCGTCGGCCTGCACGCGTGCCGCGACGGCCCGCTGCAATCGCTCGGGCTCGTGCTGTCGGGCGTGGCACCGTCGGTTTCCCTCGAAACCCGTCCGACGGTCACGGTGTTCCGCCAGCCGACGGAGCACACGTTCGTCAGTCCGCTCGCGTCGGAGACCACATCGTTGCTCATCGAGCCGATCGGCCTGAGTCTCGTCGCCGATCTCGACGTGGACGGCAAGGTCGAGATGGTCGTGGCGATGCGCGACGACCCGTTGCTCGTTTCGCTGGGGCTGCTGCAGTTCCGCAACGGTGGCTTCACCCCGATCAGCATCGTCGCGATCGGTGCCGAGTCGCCGCGCAAGATCCGGGCCCTGGTCTTCGATCGCGCCTTCCCTGCGACGCAGCTCTCCCCCGAGAAGAAGGCCGTGTTCATCGTTCACGAGACCGAGATCGATGCTTCGACGGAACGGCGTCTCTCGACGCTTCTCGTCCAGCGCGTGCCGGAGCTGCAACAACCACGGCTCCTGCCGCCGGACGCCGGCAATTCCGTTGGCTTCGGCATCCAGAACCTCGTCGGCGGCAACTTCCATGATGTCAGCGTGGCCGGCGGTGGCGCGGTGCGCGACCTCGCGCTCGTGCAACAGGAGCCGGACGAGATCGTGCTCGTCAAGAACGACGGCTTCGGCGGCTTCCCGGAGCTCAGCAACCGCCTCGCGTTCCCGGGGCTGCTGCCCCATTCGTTGACCCTCTTGCCATCCCCGTCGCCGCAGGTCGATCGCCTCTTGTTCTGCGGCTCCGACTCGCGCCTCGGTGTGTGGCAGCGCGACGACGTGGCGCTTCGGAACGAAGCGATCCCTACGATGTACCAGCAGGTCGATGCGCTTTCGGAACCGTTGGTGACGGGTACGCCCCTGTCGGACGGCACCCGCATGCAGGTCGGCGATGTCGACGGCGACGGCATTCCGGATCTCGTCGTTCTGTTGTCGTTTGCACAGCCGACGTCGGGCGAGACTGCGCGGTTGGCGTTGCTGCGCGGCAAGCCCGGGTATGCGCCGGGCGAGTTCCCGTTCCTACTGCCGACCACGCTGACGCCCGTGCACAGCAACGCGTCGTCGATCACACTCGGCGACTTCACGAACGCAGGGCTGGGTCAACCGAAACGGCTCGAGCTCGCGGTTGCGGTGCCCGTCGGCACTTCGCCGGGCGCGCCCGATGGAGATCACATCCGCTTCTACCGCTACGTGGCAGGCGCGATGCCGGCCGGCGATCGGTTCGAAGCGAGCGCTCGGCCCGATGGCCCACAGGTGTTGCTGGCCGGCAGCGCTCCGACCCAGGTCGTCGCCGGCGACTTCGATCGCGATGGCCTGGTCGACCTGCTCGTGGCGTGCAAGGACGACAGCACGCTGCGTCTGTTCCGCAACACGGCAGCCGTGACGAGCTCCCCGGGCCACGTGGCTGTCGGCGCGTTCCACGAAGGGTTGACGTCGCCACGCCCGCTCGCACCGGGCGCGCCGACCGTGCTGCGCCTCAGCGACGTCAATGGCGACGGCAGCGTCGATTGTGTCGTGTGGGTCGAATCCACGTCGGGCTCCGTGCGCAGTACGACGGTGGCCTCGTATCTGAGCTCGGGAGCCGGTGAGTTCGTCGGACCGCGGTTCGCTTCGCCGACGCGCATCGGCAACCGCGACGCGGTCTTGTCCGGCGATCTCGGCGACTGGAACCGCGATGACCTGCCCGATCTGCTGCTCGGCTGGAACACGTCGACGGTCACGAACGACATCAACCTGCGCGTCATGTTCGGCGGAACCCGCTAGGTACGCGGCACCCACCTCTGGCGGCGGATCCGCGGGCGTCTATGGTGCCGCGCATGAGCCTCTCGCCACGCCCGCAACCGGCTCGTACCGGTGACAAGCCCGTCCTCAACGTCGCGATGGTCGGCCATGCCTTCATGGGGCGTGCGCACGGCAACGCATATCGCCAGGCCAACCACTTCTTCGACCTGCCGTTCCGCGTCGTGCCTGCCGTCGTCGTCGGTCGCGACGCCGCGCGGTCCAAGGCAGCCGCGCAGAAGCTCGGCTTCCATGCCCACAGCGCCGACCTCGCGGCCGTGCTCGCCGATCCCGACATCCATCTCGTCGACGTGGCGACGCCGAACGACAGCCACCACGCAATCGTCATGGCGGCCCTCGCGGCGAAGAAACACGTGCTCTGCGAGAAGCCTCTCGCGATGACCACGGCACAGGCCAAGGAGATGGCGGCGCTCGCAACCAGGCAGAAGGTGCGCACGGGCCTCTGGCACAACTACCGCCGCGCGCCGGCCACGCGGCTCGCGGCGAGCATGATCGCGCGCGGCGACCTCGGCGACGTGCGGCAGGTGCGCGCGGTCTACCTGCAGGACTGGCTCAGCGATCCGAAGGTGCCCGCGAGCTGGCGCACGAACAGGAAGCTCTGCGGCAGCGGCGCGCACGGCGACCTCAACGCGCACCTGATCGACCTCACGCGCGCGCTGACGCGACTCGAGTTCGAGGCCGTGACCAGCGTGCAGCAGACCTTCACGAAGCAGCGGCCCGACGGCAGTGGCGGCACGAGCAAGGTCGACGTCGACGACGCTTTCTGCTTCCTCGCGAAGTTCGCGGGCGGCGCGATCGGCACCTACGAAGCGACGCGCACGGCGCCAGGGCGCAAGAACCACAACTGCATCGAGATCTCGGGCAGCAAGGGCTCGCTGCGCTGGAACCTCGAGCGCATGAACGAGCTCGAGGTGTTCTCGTTCGCCGACGCGCGCGACGGTCAGGGTTTCCGCACGATCATGTGCATGGACTCCGTGCATCCGTACGCGGCGAACTGGTGGCCCGATGGCCACATCGTCGGCTACGAGCACACATTCGTGCACCACCTCGTCGACTTCGTGCAAGCCTTGCACACGGGCGAGCCGTTTGCCCCGGACTTCGAGGACGGCGTCGCGGTGCAGGCGGTTCTCGACGGAGCACTCGCGTCCGCGCAGAGTGGCGCGTGGGTCGCCGTAGCGCGCTGACAGCAAGGGCAGTGGCGTCGGCGGGTGTCACGCCGCTGACCGTTCCCGCGATCACTGGCAGATCTCGAGGCGGCTGTACCGGTAGTAGACCTGCAGCAGCAGGATGGCCGCCGCGGTCGTGCCATGGCGGCCGTTCTCCGTGCCGAACTCGCCTACGGGTTCCCAGCTGCCCTTGTGCTCGCCTTCCTTCAGCTGGCGCGCTACGACACTCGTGATCCGCTTGCTGGCTTCGGCCCAATCATTGCTGCCGCGGAGGTAGAGCGCGGTGTAGGCATAGAAGCTGGTAAGCGGATCGCGCAGCGGATCGTCCAGCCAGGCCTTGCCCATCGCCGCGCCGTCGCCACCGGCCAGCGCGACGCGCAGACATTGCGCCGCCTCCTGCCGCGGCGTCTGGGGGGCGGTCTCCGGCAATGCAGCCACACAGGCCGCGAGTGCATCGGCTGCTGTCGCGACGGACTTCGCTCGTTCGCCGAGCTTCGCTGCGCGGATCGCGACGGCCTGGCGCAGCGACCGCACGATCATGTCGCACCACAACCGCATCTCGGCCCCGGGGCTGCGCTGCATGGCCGCGAGCTGCGTGCGCAAGGCATCGACGGCCGCGACCACTTCCTCCGCCAGCGGCGCCGGGCCTCCGGTCCGCAGCACTTCGGCCAGCACGCAGGTCGCCATGGCGTGGTCCAGCAGCCAGTCCGGACCGGTGTGCAGCGCGATACGCCCCCTCTTGTCCTGCTGCTGTCGGAGCCACTGCACGCCTTTGTCGAGTGATCGGAACGTGCCGTCCAGCCGTGCCAGCGTCGCGCCGTCGCCGAGCTGCGCCAGCAACATGAGCGCGGTCACGCGCAGGTCGGCATACTCTCGCCCGCCGCCGCGCACCGCCGACCAGTTGCCCGCGGGCTCTTGCACGCGGGTGCAGTAGTAGGGCAGCTTGTCCACCGCCTGCGCTGGCAGGCCGAGGCAGAGCACGCTGCCGGCCAGGGCAGGCAGCAGTGTGGAGTGCAGACTCACACGCGCGGTTCTACCACGCAACTTGCTTCCGCGCCGTGACGGCGGGCAGGCAGAGCGACGAGGGCGAACGCGTGGCGTCGACGATGGGCCGTGGCGGCCGCGGCGCCGGGGTCGCCTTGCCCAGCATGCTCTGCTAGTTTCTGGTCGCTCCTCTCCTCGGATCGAGGTTCTCCCATGATGAAAGGCCCGGGCATCTTCCTTGCGCAGTTCATGGCCGACACGGCCCCGTTCAACCGCTTCGACACGGCCTGCCGGTGGGCCGCCGGTCTCGACTACACGGGTGTGCAGGTGCCGTCGTGGGATGCGCGTTGCATCGACCTCAAGAAGGCCGGCACGAGCAAGAGCTACTGCGACGAGCTGCGCGGCACGGCGGCAGCGGCCGGCGTCGAGATCAGCGAGCTCAGTACACACTTGCAGGGCCAGCTCGTCGCCGTGCACCCGGCCTACACGTCGATGTTCCAGTGCTTCGCTCCAGGCGACGTGAACACGCCCGACGCGATGTGCCGTTACGGCACCGAACAGGTGAAGCTCTGCCTCAAGGCGAGCCAGAACCTCGGTCTGCGCGCGATGCCGACGTTCAGCGGTGCCTTGATGTGGCACACCGTGTACCCGTGGCCGCAACGGCCGGCCGGCCTCGTCGAGGAGGGGTTCAAGGAGCTCGCGCGGCGCTGGCGGCCGATCCTCGACTACGCCGACGATTGCGGCATCGACTGCGCGTTCGAAGTGCACCCCGGCGAGGACCTGCACGATGGCGCGAGCTACGAGACCTTCCTCGACCACGTCGACGAACACCCGCGCGCCTGCCTGCTCTTCGACCCGAGCCACTTCGTGCTGCAGCAGCTCGACTACCTCGAGTACATCGAGCTCTACCACGAGCGCATCAGGTGCTTCCACGTCAAGGACGCCGAGTTCCGGCCGAACGGTCGCACGGGCGTCTACGGCGGCTACCAGAACTGGCAGAACCGCGCGGGCCGGTTCCGTTCGACGGGCGACGGTCAGGTCGACTTCACGAGCATCTTCACCCTTCTCACGAAGTACGGCTACGAAGGCTGGGCGACGATCGAGTGGGAGTGCTGCTTCAAGGACAGCCAGCAGGGCGCCGAAGAAGGGGCGCCCTTCATCGCGCAGCATCTGATCACACCGCCTGCGCGTGCGTTCGACGACTTTGCGGGCGGCAAGGTCGACAAGACAGCCGTGCGCCGGGCCCTCGGGCTCGAGTAGGCCACTCGACTCCAGTCACTTCGCGGGCACGCGCGCCGCGATGCGCGCGCGCCACTGCCGGTAGTCGTCGCGGTCCTCGAGCGCTTCGAACCCACGCGCCGGCAGCTGCGCTGCACGCAGGCCTCGTCGTTCGGCGAGCAGCAGCTGCGCCATCGCGGCATCGAGCAGGGCCGCGTCGGTCTTGCCGAGGAAGTGCCAGCCGCGCAGCTGGAAGTCGGCGACGCGCAGCGCACGCCGCGGGTCCTTGCTCGGCAGCTCGGCGAGCGCAGTCGCGGTCTCCACGAGCTTCGCGCCGTCGCCCTTCGTCGAATGGCAGTTGCCGATCATCTCGAGGTGCTTGCCCATGAAGTCGAGCGCCACCGGGTGGTTCGGCGACTTCGCCAACGCCTGCTGCTGCAGCGCGCGAGCGCGTTCGACCTCCTCGAGCGCCTCGTCGATGCGCCGTTCGATCTGCAGGAAGCGCGCATGGTTGTGGTGCGCGCCGGCGAGGCGGATCTGGAACTCGATGTGATCCGGAAACTGGGCCGCGGCCCGCTCGCGGGTCGCGATGCACTCGAGGAGCAGCGTCTCGGCGTTGGGATCCTTCTTGTCGACGAGCACGTTGCCGATCGCCTCCTGCGCTTCGGCGAGCTGCACGGCGGGCGGCGGCCACGTGCCCTGCTCGGGCAACGCCTTCGCGAGCTGCACGGCTTCCTCGAGCAGCGGCAGCGCTTCGTCGCCGCGGCTGTGGCGCTGCAGGAACTTGCCGAGGTTCGTGATGCGCAGCAGGAGCAGGGCCGGATCGCGTTCGTTGGCGACGCCGAGCGCCATGCACGCGCGCTGCCGATCGACGGCCTCGCGCAGCCAGTCCTCGACGTGCTCGGGCTCGGTGCGTTCGTCGTGGGTGAAAGAACGCGTGGAACAGAGGTCGGACTGCGCGCGCAGCGATTCGGCGCGCTGGGTCGGGTCGGGCGGTGGGTCGGCGAAGTCGGCTTCAGCGCGCTCGATCGCCTGGCGCGTTGCCTCGCGGTCGTTGCCGTGCACGAGCCACGACGCGAGCGTCTTCCAGGCGTGGCCGCGCACGTTGCGCAACGTCGCGGAGCCCGGCGCGTCGCCGAGCACGGCGAGCGCCTGCTTCAGCGTGGTCACGGCGTCGGCGAGCTTGCCCTGGCGTTCGAACGACATCGCGAGCGCCTGCAGGGCGCGGCCGGCGCGCCATTGCACCTCGGCGTCGTCGGGATGCTGCGCAAGCAGCTCGCGGAACAGGCGCGCCGCGTCGAGCAACGCGTCGTGCGCGACTCCTTGTGCCTGCGGGACGGCGAGCAGCTTGTCGTTGCCGAGCCGCACGAGCACCGAGTGCAGCGCCTCGAGGCTCGTGTCGAGGCTCTTTCGCGTGCGCTGCTGCTCCGCGGCGAGTCTGGCCTGCGAGGCCAGAAGGTCGGCGTTCCTCGCGGCGGTCTCGGCCTGCGAGGCCAACAGGTCGCGGTTCTTCGCGAGCAGCTTCTCCTGGGCCGCGTTCTGCACGAGCAGCCAGAGCACGAGCATCGCCGCGAGCGCCGCGAGCGAGAGGCCGAGCGAAGTGGCCAGCGTGCGGTGGCGCTGGCACCAGCGCAGCGCGCGCAGCGGCAGGCCCAGCGGGCGCGCCGCGATGGGCCGCCGGTCGAGCACGGCCTGCAGGTCGTTCGCGAAGGCCGCCATGTCGCCGTAGCGCCGGTCGCGTTCGGGATCCATCGCGGTGCGCAGCACGAGGTCGAGCTCGTGCGGCGCCGCGGCGTTGAGACTGCGCAGACGCGGCAGCGTCGCATCGCCGCGCGCGAGGTCCGCGTCGCGGAACGGCAGCTGCAGCGTGAGCAGCTGCCAGATGCTCGCCGCGAGCGAGAACACGTCCGTGCGTTCGTCGGTCGCCTGGCCGCGGCGTTGCTCGGGAGACATGAACGCAGGCGATCCGGGAGTCACGCCGGTGCGCGTCAGGTCGCCCGCGGCGCGAACCTGCGCGACGCCGAAGTCGAGCACGACCGCCTGTCCGTGCGGCGTGATCATCACGTTGGACGGCTTGACGTCGCGGTGCACGATGCCGCGCAGATGCGCGTGGCGCAGCCCGAGCGCGATCTGCTGGGCGACGCGGACCGCGGCTTCCCACCACGCGCCGAGGAACAGCTCGCCGGTCGCGTGGTCCGACGCCGCGAGCGCGCGCAGATCGTCGCCGCGCAGCGTCGCCGGATCGCGGCCCTGCATCCGGGTGCAGGCCTGCTCGATCGTGGTGCCGGCGATCAACTCCATCGTGAAGAACGGCACGCCCTCGTGTTCGCCCGCGAAGTAGACCGAGACGATCGCGGGATGTTCGAGCTTGGCGATCGCGTCGATCTCGCGGCGGAAACGCTCGCGCGCGCCCTCGAAGTAGAGCAGCTCGGGCCGGATGATCTTCAGCGCGACGCGGCGCTCCAACGGCTCCTGGACCGCCTCGTAGACGACGCCCATGCCGCCGCCGCCGATGCGCCGCAGCAGCCGGTACTCGCCGAGCCGTTCGGGAAACGAAGTCGATCCGCCGGGCCGCGGGCCCAGCATGCCCATCTCGCGGCAGCGGCGGATGCCGCGCTCGAGCGCGGTCGCATGGGCCGTCTGCGCGGCGACGAACGCCGCCATCGCGGCCTCGCCGCCTTCGTCGAATCGCGCGATCGCTTCGGCCAGCAGACTCTCGAGGTCGTCGGCGGGGTCCGGTCGGGTAGCGGGCATCGCGCGAATCCTAGGCACCCGCCACTGGCCTGCCACGTTCAGCGCGGCGCCAGCGGTTCTGGCACCTTGTTGCTGATCGCCGGAATCGTCCGCAGGTAGGCGAAGATCGCCTGCAGGTCGGCGTCCGTCATCTGCGCATACACGGGTGCGGGCATCGGCGGCAGGATCTTGCGGCCGCGTCCCTGGTGACGGCCCGTGCGGATCGCGGCGACGAACTCCTCGGCGGTCCACGAGCCGAGACCCGTTGTCTGGTCCGGCGTCAGGTTGGCCGTGAAGCTCACGCCCCACGGACCGCACCATGCGGTGTTCGTCGGGGCCGCGCTCATCGGCCAGCCGGCGTTCGGGGGCGGCAGCGGCGCCAGTTCGAAGCTGCTCGGATGGCCCGAGAGCGCGCGCGTCATGTCGGGCTCCGGGCCGTTCGCGCCGAGGTGCCATGGCGTGTGGCAGTCGTGGCAGCCCGAAGTACTGACAAGGTAGCGGCCGCGTTCCACGGGCGAGGTCGCCGCGGATGCGGAGGAATAGGCGGCAGTGGCCGCGACGAGAGCGGTGGCGCTGCCGACGAGCACGAGCTTCCGGATGGTGTTCATGATCCCTTCTTCTTCGGTGATGGTTGGTGAGGTAGCGAGGAGGCCGTGGTGTCGCCCGGCCGCTGCTCGTCGATCCAGCGCGCGATCAGGTCGCGTGCCTGGTCGTCGACGAGGTGGCGGCCGAACGGCGGCATCTGTGTGATCGGGTCGTCCGCGGCGACGCGCAGCCAGAGCAGCGAGGTGGCGGCGGAGCCGGCGTCGATCCGCGCGCGCGCCGCACGATGCTGGAACGCGCTGCCAACGCCGAACGTGGTCTCGATCGCGGGCGGTGTCGCGGCCCGGAGCGGGTGGTCGAGCCGCAGGCCCAGGCGCAGCAGCGGGCCCGACGCGTTGTGGCAATTGCCGCAGTTGCCGTGCAGGTAGCCGAGCGCCGCGCGCTCGGTCGCGGTGCGCGCGTGCACGCGTGGTGGCACAGCCAGGAACTGCTCGGGCAGGTGACGCAGCAGGCTGCGCGCGACGAGCGACTCGAGGTCGAGCGCGTCCGCCGTGGCCGGTGCGCCGTGCGGCGCGAGCGGGTCGCGATCGGACGACAGCTGCAACGCCGAGAAGCCGAGCACCGCCGTGCGGCCACCCTCGTGGCAGAGCCGGCAGTCGGCGAGGCTCGGCACGTCGTGGTGCTTGCCGTTCTGCGTCGCGACGAAGCCCGGCACGCCCCCGGCCGGAGCTAGCACGTCGGCGGGCTCGCCGTTCTTGCGCACGTAGGTCGCGTAGAGCCACGTGCCGTCGGCGCGGCGCTGCATGAAGCGCGTCTCCACGCCGTCGTCGAACGTGAATTCCTTCCACAGCCGCGTGCCGGTCGGGAACTGCCACGCGTCGACGTCGCTCGCGTCGACCGCGGTGCCCTCCGGCAACGCGATCCAGCGTCGCTTTCGCGCGCCGTCGGTCCAGAGCGGATACTGCGGCTCGAACGGCATCACGCCGTCCGCGAGGCGCCGTGACGCCGCGTCGGCGTAGAGGCCGGTCTGCGCGAGCGTCGCGGGCGGGTGAATGGGGCCCTCGGGCGCGCATGCGACGGCGTGCAGGCAAAGCCACAGGAGGCACGTCGCCGTTCGTCCTTTCCCAGAAGGGCCGTGCTTCCGAGCAGGGCTGTGGCTTTGTGTCGGGTCCATCGGGATGGTGGGTTGACCGCGATTCGGTCGAGCGCCGGGCACACCCCGCACGCTCGTGGCCCTTCGAGTGCCAGGACGGGCTGGTTGTCACACCTGCGCCTCGAGAATCACGCAAGGCATTCCCGCTGCGCGGGATCGACCGCGTCGCCGGACCGCGCTAGCCTCCTCGCGGATGAGCGATCCCGGCATGGCCACCGCGGAGCTGGTCGCCGCTGCGCGCAACAAGGACGCCGCGGCCTTGCAGCAGCTGCTGGTGCGCAACCTGCCCGAGCTCGAGGCCTTCGTGCGCCTGCGCATGGGGGCGACGTTGCGCAAACTCATGACGGCGCCGGACCTCGTGCAGTCGGTGTGCCGTGAAGTGCTCGAGGATCTCGGCGATTTCGAGTTCCGTGGCGAGGGGCCGTTCCGGCACTGGCTGTTCGTGCGCGCCGAGAACAAGCTGCGTGAGAAACACCGCTATCACCACGCCGAAAAGCGCGATCGGCAGAAGGCGGTGTCGTTGGCCCAGGCGACGACCGCCTTCACGGCCTACCTCACGCTGCATACTCCGAGCAAGGCCCTGCAAGTGCAGGAGACGATGCGACGCGTCGAGGCCGCGTTCGACCAGCTGCCGGAGGACTACCGCGAGGCCGTGACGCTGCAGCGGTTGTGCGGGCTCAGCCACGCGGAGATCGCGCAGCGCATGAACCGCAGCGAGGGCGCCGTGCGCAACCTCGTCTATCGCGGCATCTCGCGGCTCGCGCTGCTCGTCGACGGCAACCCGGCCGGCTGAGGTCGACACAGGCGATCCGTTCCCCCGCGTGCTTGCCTCGTCCCATGGCGGGCAACACAATCCCCGGCCCGGCCTCAACCGCCCGTCTGCGGTTCTGTCCATGCCCAAGACTGATCTCGGAGGAATCATGCGTCGGCTCTCATTGCTGTGTCTCTTGTTCGCGGCCTGCGCGACTGCGCCCGCGAACCGATATGGAACGTTCCATCGCCCGATCACGACCAGCTCACCACAGTGCCAGCAGCGCTTCGACGAAGGACTGTTGCTCTGTTATGGCTTCAACCACGACGAGGCCGTACGCCGCTTCAAAGACGCATTGGCGGCGGATCCGGATTGTGCGATGGCCTGGTGGGGCATTGCGCACGCGCTTGGCCCGAACATCAATGCGCCACTCACCGACAAGGCCGTCGCCGCGCAGGCCCACGCCGCCGCGCAGAAGGCGAAGGCCATGAGCAGCAAGTGCACACCGGTCGAGCAGCAGTTGATCGCGGCGATGTGCACACGCTACGCCGACCCGCCGCCCGACGACAGAGCACCGCTCGACAAGGCATTCGCGGCCGCGATGAAACAGGTGCGCGTCTCGTTCCCGGCCGACGCCGACGTCGGGGCGCTCTACGCCGAAGCGCTCGTCGACCTCTCGCCCTGGGACTACTGGACCAAGACACAGGAACCGAAGGCCAACACCAACGAAGTGCTCGCGACGCTCGAGAGCGTGCTCGCGAGTCACCCGAATCACCAGCAGGCGATCCACATCTACATCCACGCGACCGAGCCGTCGCGGCATCCCGAAAAGGCCCTGCCGTTCGCGCGACGGCTCGCCGGCCTCGCGCCGGGCTGCGGGCACCTCGTGCACATGCCCGCACACACCTACCAGCGTTGCGGCCTCTACGCCGATGCCATCGAGTCCAACCTCGAGGGCACCAAGGTCGACCGCGACTACTTCGCGAGCGCGGGTCCTCAGGCGATCTACCACCTCTACATGGCGCACAACCAGCACTTCGCGGTCTGGGCCGCGATGTATGCGGGTGACAGCGCGACGGCGCTGCGCATGGCCCGCGAGTGCGTGCGCGATCTGCCGCCGCACCTGCTCAAGGACATGCCGCCGTTCTGCGACGGGTTCCTCGCCGTGCCGTGGATGGCGATGATCCGATTCGGCCGCTGGCAGGAGATCCTGGCCGAGCCGCAGCCCGGCGAGACGTTCCCGATCGCGCGGGCGCTCTGGCACTACGCGCGCGGCATCGCGCACACGAATCTCGGCGACCTCGCCGCGGCAGAGAACGACAGCAAGCAGTTCGACGCCGCGGCCAAGCTGGTTCCCGACAGCGCGACGATGGGCTTCTCGCCGGCCAAGCCGGCGCTCGAGGTGGCGCGGACCGTGCTCGCGGGCGAGCACCTGTTCCGCTCCGGGAAGCGCACGGAAGGCCTCGCGTCGCTGCGCCGCGCCGTCGAGCTCGAGGACGAGCTGCGTTACGACGAGCCGTCGTCGTGGATGACCCCGGTGCGCCACGCGTTGGGTGCCTTGCTGCTCGAGAGCGGCGATCACAAGGCCGCGGCGGCCGTCTACCGCGAAGACCTCGCGCGACACAAGGACAACGGCTGGTCGTTGCACGGTCTCGCCGAGGCGCAGCGTCTCGCCGGCGACCCGGAAGCCGCGAAGACCGATGCGGCCTGCCGCGAGGCGTTCCGCAAGGCGGACGTCGCGATCAGTTCCTCCTGCTTCTGCCGGCAGAAAGCCAGCAACTGAGTGCCGCGCGTCGCGCGAGCGCTCTCCGAGTGCGTCAGTACTCGCGGCGGTCCGGCGTCGACGACCAGTCGCGAAACGCCGCGAGCGCCTCGTCGCGCAGCAGCGACTCGGTCTGCAGTTCGCGCGCAGCCGGAGCCCGCGCGATCTCGCGGTAGATGTGGTCGTCGTCGAACCCGATGGCCGCGGCGTCGGCTCGCGTGCAGGCGAAGACGAGGCGCTGCGCGCGAGCCCAGTAGATCGCGCCGAGGCACATCGGGCAGGGCTCGCAGCTCGTGTAGATCGTGCAACGGTCGAGCTGGAACGAGCCGAGTGTCGTGCAGGCGGCCCGGATCGCGACGACCTCGGCGTGGGCCGTCGGGTCGTTCGCCAGCGTGACGCGGTTCTGGCCCTCGGCGATCGGGCGGCCGTCGCGCGCGATCACGCAGCCGAACGGCCCGCCGCCCGCGCGCACGGACGCACGGGCGAGCTGGATCGCGAGGCGCATCAGTTGCTGATCGTTCGGGTCGGTCACGGGTGCCGAGGATCGCGGTTACCAGGCGAGCGCGCAAGCAGCTGAGGGCCGCAGGCTGTCCAGCAGCCTACTCGGTCAGGTACTTGACGATCGCCGGATCCTTCAGCATCTCGACGACGACCCTCATCATGGCGCCATCGATCTGGCGCTCGAGATTGGCCATCATGGCGGAGCTGTTCTTGCCCGCGTAGGTCGCCTTGTAGCCGCCGCCGGTTTCGACGCTCATCACGATCTCGGAACTGATCTTGACGAAGCCCGATGCCGTGTTCGCGGAGTCGACGCTGAGCTTGAGCACCTTGGGCGCTCCGGCCGCGATGGTCATGCCGCGCGCCGCGAGTTCGCGTTGCGTGATCGTGATCGCGACGTCCGTCCAGGCGTGGCGGTTGACGAGCCAATGACCACCGCTGACTTCCTCGGTCGAGGGTTGCGCGTTCGTCAGCATCACCCGATGGTTCGACTTGAACTCGGGGATCGCCTCGAACGGGCGGTCGGGGGACGGCGTGTAGGCGACCGCCCCACAGGCGCCGAGGAACAACAGAAGCTCACTGCCAGGAATGGTCGCAACCTCATCGAGGGCTCCTTCCGCGCCGGGTTGACGGCGGCCCCGGATGGTCGCAGGCGCGGGGACACCTGTCAACGCGGCCAGACAGGCGAGCCCCGCGAACGCTTGGCGTAGCATGTGCGCCCGATGCAGTCCCCAGCAGCAACCGCACCGAGCCAGCCTGCGTTCGGACCTCGGTCATCGATTGCCGCGCAGCCGCGCTGGTTGTGCTGGTTGCCGCTGCTCTTGACCGCGGGCCTGCTCGGCTTCCTTCTGCTGCCGCGCGTGCAGCGCAATACGCACCTGTTCCTGGCATTCGCAGGCGTCGGCGGCGCGATGGTGGTGTGGCAGCTACTGCTCTGGTGGCTGGCGCGCCGCGCGGGCCGAACGCTGCAGGTCGAGGCCGTGCGACCGGTGCGCCAGCACTACATCCAGGCCTGCGTGCAGCTCTGCCTCTACCTCTACTGGGGCTGGTACTGGCAGCAGGACGGCATCCGTCCGATCTACGCGCAGGCGCCGCTGATCCTGGCACAGGCGATCTTCATCTACGCGTTCGACGCGCTGTTCGCGTGGTCGCGCGGTCGCGCGTGGCGCCTCGCGTCGGGCCCGATGCCGATCGTGATGAGCACGAACCTGTTCATCTGGTTCCGCGACGACTGGTTCGTGTTCCAGTTCGCGATGATCGCGGCGGGTCTGCTCGGCAAGGAGTTCGTGAAGTGGCAGCGCGACGGCCGCCGCACGCACATCTTCAACCCGTCGGGCTTCGGTCTCGCCGTCACGGCGACCGTGCTCATCGCGACCGGTATGGTCGACCTCACGTGGGCCAAGCCGCTCGCGACCACGATCGAGGTGCCGTTCGTCTTCGTGGTCATCTTCCTGCTCGGCCTCGTCGTGCAGTACTTCTTCGCGGTCACGCTGATGACGTTTTCGGCGGCGATGGTCTTCGTGCTCTTCGACCTCGCGTACACGCAGATCACGGGCGTCTACCTGTTCGGCAGCACGAACCTGCCGGCCGCGGCGTTCCTGGGCCTGCACCTGCTGATGACCGATCCGTCGACGTCGCCGCGCACGAACCTGGGCCGCACGCTGTTCGGCCTCGGCTACGGCATCGGCTACATCGTGCTGTTCGAGGTGCTCGGTTGGATCGGTGCGCCCGAACTGTTCGCGAAGCTCTACCCGGTCCCGATCCTGAACTGCACCGTGCAGTGGCTCGACCGCTTCGCGAGAGCGGGTTGGCCCGGGCGCCTGAACCAACGCTGGGAGACCGCGGGGTCGCCGCGCCTCGTCAATCTCGTGCACATGGGTGTCTGGACCGCGGTGTTCCTCGTGCTGCTCGGCACCGCTTTCCTGCCGGGACTGCGCGACGCTCCGCATCCCGGCGATTCGATCCCGTTCTGGAAGCAGGCCGTGAAGGAGGGCAAGGCCGACGCGCCGAGGAAGCTCGTGATGGTCGCCAGCGCCCAGGCGATCGGCAGGAACTCGGCGGAGGCCTACAACGAGCTCGGCCTGCTGAGTCTGCAGGGCACCGTGGATCCCGCTCCTGAGCAGACCAGGATCAAGTCGGCGGCGGACTGGTTCGGTCTCGCGGCGCAGCGAGGTTGCCTGCACGCGCACGAGAACATCGCGCAGATGTTCCTGTTCCTCGGCAGGCATCGCAGTGACGCGGAGCTCGCTGCCGTGCTGCTTCGACTCGAGGACGAGGTCGCCATGCGCGGGCCGACCGGCAAGCGCGCAGCCTACCTGCTCGGGCTCGCGTTCGAGACCGGTAGCCCCCGGCCCGAGGATCCCCGACGCGCGCTCGCGCTCTATCGCGAGTGCGGGCCCGGCGACCTGTTCGCGCAGAAGGGCATCGTGCGCATCGGACTCAGGGCAGGATCGACGCTCGACCTCGCGCCTGCGGTTCCGCTGCTCGAGCAGGCGGCCGCGAACGGGGACGGCGAGAGCTGCTACTACCTCGCCTACATGCATCAGGTGGGCCGCAGTGTGCCGCGCGATGCGGCGAAGGCGAGGGCGATGCTCGACCGCGGCGCGCAGCTCGGGTTCCAGCCCGCGGTGCTCGCGAAGCAGCAGCCCGAGATGCCGCCGTTTCAGCCGCCGCGGCGCAAGTTCATGGCGCGGCCGGCATGGTCGACGGCGTTCCCGCTGTAGGGGCGCCCGGGGCATCAGCGCCGCGGGCGGAGCGCACGCACGGGCCGCAGCCCGATCGCGCCATCGCGCGTCGCGGGCGACCTCGCGTCGCGCGCCGAGGAGCGCGAGGCTTGCTCGGGATCGAGGTCGTCGCAGGCGCCGCCGCGTAGGACGCGCAGCGCGTCCGGTGGCGTCTCGGGCCGCGACAGCAGGCCGTCGCCGGCGCGCGGCACGAAGTCGACGTAGGGCAGCTTCTCGTCGGTGCACCACTCGGCCACGTTGCCATGCATGTCGAACAGGCCGAAGGCGTTCGGCCGCAGCTTGCCGACCGGCTGCGGGCGTGGTCCGAACCAGCCGTAGGACGAGACGCTGGCCCAGTCCGGGCCAGCGCACCAGGGCGTCGTCGTTCCGGCGCGGCAGGCGTATTCCCACTGCGCTTCCGTCGGCATCTGCTGGTCGAAACCGCGCAGGACCTGTTGCGCCTCGTCCCAGTCGATGCCCGTGGCCGGCAACAATGCGTCGCGGTCGCCGAGCGGGCGCCGCGCGAGCCGCGCCCATTGACCCTCGGTCAGCTCCGTGCGTGCGAACAGGAACGCGTCGAGGATCACGAGCTTCCCGTCGAGCTCGTCGTCCTTGGCAGCGTCGTCGTTCTGCGGCATGCCGGGATCACGGCGGTGTGCTCCCATGCGCACGTTGCCCGGTGGAATCAGCACGAACACGACGCCGGTTCCCGCATCGACGCGCACGCGACCCGTCGCGTCGCGCCCGGGCAGCGGGTGTCCCTTCGCATGGCTCGCGAGGTCGAGGAACTCGAACAACATCGTGTCCGGATTGCAGCCGAGCGGCACGAGGCCCGACATCCGCGTCAGCTGCAGGCCGCGGTAGGCGGCACTCGCCGTCGTGCCATCGCTCGTCTTGATCGCGTCGATGGCAGCACGCCAGCTCGCTTCGTGCGCCGTTACCGCAGGCTCGAGGGCGACCATGAACTGCTGTTTTTGCAAGACCTCGGCCAGCGTGCCGCCGTCGCCGAGGAAGGTGCGCAACTCAGCCTGGAGACTGAGCAGCGCCTTCTCGAGGTGCTGGTCGGCCGGGTCGTCCGGTTGCTGGGCCGGCCGCGCGGCCAGCGTCTCGAGGCTCCGTTGCACGCGCCGCTGTTCTTTCGCGAGCGGTTCGGCATGCTGCGCGATCCACGCGGCATAGGCCGCAGCATGCTCGGGCCACGGTGGGGGCAGTGCCTTGGCTGCGGCGATCGCGACGCGCAACAGCTCCTCGTTCGCGAGGAGCTTGAAGCGGTCGGCCCTCGCCTCGACCTTCTCCTTCTGGTCCTGCAACTCGTCGCTTTCCTGCGTCCTGATGCCGAGGGCCCAGACCAACACGGCCAGGGCCGCGAGCAGGCCGACACCGACGATCGCGGCGGCCACCGATTGCGCGCGGTGCCGGCGCACGAACTTGCGCAGGCGATACCACGTCGTCGGCGAGGCGACCTGTACCGGTTCGTCGGCGAGGTGATGGCGCAGGTCGGCCGCGAAGTCGCCGACCGTCGCGTAGCGCTCGTCGCGGGACTTGGCGATCGCCTTCATCACGATGCCGTCGAGGTCGCCGCGCAGCGCGGAGCTGCGTTGGCCCGTGCAGGCTTCGCTGGGCAGCACCGGCTCGTGCTGCTGGATCACGTTCGCCATGCCGGCCAGGCCCTGCGAGCGCAGCACGACGCCGGGGATCGGCAGCTGGTCGGTGAGCAGTTCGTAGAGCTGCACGCCGAGCGCGTAGACGTCGGCGCGCGTGTCGATGTCGGCGTTGCGCCCGGAGGCCTGCTCGGGGCTCATGAACTCGGGAGTGCCCATCAGCGTGCCCTGGAACGTCATCGCGCCACCCTGCAGCAACGGGTCGCGCAGCGACTTGGCGATCCCGAAGTCGATGATCTTGGGTTGCACGCGACCCTGCGGATCGGCGACGAGCACGTTGTTGGAGCTCAGGTCGCGGTGCAAAACGGCCTTCTGGTGCGCGTGCTGCATCGCGTCGAGCACGTGCAGGAACAGCTGCAGCCGTTCGCGCAGCGGCAGCTTCTCCTGGCGGCAGTGGTTCAACAGCGTCGGGCCCAGCACGAGCTCCATGACGAAGAACGGGCGGCCCTGCGGCGTCGTGCCCGCGTCGAGCAGGCGCGCGATGCCCGCGTGGTCCATGCGATTCAGCGCCTCGCGTTCGGCGGCGAAGCGGGAGAGCACTTCGCGTGAGTCCATGCCCGGATTGAGGACCTTGACCGCGACGGGGCGCCGGATGGGCTCCTGTTGCTCAGCGCGATAGACGGTGCCGAAACCACCGCGCCCGAGCACGGCCTGCAGCAGGTAGGCGCCTAGCCGCTGCGGCAGCACGATGTCGTGCGATGGTGTGCCGGTGCCCTTGTGCTGCGGTGGTGCGACGGGCAGGTCGACGCCCGAGGCGAGCAGCCAGTGGCGGATTGCCGTCTCGTGCTGGGGATTCTCGGCCAGGAGCGCCTTCAACGCGGTCGGGCGCGCAGTCTCCTCGCCCTCGAGGATCGCGAGCACGGCGTCTTCGATCGCCTGCGGTAGTCCGCCCTGTGTTCCGGCCATCAGCGCGGAATCATGGCAGGCGCTCGAGCGCGGGACCACCCTGCAGCGGGGCTGCGCGAGACTACGGGCCTACGGCGGGCGGCAGCGGCCTGGTGGGAAGTCGCTCGATCTCACCACACGTTTGCGGCTCGCGCAGCCGGACGCGTTCGCGCGACCAGAGACCGTAGAGGCCGATCGCGAGGATCCCGAGCAGCAGCAGGTCGCGGGCGCGGCGGCCGTAGGGCGGGGGTTCGGGTGGACCCGAGCGCCCGTCGATCGACCCGAGGTCGAGCCGGCGCAGCTCCGTGTTCTGGCTCGCGGCGATCGCAGCGCGAGTGCGCTGGCGCGCACCAGGCGACGCCGCGGGCAACAGCTCGCGCACGGCGTCCGTCGCGGCCAGCGATGCCCAGGGCATCGACGGTCCGGCCGCCGCGACGATGCGCGGCAGTTCGTCGGACTCGCGGCGGCGGATCAGCGCATCGATCGCGGCGAGTCGCACGGCGTCTTCGGCGTGCAACAGCGCGCGCAGCGCCGTCAGCGACTCGGTGCTCGTCGCGCGGCCGAGTTGGCGCGCGGCTTCGGCGCGGTCCGCGTCGCGAGCCGCGAAGGCCCGCAGCGACAGTTCGTCCAGCGGGTGTGAGGCGCCCTGGCGGCCGAGCAACGCGAGCGTGATCGGCAGGCTGAGGCCACCCGCGCTGCGTCCGCGGACGCGCAGATGGGTGGGGGTCTTCCAGCAGACCCACGTGACTTCGCCGCACAGCGAGGCGCCGATGCGCAGTTCATTGCGCGGATCGCCGTCGACTGCCGCGCCGGCGAGGTGCGCGAACACCACAGGCAGGTCGAGGCTGCGCGGCACGTCGATCAAGTCCGCATCGAGCGCCTCGAGCAGGCTCCGCCACTCGGGCGGGACTTCGAAACCGGGTGGCACGTACCAGTCCTCGGTCCCGTCGCAGGCACAGGTCCACAACAGATCCGGTCCACCGCCGACCGAGAACGCGCCGACGGCGACCACGTCGACGGGCAGCGGTTCGGCCGAGCCGACGCCGAGTCGGCCGTCCGACCACGTGAGGCGGAACGGGCCCTTCGGATCCAGTTCGCGAGGCCACTCGGGCCGGTGCGCGACGTAGTCGGCACACCACCAGGCGAGCGCAGCGGCGGCCTGTCGCTTCGGCTCGGCTGCGAACGCCGCGTGCACGGTGAGGACCGGGTCCGCGGACTGACAGGGAACGGTTGCGCCGAGACCTGCTACGCAGAGGACCGCGAGCTCAGCCGCGCAGCGTGCCATGGGCTAGTACCTGCCGGCTCGCTCGTATTGCTGCTCGCCGTCGCCTTCCACGCCCTGCTCCTCGGCCTCCGCCTCCATCTGCTCGAGATACTCCTCGGATGGATTCACGAGCGCGGCCGTGGCCATGGCGACGTTGCGCGCGGCGTGGCGCCGTCGCAGGCGGCCAAAGCCCCACCAGAGCAGGATCAGGCCGACGGGCGCGGCGCCGACCGCCCAGCGCTGCCAATCCTCCAACGTGGCCCACTTGGATTCCGCCATCGCGCCGAGCTTCTGGAGGTTCGCGAGCGCACGGTCGAACTCGTCGGCCGACACTGCGCTGTGGTCGCTTCGCACCTGGCTCAGTGCGACTTCCACGAGCGGCCGCAGCTCGGCGGACTCGGTCCCGAGTCGGCCTTGGAGCGCACTCGCAGTGTTCGGATCGCCGATCTGGGCCAGCCTTCCGATCGCGTAACGGCGAACCAGCGGCTCGCGGTGGTCGAGCACTGCGAGCAGCGTGGTCACTTCCTGCGGCTGGTCGAGCGTGGGCGACAGACCCTGGAAGCAATACGCGAGCGCCTCCCCGGTGCCCTTGATCTCGCTGTCGTGGATGGCCGTCGCTGCGCGCAAGAGGCTCCTCGCGGCCTTGAGATCGTGCAGCGCGACCAAGGCTGCCTGCACGTCCGTGGCCGGGCCCGCGGTGACATCCTTGCGACCGTGCTCGATCATCGCGAGCAGCGGGTCTACTGCGGTCGGCCGGCCCAGCTTGCCGAGCAGTTGGGCAGCCAGCGCGCGAACGGACCGATCGCCGTCCTGCAACGCCGTGGTCGCGGACGCGAGCGAGTTGGGGTCCTTGTGCAGCATCAGCGCGTTCATGGCCTGCACGCGCGCTTCCACGTGGTGACCCGCGGTCGCGACCTCACAGCAGAGCTCGATGCCGCGCGGGTCCTTCGAGCGGCCGAGCAACCACGCTGCGCGTGCAGCGATCGGCACGGTGTTGCTGTCGCAGAGTCGCCTCAAGACGACCAGGTTGGCCTTCTCACCGGCCCTCTCGGCCGTCAGCAGGTCTTGCAGATCCTCCGGCGAGGCAGGCGTGGCAGAAACCGCGGGAGGTGTCGACTCGGGAGCCGGGGTGACAGCGGGTTCTTGTGGCGACAGCAACGGCAGAAGGCAGAGTTCGAGCAGGCCCATGCAGATCCTCACTTGGGCTGCTCATCGGTAGAACGTCGCCGCGACCTACAGCGCTTTCCGGGTCAAGCCGCGTCGATTCCGGAATCGATACTCCCGATCCACGATGTCGGTCGCCCCAGAGACGTGGAACCAGCCTCTCCGACCGGCCCTCGGTACGTGGAGTACATGCACGCGCCGGGTCGGTATCGCATTGGGATTCGCGATCGTCGCCTGGTTGACGCTGGCCTCGTGGTCCGCAGCGTGCTTCGTGCTCGCCGCGACGCTGTTCGCGATGCTGCTCGAGCAGAGGGCCACGCACGCGCAGACCACCGAGACGCTGCACGTGAACGCGCGCGCCGCACGCAGTGAAGGGCAACGCGACGTCGCGGCTCAGTTGCTGTCGCTCGAGTTGTCGTACGAGCGGATGCGTTCGGTGCTCGAGGCTCTCGGCGAGGGTGTGCTCGTCGTCGACCACCGCGGCGAGATCGTGCTCGCCAATCCCGCGGCGCGGCGCGCGATGAAGGTGCCCGGGCAGGATCCGGTTGGTCGGATCCTGCTGGACGAGCTGTTGCCCGAGCTCGCACAGCATGCGCGCGATGCGTGGGAGGCCCTGCACCGCGGCACACCTCGCGGCGCGCTGCCCCAGATCCGCCACGCGGGGGTCGCGTGCCGCGACCGCGTCTACGACCTGACGGCGGTGGGGGCCACGTCGGCGCGAACGGGTCAGGACTTCGGCACCGTGTTGCTGCTCGTCGACAGCACGCGCGCGCACGAGCTGCAGCG
>DASRJH010000151.1:0-24793 GCA_035649575.1 Planctomycetota bacterium
TCGCTCGCGTCGTTCGGCGCCCGCGCGCACCGGGGCAGCAAGAAGATCTACGGCACGAGCGGCAACAGCTTCGTCGCGGTCGTGGAGTTCGGGGACACGGTGAAGGCGCGCGCGGTGACCGCCGGCGGCGTGAACTGCGTGCCGGGGTCGAAGCACTTCAACGATCAGGCCGAGCTCTATGCGAACGGCGCGCTGCGCGAGGTCTACTTCTACCCGAGCCAGTTGCAGGGGCACACCGAACGGGTCTATCGCCCTGGCTCGAAGCAGTAGGGGCGGCGCCGAGTCAGGTTGCTGGCTGCTCTCAGCGTCAGCCGAATGGCTGTTCGCAGAACGGCTCGGAAGTCATGATGGGACCATGCGGCGCTACGTGGTCCTCGATGTGGTCCTGCTGGGTCTGTTCTGCGCCTGTTCCGGCAAGCCGGGGACCACGGAGCCCATCACGGCCGTTCCGCTGGCGCCGCGCCACGCCGCGGAGGGCAAGCGGTTCGCGCGCCTCGACTCGGCGAGCACCGGGCTCGTGTTCGCGAACGAGCTGCGCCCCGAGAACATCGTCGCCTACGTCTACTCGGGAGCCGGTCTCGCGGTCGGCGACTACGACGGCAACGGCCTGCCCGACGTCTACCTCGTGTCGCAGGACGGACCGAACAAGCTGTTCAAGCAGACGTCGCCGATGCACTTCGAGGACGTTACCGCGAAGGCGGGCGGGCTCGATGGCGGCGAGGCGTGGGGCACAGCGGCGACGTTCGCGGACGTCGACGGCGATCGCGACCTCGACCTCTACGTCTGCAACCTCGAGTCGCCGAACCTGCTCTACCAGAACCAGGGCGACGGCACGTTCGTCGAGAAGGCCGGGCCGTTCGGGCTCGGCCATTGCGCCGCGAGCATGGGCTGCGCGTTCGCCGACTACGACAACGACGGCGACCTCGATCTCTACGTGCTCGCGAACCGCGTGCTGAAGAGCCGGCTGCCGAAGGACATCGTCGCGGGCCTCACGCTGCCGAAGGCGATGCGCAAGACGAAAGCCGAGCTGTGGCGGCCGTTGCCGGTGCTGCAGAAGGACGAGCACGGCAACGCTGCAGTGCCGGCGGGCTACGAGGACGAGGTGTTCCTGGTGCCGGGAGCGCCAGCACCGTTCCAGGCGGGCCAGAGCGACCGGTTGTTCCGCAACGACGGCTACGCGCGCTGGGTCGACGTCACGCGCGAGGCAGGACTCGGCGATCACGACAACGGACTGTCCGTCGTGTGGTGGGACTACGACCGCGACGGGCGCATGGATCTGTATGTCGCGAACGACTTCCAGTCGCCTGACCACCTCTGGCACAACCTCGGCGACGGTCGGTTCGCGGACGTCACCAAGAAGATGCTGCCGCACACCGCGTTCTTCGGCATGGGCGCTGACTTCGGGGACATCGACAACGACGGCCGCTTCGACCTGCTCGTTGCCGACATGTCGAGCACGACGCACTACATGGGCAAGATGCTGATGGGCAGCATGGACCAGCATCGCTGGTTCCTGATGCACGGCAACCCGCAGCAATACATGCGCAACGCGCTGTATGTGAACACGGGCACCGGCAGGTTCCTCGAGGCCGCGCACATGGCCGGGCTCGCGAGCAGCGATTGGACGTGGTCGGTGCGCTTCGTCGATCTCGACGAGGACGGCAGGCTCGACTTCTTCGCGACGAACGGCATCCCGGTGTTCACCGACAACCCCGACATCAACGAGCAGTTCGATCGCCTGATGGCGCAGGGTCGCGAGAATGCGGCGCTCGACGTGTTCCGAGCGATCCCGCGCGTCGAGGAGAAGAACATCGCGCGGCGCAGCGCGGGCGAGCTGAAGTTCGAGGACGTTGGGGCGTTGTGGGGGCTCGACGAGGCGAGCGTCGCGCACGGAGCGGTGTTCAGCGACCTCGATCGCGACGGTGACCTCGACCTGATCGTCAACAACCTGAACGCGCCGGCGAGCCTGTTCGAGAACCGCACGGCCGACACGCACCGCGTGCTCGTCGAGTTGCGCGGGAAGCACGGCAACACGCATGGCGTCGGGGCGACGATCGAGGTCACGGCCGGCGGCGTGAAGCAGACGCGGCTCGTGTCGTTGACGCGAGGCTACATGTCGGCAGGTGAGGCGGTCGAGCACTTCGGGCTCGGTGCGGCCACGACGATCGACAAGCTCGTCGTGCAGTGGCCGAGCACGGCGAGGCAGAGCTTCGAGAAGCTGGCGGCCGACCAGCGCTACACGATCCGCGAAGAGCCGCCGCAGACGCAGTGGCACGTGTCGGACGATCGCTTCGACGACGACGACGGCCTCTTCTGGAAGGGGCGCGAGATCCCGGTGCGTCATCGCGAACGCGACTTCGACGACTACGCGGTGCAGCCGCTGCTGCCGCATCGCCTGTCGCGGCTCGGGCCGGGCGTGGCGAGCGGCGACGTCGACGGCGACGGCCGCGACGAGCTGTGGATCGGCGGCGCCGCAGGCCAGGCCGGCACGCTCGTGCGCGCCGACAGCAAGGGCGTGTGGACGCCGATCGACGGTCCGTGGCGCGACGACGCCGAGTGCGAGGACCTCGGGGCCTGCTTCCTCGACTTCGACGGCGATGGCGACCTCGACCTCTACGTCGCGAGCGGCGGCGTCGAGGCGAACGAAGGGGCGGCGACACTGCGCGATCGCCTCTACGTGAACGACGGCAAGGCCGCGTTCACCAAGGCGGCGGCCGATGTGCTGCCCGACGTGCGCGTCAGCAAGAGCTGTGTGTGCGCGTGCGACTTCGACCGCGACGGCGACGTCGACCTGTTCGTCGGTGGCCGCGTCGTGCCGGGCCGCTTCCCGAATGCGCCATCGAGCTTCCTGTTGCGCAACGATGGCGGCCGCTTCGTCGACGCGACCAATGCGCTGCTGCCCGAGCTGCGCACCGGGGACATGGTGACGGCGGCGACCTGGACCGACCTCGACGACGACGGCTTCGTCGATCTCGTGGTCGCATCCCAGTGGCAGCCGATCCGCGTGTTCCACAACGACGCGGGCAAGGGCTTCACGGACCGCACGCAGGCGCTCGGTCTGCACGACGTGCGCGGGCAGTGGAACAGCGTCGCCGCGGCCGACCTCGACGGCGACGGCGACGTGGACCTCGTGGCCGGCAATCTGGGCCTCAACACGAAGTACAAGGCGAGTGCCGAGAAGCCGCTGCGGCTCTACGGCAAGGACCTCGATGGCAACGGTTCGTTCGACGTCGTCGAGGCGAAGCAGCCGGCCGACACCGTGCTGCCGGTGCGCGGCCTGTCGTGCAGCAGCCAGGCGATGCCGTTCGTGCGCGAGCGGTTCCCGACCTACGACGCGTTCGCGAGGGCGAACCTCGCCGAGATCTACGGCGGTGACACGTTGAAGCAGTGCCTCGAGCTCACGTGCAACGAGCTGCGCCACGTCGTGCTCGAGAATCGCGGCGACCGGTTCGCCGTCGTGCCGCTGCCGCGCATGACGCAGATCGCGCCCGTGTTCGGCATCGGCATCGCGGACTTCGACGGCGACGGCAACCAGGACCTGGTGCTCGCGCAGAACTTCTTCTCGCCGGAGCCCGAGACCGGGCGCTTCGACGGCGGGCTCGGCGCGCTGCTGTCCGGCAAGGGGGGCATGAAGTTCGAATTCGTTCCCGCGAGCGAGTCCATGGTCGTGATGCCCGAGGATGCCAAGGCTCTCGCCGTGCTCAGTCTCTACGGCGGCGACTCTCCCGACTTCGTCTGCGCGGTGAACGATGGCCCGGTCCGCGCCTGGGTCAACAACGTCGGTATTCTAGGGCGCGTCGGCCCGAAGCGACTCGCGGTGCGGCTCCAAGGTGCGCCCGGCAACCCGACCGCGGTCGGCGCGCGCGTCGTGCTGCGCACGCCCGACGGCAAGCAGCAGCGGCGCGAGATCACGGCCGGCAGCGGCTACCTGTCGCAATCGGAGCCGACGGCGTGGTTCGCGAACGTTCCCGCGGGCAGCAAGCTCGTAGTGCGCTGGCCCGACGGCACGACGCGGGAACATGCGCTCGACCAGACGACCGGCCGTGTGACGATCCGTCGATGAAACCCAAGCTTGCCGCCATGCTCGCGTAGGGCCCGGGCTAGGTTCGCGCCATCGACCATGTCGCTCACCATACTGCGGCGCGTCCGCGCGAGCCTGCCTCGGACGCGCGCGCTGGTTCTCGTCTCCGTTGCTTTGGCCAGATCTACAGCACGCCGATCGTAAGCTGCAGCGCGTTCGAGCTCGTTGCGGCGGTGATGACGAGACTCGCCGAGATTTCGAGCGGCACCACCTGTTCGTGCACCTGCAGGCCCGCGAGCGCTGGCGAGTTCGGCAAGACGATCATCGTGGACGCGGCGCCGGCCGTGGGAAACAGGACCTCGAGGAAGTCCGGGCTCGCGCGTAACACGCAGCCCGGCAGGGCCTGCGGCAGCACGTTGACCAGCGGAGTCGACAGCGGCGTGAACCCGACGACGTGAACGGCGATGCCGAGCGCGGGCAGGCCGGTCGCAGTCGCGCGGAACGTGCTGCCGACCCACGGCAGGTTCGTCGGCGCGAGCGACACGACGCCGGCAGAGCCGGTGCAACCGGTGCCGATCACCGCGGTCGTCGCGGGGCACGTCGTCGTCAGCCGCGCGACGTTCGCCGAGCCGGTGCCGCCGATCGTCGTGAACGTGCCGCCGGCGAGCAGGTCGCCGTTCGAGAAGCTCGCGAGCGTCCATGCGGCGCTGTCCATGCCGCCGCCGAGCACGGACCACGACGTGCCGTTCCATCGGCTGACGAGGTTGGGCTGCGCGGACGGCGCCAGGCCGCCGGCGGCGACGAGGTCGCCGTTCGGCAGCGCCGCGAGAGCGCGCGCGCTGTGCTGGAGCCCCGGCAACGCCGACCACGTCGTGCCGTCGAAGCGCGCGACGAACACGGCGTTGACGCCGCCGATGCCGCTGAACGCGCCGCCCGCGACGACATCGCCGTTGTCGAGCAGCAGCAGCGAGCGCACGTCGCCGTTGCAGCTCCCGAGCGGCGACCAGGCCGTGCCGTTCCACTCGTGCACGCCGAACGCACCGGAGAAGGTGCCGCCGGCGACGACGTTGCCGTTGGGCCGCGTCGCGAGTGCCGCGACGAACGTCGGTCCGCTGCCCATCGGCAGCCACGCGGTGCCGTTCCACTCGGCGACGCCGAACTCGCCGCCCGCGATGATGTTGCCGTTCGGCAGCACCGCGAGCGCGCGCACGATGCCGCCGGGCCCCGCGCCGAAGGCGGACCACGCGGTGCCGTTCCAGCGCGCGACGTTGTGCGCCACCAGGCCGCCCGCGTGCGCGAACCCGCCGCCGGCGACGAGGGCCCCGTTCGGCAGCCGCAGCACGGCGATCACGGTGCTGTCGACGCCCGTGCCGAGCGCCGACCACGAGTTCACGATCGGGTCGTACAACGCGACGTGCGTCGGCGCTCCGACCGGGCCGAGGCCGAAGAAGCCGCCGACCAGTGCCTGCGGGTTCGCCGGGCCGGGGCCGTCCGGATCGAACGCGTGCGAGGCGAACACGGGACCGTTCGGACCGGCGCCGACGGACGGTACCCACTGCGTCGAGCACTGCGCAGCCGCATCGTGTGCGAGCACGGTTACGGTTGCGGCGAGCAGAACGAAGACGGCGAACGGATGCGGGCGCATGCGGATCATCTCATGGAAGGTCGGATCGCGGCGATCGGTGCGATCCTAGCGCGCGCGAGTGGGGGACGCACCCCCGAACGCTGTCGAAGAAACTTGACGGCCACTCGCTCAGGAACCCCGCGCGCGATCCATACCATCCCGGACATGACTCTTCGCCGCCGCGTTCACCTCGTCCTCGCCGGCAACGAACCGACCGCCGCCGCGCGCACGGTTCGCCTCTCGCTCGGCGCGCTGATCGTCGTCAATGTCGTCGCGATCGTGCTCGAGTCCGTGCCCGACCTCGCAGAGCGCTACGCGGGCTGGTTCGCGAGCCTCGAGACGTTCTCGGTGATCGTGTTCAGCGTCGAATACGCGGCGCGGCTGTGGATCGCGTCCGAGCAGCCGCAGTTCGCGCACCCGATCAAGGGCCGGCTGCGTTGGATGATCACGCCGGCTGCGCTGATCGACCTCGCGGCGATCCTGCCGAGCCTGCTCTCGGCCAGTGGCGTCGACCTGCGCGTGCTGCGCGTGTTGCGCCTGTCGCGGCTCGTGCGCATCGCGAAGCTCGGCCGCTACTCGATCGCGGCGCAGACGCTGCAGCAGGTGCTGCGCTCCAAGGCCCCTGATCTGATCGCATTGCTCGTGCTGCTCATGGTGATGCTCGTCGTCGCGTCGGCCGGCATGTTCCACCTCGAGCACGACGCGCAGCCGCAGACGTTCTCGAGCATCCCGGCGACGATGTGGTGGGGCATCGTCACGCTGACGACGATCGGCTACGGCGACATGGCGCCGGTGACGGCGCTCGGCCGCGTGCTCGGCGGCGTCATCGCGGTGCTCGGAATCGGCATGTTCGCGTTGCCGGCCGGTCTGCTCGGCGCCGCGTTCGTCGAGGAGCTCGGCAAGGCAAGGGAACGGCTCGCGGGCACGCGCGCCGCGCCGGCCAAGGCCAAGTCGAGCTGTCCGCACTGCGGCAAGCCGCTGCCGCTCTGAAGCAGTGAGGTCAGTCGAGCGTGCGCCGGTAGCGGCCCACGCCGATTACGAGCGCGACCGCGGTGAACAGCGCGATCGGCCACACGTGGCCGGCGACGTCGGCGAAGCCGTTGCCCTTGAGCATGATGCCGCGCACGACGCGCAGGTAGTGCGTGAGCGGGAACACCTCGCCGACCGCTTGCGCCCAGCCGGGCATGCCGCGGAACGGGAACATGAACCCGCTGAGCAGGATCGACGGCAGGAAGAAGAACATGCCCATCTGCATCGCCTGCCGCTGATTCTCCGCGACTGTCGAGAACGTGATGCCGACCGCGAGATTGGCCGCGATGAACACCGCGGACAGCACGACGAGCAGCCAGGCACTGCCGAGCATCGGCACGTCGAAGCCGTAGCGCGCGGCGATCAGGATCAGCGCGACCTGCACGTAGCCGACGAGCACGTACGGCACGATCTTGCCGATCAGCACCTCGAGCGGACGCGTCGGCATCGACAGCAGGTTCTCCATCGTGCCGGTCTCGCGCTCGCGCGTGATCGCGAGGCCCGTGATCAGGACGAGCGTCATCGTGAGCACGACGCCCATGAGCCCCGGCACGATGCTGTACTGCGTGATCGCCTCCGGGTTGTAGAGCGTGTGGATGCGCAGCTCGACGGGGCCGGCTCGCGGCTGCAGCGGCGCGAGCGGGCCTGTGAGGTTGCGCTGCAGCGAGCTGTCGACGATGCGTTGCAGGTTGCCGACCGCGTTGCCGGCAGAGCCCGGATCGGTGCCGTCGGTCTCGACGAGGATCGCCGGGCGCGCGCCACGCCACACGTCGTGCGTGAACAGCGGTGGGACGTTGACGACGAACTGCACTTCGCCGCGCGTGAGCACCTGCTGTGCCTCCTCCTCGGTCGACAGCGTCGCCCTGACGTCGAAATAGCCGCTGTTCTGCATCGCCGCAACGAGCGCACGGCCGGCGGGTCCGTGGTCGGCGAGCACGACCGCGGTCGGGAGGTGCTTGGGGTCGAGGTTGATCGCGAAGCTGAACAGTACGAGCTGCAGCAGCGGGATGCCGACCATCATCGCGAAGGTGACGCGGTCGCGGCGCATCTGCACGAACTCCTTCTGCACCATCGCCGCGAAGCGGCCGATCGAGAACAGGCGGCTCATTGGGCGCTCGCTGCCGCGCTCGCGCCGGCCTTCGCCTGCTGCATCAGGTGGATGAACACGTCCTCGAGGCTCGCGTCGATGCGGCGGAAGCGGTGCGGGCCGGATCCGTACTTCGCGACGACCTGCTCGAGCGCGTTGCCGTCGCCGCCCGCGACGTGCAGCTCGTTGCCGAACGCGACCGCCTGCTCGACGCCGGGCTCGCTACGCAGCTTGGGCATCAGCTCGGGCAGGTCGGGCCCCGCGACGGCCCAGGTCAGCAACCCCGACGCGCGCACGACCTCGTCGACGGTGCCGTGCGTGAGCAGGTGGCCGTGGAACACGAACGCGAGGCGGTGGCAGCGTTCGGCCTCGTCCATGTAGTGCGTCGCGATCAGCACCGTGATGCCCCCGCTCGCGAGCTCGTGGATCTGCTCCCAGAACTCGCGCCGCGCCTGCGGATCGACGCCGGCGGTCGGCTCGTCGAGCAGCAGCAGCTTCGGCGAGTGCAGCATGCACGCGGCGAGCGCGAGCCGCTGCTTCCAGCCGCCCGACAGCGTGCCCGCGAGCTGGTCGCGCCGTTTGGCGAGCCCCATGCGTTCGATCGTCGCGCGCACCGCGGTGCGCCGGTCGGGCACCGCGTAGATGCGTGCTGTGAACTCGAGGTTCTCGGCGACGGTCAGGTCCTCCCAGAAGCTGAAGCGCTGCGTCATGTAGCCGACCTGGCGCTTGATCGACTCGCTGTCCTTCACGACGTCGAAGCCGAGACACGTCCCGCTGCCGCCGTCGGGCCGCAGCAGCCCGCACAGCATCCGGATGAACGTCGTCTTGCCGCTGCCGTTCGGCCCGAGGAAGCCGTGGATCTCGCCCGTCTTCACCTGCAGGCCGATGCCGTCGACCGCGGTCAGGGCGCCGAAGCGCTTCGTCATGTCGCGGACGTCGATCGCGAGCCCGCCGTTCACGTCCTGCCTTCGAGGCGCACGTCGACGGGCTGGCCCGGGTGGAGCTGGCTCGCGGTCTCCGGCGCGAAGCGGATCTCGACGAGGAACACGAGCTTCGACCGGCTCTCGCGGCTGAAGATCACGGGCGGCGTGTACTCGGCGCGCGGCGAAACGAACGTCACGCTGCCGCGCGCGGGCTGCTCGACACCGTCGATGTGAACGCTCGCGCTGGCGCCGATGCGGATCGCGCCGACGCGCGTCTCGGGCACGAACGTGCGCACCTTGACGTTTCCGGGTGGCAGCAGTGCCACGACCGGTCGGCCCGCCTCGACCCATTCCCCTTCGCGATAGATCGTGTCGAAGACCAGCGCGTCCGCGGTCGCTGTCTGGCGCTTCTGGTCGAGATCCCACTGCCTGCGCACGAGCTCCGCTTCGGCCGCGCGCACCTCGGCTTCGGCCGCGGCGACGCGATCCTCGCGCGCGCCGAGCCGTGCAGTGGCGAGATCCGCCTCGCTCTGCGCGACGCGCGCGTTGCTCTCGGCGAGCTCGGCGCGCGCGCGGTCGAGCGCGATCAACGACACGGCGCCGCTCGGTGCGGCCTTCTCGACCCGGACCAGCTCCGCATCGGCGCGCTTCTGCGATGCAAGGTTCTGCTCGAGCAGTGCCTCGAGTGCCTTGATCTCCGACGGCCGCTTGCCCTTCTTCTCGTCCTCGAGCCGCGAACGCAGGCTGTCGACGATGCGCTGCTGGCGTGCTTTGGCTTCGCGTTCGGTGGTGTCCTCGAGCGCGAACAGCAGCTCGTCCTTCTTCACGAGAGAACCGCGTTGCACCGCGAGTTGCTGCAGCTCACCGCCGAGCGGCGACGCGACGAAGACGAACTCCCCTTCGACGTAACCCTGCAGCGTGCCGTCGTCGGGCCGCGCGCAGGCGGCCGTGCACAACGCGACGGACACGAGCGTGATGCCGAGGACCGTCTGCCGGACGCGTGCATGCATGATGGTCGGTCCCCGCGGGTGGCCGCATGCTCCTGTCACCCGCGCGGACGGTCAAGCGGTCTGGGTCGATTCGCGGCGCGATGCGACGCGACGCGCCGCGGACCCCGACGCCCGACGTGGCGCGAGCCGTTGCGGCCCGGCACGATGCGCACGTGAAGTTGCTCGTGATCCTCGCGGTGGGCCTGCGGCCGAAAGACCTCGCGCACGCCCCCGTGATGCGCGGTCTCGGCGAGCATGGTTTCACGGCCCCGCTCGACACGGTGTTTCCGGCCGTGACGTGCAGCGTGCAGGCGACGTTCCTCACGGGGTTGCCGCCGTCGGGCCACGGGGCAGTCGGCAATGGTTGGTACTTCCGCGACCTCGCGCAGGTCATGTTCTGGCGGCAGCCGAACCAGCTCGTGCGCGGGGAGAAGCTCTACGAAGCGGCGAAGCAGCGCTTCGGCACGCGCACGGCGAAGCTGTTCTGGTGGTGGAACATGTATGCGCCCGGCGTCGACTGGAGCATGACGCCGCGCCCCGAGTACCACGCTGACGGGCTCAAGAAGCCGGGGCTCTACAGCGAGCCGCCGGACCTGCAGGCCGACTTGCAGCAGGAACTGGGTCCGTTCCCGCTGTTCGATTTCTGGGGGCCGCGCGCCGGCATCGCGAGCACGCGCTGGATCGTGTCGTCGGCGTTGTCGGTGATGCACAGGCAGGATCCGGACCTCGTGCTCGCCTACCTGCCGCACCTCGACTACGACCATCAGCGCTTCGGGCCCGAGGATCCGCGCAGCGTGCAGGCCGTGCGCGATCTCGATGTCGAGGTCGGGCGCCTCGTCGAAGCCGCTCGCGCGAAGAACGCGCACGTGATGGTGCTGTCGGAGTATGGCATCGAGCCCGCGACGCGCGTCGTGTTCTTGAACCGGCTGCTGCACGAGAAGGGGCTCTTGCGCGTGCAGGAGACGAGCCACGGCCAGCTGCTCGACTGCGGCGCGTGCCGCGCGTTCGCGGTCGCGGACCACCAGTGTGCGCACGTCCATGTCGCGCAGGCCAGCGACGTGGGCATGGTGCGCGATCTGCTCGCGATGGTGCCCGGCGTCGCGCGCGTGCTCGATCCGACTCAGCAGATCGAATTCGGCGTCAACCATGCACGCAGCGGCGAGCTCGTCTGCATCGCCGAACCGGGGTGCTGGTTCGCCTACCACTATTGGCTCGACGAGGCGCGCCGGCCCGACTTCGCGCCGACCGTCGACATCCATCGCAAGCCCGGCTACGACCCGGCCGAGCTGTTCCTCGACCCGAAGATTGCGTTCCCGAAGCTCAAGATCGCGAAGACGCTCGCGAAGAAGATGCTCGGGTTCCGCTACCTCATGGACGTGATCCCGACCGATCCGTCGATGGTGCGCGGCACGCACGGCCGGTTGTATGGCGACGACGCGGCGGGTCCCGTGTTCTTGTGCAGCGACCGTGCCCTTGCACGCGATCGCGTCGCGGCGACGGACGTCAAGGAGCTGTGCCTGCGCGTCCTGTCAGGGTGAGGTGTCGCTCTCCCAGCGCGTGAGGATCGCCATCGCCTCGGCGTCGGAGGTTCCGCACATCGAGGGCTGCGCCTTCAGGTCGACGCAGAAGCGCGGGCGATCGGGATGACCGAACAGCCGGCACAGGTTGGCGGCATCGAGATGCACGCAGCGCTCGCCGGCGCGCTTGCCGTGCGGCATGCCGCGGAACGGTGTTCCGATCGACGGCGCGATGCAGCAGGCGCCACAGCCGGGACGACAAGCAGTCACTCGCGGAGCCTAGCGGAAAGCACGCGGCCCGGCAGCGCGCGGGGCGCCACCGGGCCGTATTGGTCCGGGTCGAAGTGGCTGGCTCAGAAGTCCATGCCGCCCATGCCACCCATGCCACCCATGCCGCCATGGTCGTGGTGGTCGCCGCCGCCGCCGGCGGGCTTCTTCTCGGGCACGTTCGTGATCAGCGCCTCGGTCGTCAGCAGCAGGGTCGAGACCGACGCGGCGTTCTGCAGCGCGGCGCAGACGACCTTCACGGGGTCGACGATGCCGGCCTTGATCATGTCCTCGTAGGTGTCGGTCGCGGCGTTGTAGCCGTGGGTGGTGTCCTTGTGATTGCGCACGGTCTGCACCACGATCGAGCCGTCGACGCCGGCGTTGGTCGCTATCTGGCGCATCGGGGCTTCGAGCGCGCGGCGCACGATGTCGGCGCCGATGCGTTCGTCGCCGGTCAGCTTGAGGTCCTCGAGCGACTTGGCGGCGCGCATCAGCGCGACACCACCGCCCGCGACGATGCCTTCGGCAACGGCGGCGCGGGTTGCGTGCAGCGCGTCCTCGACGCGTGCCTTCTTCTCCTTCATCTCGGCTTCGGTGGCCGCGCCTACCATGATCTGCGCGACGCCGCCGGCGAGCTTCGCGAGCCGCTCCTGGAGCTTCTCGCGGTCGTAGTCGGAGGTCGTGCGGGAGATCTCGGCGCGGACCTGTTCCATGCGCGCCTGCGTGTCCTTCGTCTTGCCGGCGCCTTCGATGACCGTGCAGTCGTCCTTGCCGACCACGACCTTCTTGGCGGAACCGAGCTCGGCGGTCGTGACGGATTCGAGGTTGATGCCGAGGTCCTCGAAGATGGCCTTGCCGCCCGTGACGACGGCGAGGTCTTCGAGCATGGCCTTGCGACGGTCGCCGAAGCCGGGCGCCTTGACCGCGCAGCACTTGAACACGCCGCGCAGCTTGTTGACCACGAGCGTCGCGAGCGCCTCGCCTTCGACGTCCTCGGCGACGATCAGCAGCGGACGGCCGCTCTGCGCGATCTTCTCGAGCAGCGGCAGCATGTCCTTGATGGTCGAGATCTTCTTCTCGTGGATCAGGATGAACGGGTTCTCGAGCACCACCTCCATCTTGTCCTGGTTCGTGACGAAGTGCGGTGACAGGTAGCCCTTGTCGAACTGCATGCCTTCGACCCACTTGACCTCGGTCGCGAGGCTCTTGCCCTCTTCGACGGTGATCACGCCGTCCTTGCCGACGCGCTCCATCGCGTCCGACAGGATGTTGCCGATCTCCTCGTCGTTGTTGGCGGCGATCGAAGCGACCTGGGCGATCTCCTTCTTGCCCTTGATGTCGATCTTCACCTTCTTGATCGACTCGACGATCTTCGCGACGGCGCGCTCGATGCCGCGCTTGAGCGCGACGGGGTTTGCGCCGGCCGTGACGTTCTTGATGCCCTCTTCGAAGATGGCTTCGGCGAGCACGGTCGCCGTCGTCGTGCCGTCACCGGCGACGTCGGACGTCTTGGAAGCGACTTCCTTGACGAGCTGCGCGCCGAGGTTCTCGTACTTGCCGGCCAGCTCGATCTCCTTCGCGACGGTGACGCCGTCCTTGGTCACGGTCGGGCTGCCGAACGACTTCTCGATGATGACATTGCGGCCGCGCGGGCCTAGTGTGACTTTGACGGCGCGGGCGAGCTGCCGGACGCCGTCGCGCATGCGTTCACGCGCTTCCTGGTCGTATGCGATCTTCTTGACTGTCATGGGGGTTGACTCGATTGGATGGTTTGTGGGGTGGTTGCGAGCGTTGTGCGCTCACGAAGTCAGTTCAGGGCGCGGAGCCGGCTCACTCGATGATGGCGAGGATCTCGTCTTCGGCGAGGATCAGCAACTCGTCGCCGTCGAGCTTGATCTCGGAGCCGGCGTAGGAGGAGAACAGGACGCGGTCCTTGGCCTTGACCGACATCGCCTGACGCGTGCCGTTCTCGAGCAGCTTGCCGTTGCCGACGGAGACGACGATGCCTTCGCGTGGCTTCTCCTTGGCGGTGTCGGGCAGGATGATGCCGCCTTTGGTCTTCTCGTCGGCGGCGACGCGCTTGACGAGCACGCGGTCACCAAGGGGGGTCACGGTCGCGGACTTGGTCTTCGTCATTTTGCAGTTCCTTCGGGAGGTGGGATGGGAGAGGGAAAGTGTGCCCGCAGCCGTTCGCCGTTGGATCAGCGTCGCGACTGCGGGAAGGTCGGGGGTGCGGGCGGGGGTGGCGGCGGCTGTCGGCCGGGCTTCTGCCACTGCGGGCGCCAATCCTGGACCCAGCTGGGGGTCATCGGGCCACCGAAGTGAGTCTGGATCAACAGCTGCAGCGACTGGCGCAGGCGTTCGAGCTCGAGGGGCTTGCGCAGGAAGGTGAAGAAGCCGGCCTGACGCGCGGCGGCGGCCTCCTCGGCGGACGCCAGGCCCGACATCAGGATCGAGGGCAGCGGCCGGACCGAAGCGAGGTGCTGGAACAGGTCCAGGCCCGTCATGCCGGGCAGGTGGAAGTCGAGGATCGAGAAGTCGAACCGCTGGCGCCACGCCATCGACATGGCCTCGGCCGCGGATGCAGTGGCCAGCACTTCCCAGCCGTGACTCGCGAGGAACTCGCTGAGGCAACACCTCAGGGAGTCATCGTCCTCAACCAGGAGCACGCGAAAGCTTTGGCGCATCGAAGGTCAGCAGCCGGTCCAAACTGGAAGGGCCGCCGCAAAGCAAGCCATGTGCCGCCCGGGGTCCACTACTGCAAGTGACAATTTCCCAGCGCCTTGAGATCAGTGATCCCGGGCTGGCCAGGGACGGCGCGCCGCTTTTGCGGCCAGAATGGCAGAGATCCGGCGGGGGGGTGCTGCCAAGTTGGCGCGAGCATCGAGAAAAGGCCGTGCGGTCTCCTTGCCCCGGTGGCCCGAACTCATGCCCCCGCGGCGGCTGGTGGCTGTTTCGCCCCGCCAGGGACGCCGCGTTGCGGCGATGACAGACCACCTGCCCGTCAGCGCTCCTCGCTGGGCTCCTCGTCGTCGTCCTCGTCCTCGTCCTCGTCCTCGTCGTCCTCGCCCTCTTCGTCCTCCTCTTCCTCGTCGCCGATCTCGTCGTCGAACTCTTCCTCGGCAACGACCTTGCCATCGTCATCTTCTTCGGGCTCTTCGTCTTCGTCCCAGTCGTCGTCTTCCTCGACATCGCCGTCGTCGTCTTCGTAGGAAGCGAGCACGCGGTCCCAGTCCGGCACCTCGATGGTGTTGTTGCAGACGAGGCAGACGCTGTCGTTGTCGCGCAGGTCCTCGAGTTCATCGAGTTCGCGGTAGACCTTTCCGCATTCACGGCACCGGACGATCTTGCCCATGGGTGTTGGTTCAAGGAGGGGGGCGAAGCCCCCGGACGCTGCCGATGCATACCGGCTCCCTCGTGCAAGGCAATGGCTCTGGCACGGATTCTTTCGGGAGTCGGGGGTTGCCCCAGAGCTTTGTTCTGCAGTGGGAACGCGGGATCTGCCGAAAGCCGACGTGTGCCCAAGTCAATCTACGCCATCGCGGGCCTCGGCATTGCCGGTTGCATCATGTTGAGCCTCATGATGAAAAACCTGGTCCAGATGCAGCAGCACCGGTCTGCGTCGCCGCAGCTGCAGCAGCTGCTCGAAGCGAAGTTCGCAGCGCAGTTGGTAACGCCGCTGCAACTTCGCGAGGAGACCTTGAACGGCCGCGTGCGCATCGTGGCGGCAGCCTGCGTGACGGCTGGACTCAAGAAGGATCGATTCGCCGAAACGCTCGGAGCCACGATCTGGCAGCAGGTGTCGGGTTCGGACACGAAGACGCAGGAGGTCGAGGTCCTCGTGGGCGACGAGCGCGGCGGCACTGCGGTGTCGTTCGTGTTTCCTCGGCCGACCGTGACGCCGCCCCCGCCGTCGCCGAAGTGATGGCATGACCACTGCCGTGGTATTCGGCTTCGCGGTTGCCGACGGGCTCGCCCCGGTCGCCGGCGCGGCTCCGTACGATGTGCTCGCGAGGCAGCTCCCACGCATGCTCGTCGAACGCCTCAATGGCAGCGAGGACCAGGGTGTCCGATTCCTGCCGTTCCTCGGACCCGTGGACGGCGTGCGCAGCTTCTTCCGCCTCAACGACCTGCTCGAGCCCGCGGCACTCGCCAAGATGCACAAGCAGGGCGAAGTGCGCCTGCTGTGCGACGGCATGTTCCGCAGCGGCGTGCTGCACTGGCGCGCGCTCGACGGCAGGACGCAGCGGATCCTTCACGAAGCGGACCTGCCGTTCGATCCGAGACAGCCGATCGACGTGCTGACGCGCATCGAGTTCGAAGTGATGGGACTGCTCGGCCGGACGGGACGGCCACGCGCGCCACGCCTGCTCGGCGGCGAAGCGCTCGGCTGGTTGCTCGTCGTCAAGGACGCGACGCTGCGGCGCGAAGCGAACCTCGCCGATCCTTCGCCCGACCCGCTGCGGCCAGCGCGGCGCTGCATCGAGTTGGCGGCCGCAGACGAAGACGTGCAGCAGACCGTCCTCGACTTCGCGGGGCAGTGCCTCAAACGCGGCGAGCATCGCACCGAGGTCCGCCACCTGCTCGCGCAACTTGCCGCTACGGCCGAGGTCTCCGTTCCGATGCTCGAGCGCCTCGGCGCGCAGTTGCTCGCCGCTGGCGACGAGAGCACCGCCGCCGCGGTCGCGGTGCGGGCCGCGCGGCGCGCACTCGAACGGCCCGAGCTCGTGGAACGGGCTGCGGCCTTGCTGTTTCGCCTCGGTCGCTACGACGAGGTCCGCGAAGTCGTCGGGCTCGCGCGTGAGCGCGGTTTCGCGAGCGCCGAAGCGCTCGCGCAGCTCGCGGCCGTCTGTGATGTCACGCAGGATCACGCAGCGCGAGATGGCCTCGTCGCGGAGTTGACGAGGATTCCCGACCTGCCGGTGTCCGTGGCGCGTCTCGTCGTCTCGTTCCTGATCGAGGACGACAAGGCAGCGACGGCGCGAGGCATCGTCGAGCGCGTGCTCGCGAAGGACCCGAACCACGCGGTGCTGCAATTCGAGCTCGGGCGGGCCTGCCTGCTGCTCGGCGACGCGAAAGCAGCCGCGGCGGCACTCGAGCAGGCGCTGCGGCTCGGTCTCGCGCCGAAGGTCGACGTCCAGGCGCGGCGGTTCTTGCGGCTCGCCTCGGTCCCGGGATTGTGGGCCGGCACGCAGCGCATCGAGAGCGCGATCGCTGCCGGTGACCTGCACGAGGCGCTCGCCGCCGGGCGCACGCTCGTACGCGAAGTGGGCCCCGTCGCGGAGGCGTGGTTCCTCGTCGGGATCGTCAACCACAAGCTCGACCGGCCGCGCCGCGCCGAGCGCGCGCTGCGCTGCGCCGTGCGCCGCGATGCGAACTTCGCGGATGCCCACAACTGGCTCGGGATCCTGCTCGTCGGCAGGGGCAAGGTCGAAGAAGGGCGTCAACACCTCGAACGCGCCCACGAGCTGTGCCCGAGCGACGTGTCGCCCTTGCTGCATCTCGCCCAGGCCTGTGCGCTGCTCGGTCGCCGCGCAGAAGCCGAGCGGCACGTGCTCGCTGCCGAGCGCCTCGGGGCCGACCAGCGGCTCGTGTTGGCCGTGCGACGCGAGTTCCTCGCCCAACCCGGATAGTTCCCGGCTCGTCGGAACGTGCGCGGATGCCGGCCATCCGCTAGAACGGCGGGCTCGGTTGCGAAATGAGCCTCCCCGATCCTCTCCTTGCGTACCGTGAGCAGTTCCCGATCACGGCCCGCAGCAACTACCTGATCAACAACTCGCTCGGCGCGATGCCTGGTTCGGCGAGGCAGAGCGTTGCGCGGTTTCTCGAGCAATGGGAATCGCGCGGCGTTCGCGCGTGGGGGGACGGTTGGTGGACGCTGCAGGACCAGGTGGCCGACGAGATCGCGGGTGTGCTCGGTGTACCGCGCGGCACCGTGTCGATGCACCAGAACGTCGCCACAGCACTCGAGATGATCCTGTCGTGCTTTCGTTTCGACGGCCCGCGCAACCGCATCGTCTACGCGGACCGCAACTTTCCGTCGGACCAATACATCTACGAAGCGCGCGCGCGGCACGGCGCGAAGCTCGTCCGGATCCCGGCGGCCGGCGACGGCCTGACGACCGACGCGCAGCAGGTTGCCGACGCGATCGACGACTCGACGCTGCTCGTCGCGATCGATCACGTGATGTTCCGCAGCTCGGCGATCGTCGACGTGACGCCGATCGTGCAGAAGGCACGCAAGGTCGGCGCGTTCGTCGTGCTCGATGTCTTCCACTCGGTCGGCACGATACCGCTCTCTTTGCGCGAGTGTGGCGTGCACGCCGCCGTGGGCGGCGCGCTGAAGTGGCTGTGTGGCGGCCCCGGCAACTGTTTCCTCTACGTCGATCCCGACCTGAGCAAGGGCCTCGAGCCGGCGTTCACGGGCTGGGCCGCGCACAAACAGCCGTTCCTGTTCTCGCCGAAGGGCCAGGACTACCGCGACGACGGCGGTCGCTTCGCGACGGGCACGCCGAACGTGCCCGCGCTCTGCTCGGGCAGGGAGGGTATCGGCACCGTCGCGAGAGCCGGGCTCGCAGCGATCCGCGCGCGCAGCCAGAAGCTGACGAGGCTGCTGATCGAGGAGGCGCAGCGTCTGGGGCTCGGCATCAAGTCGCCGCTCATCGGCAAGGACCGCGGCGGCCACGTCGCTCTCGACGTGCCACATGGTTACGCGGTGTGTCAGGCGCTCGCTGCGCGCGAGATCGTCGTCGACTACCGGCCCGACGCCGGCTTGCGCGTGGCGCCGCATTTCTACAACACCGAGGCCGAAGTCGCGGCTGCCGTGCACGCCGTGCGCGAGATCCTCGACAGCCGCGAGTACGAGCGCTTCCTGCAACAGGAACGCAAACCCGGTTAGGGTCGACCATGCGCATCTGGGACATCAGCGAACCGATCGAGCCCGCGAGCGCCGCGTTCCCCGGCGACACGCCGTTCACGCAGGAGTGGGTGATGCGACAGGAACGCGGCGGCTCGTGCAACGTGAGCACGATCCGCATGTCCGTGCACGTCGGCACGCACACCGACGCGCCGCTGCATTTCGACGTCGCGGGCCCGGACATCGCGAGCGTCGATCTACGCCGCTACATCGGCCGCTGCCGCGTCGCCGACGTGCAAGGCGCCGGCACTCCTGCGCTGATCCCGGCCGCGGCCTTGACGCCGGCGATGCTGGCCGGCGCCGAGCGCATCCTGTTCCGGACGCGCAAACGCCACGACCATCGCACGTGGGACCAGGGTTTCACGGCCCTGGGGCCCGGCGCGGCCCGCGCGCTCGTCGCGGCCGGGATTACGCTGGTCGGCATCGACACACCGAGCATGGACCACGCCGACAGCAAGGAACTCGACGGCCACCACCTGCTCTACGAAGGTGGTGTCGCGATCCTCGAGAACATCGACTTGTCCTCGGTGCCGGCCGGCGACTACGAACTGATCGCGCTGCCGCTGCGCATCGTGAACGGCGACAGCAGTCCCGTGCGCGCGATCCTTCGCGAACTCCCCGTGCATCCGCTGGCATGAGCAAGCGCCCTGTGAATCCCGCCGATCTCTCGTCGCCGGTCGGCTTCGCGCACGCCTGGCTCGTCGAACACGGCGCGCAACGCACGCTCTACCTCGCGGGCCAGTGCGGGTACGACCGGACCGGTGTCGTCGAGAGCAAGGGCGACCTCCTGGCCCAGCTCGACAAGGCGCTCGCGAACATCGCCTGCGTGCTGCGCGACGCGCAGATGACGTTCCAGGACGTCGTGCAATTGAACTTCTACGTCACGAGCCGCGACGACTACGCGGCGGCGCGCAAGGCGATCGGTGCCGTGTGGCGGCGTCACTGCGACAGGCACTATCCGGGCATGGCGATGTTCGAGGTCGTTTCGCTGTTCGATCCCGAGGCGCGGATCGAAGTGCAGGGGATCGCCGCCCAATGAGGACGCTCCCCGCGTTTTCACTCTGGGCCGCGGCATTGCTCGGCGCGTGCGCCTCCGAAGCGCCGGCAAACACGTCGTTCGACAGCAGTGCCGGCCTCGTCGTCGTCGACGTGCTCGGCGATGGGTTCGTGCGCAGCGCAGAACGCCGCATGCCGCTCGAAGCCTTCGTGCTCGAACTGCGCCAGCGCACGCGGCGCATGAGCCGCGAGGATCTGAAGCGCCGTTTCGTCGTACAGCTGCGCGCCGATCCGCTGCCCGGCCCCGAGGCCGCAGCTCGCGCCCAGCAGGGCTTTGAGCGCCTGCTCCACGAGCTCGAGGTCATGGGCGTTCGCCAGGTCCGCTACCTGTGAGCCTGCTGCGCCGTCACCTGCCGCCCGAGCTCGTCGTCTTCGACGTCGACGGCACGCTGCACGATACGTTCCGCTGGTGGTCGAAGGTGATTCGCGCGGGCTTGCAGCGCTTCGCCGAGCAGCACGGCCTCGCGATCGCGATGCCGAGCGACGCGGAGGCCGAGGCGGTCGTCGGCATGCGCGATGCAGGCGTCTGGGCGCCGTTCCTGCCCGAGGCACACAAGCACCGCTGGCAGGAGCTGCGGTCCGTCGTGCTGCCGATCGAAGTCGAAGCGGTGACCAGCGGCGTCGACTACCTGTTCGAGGGCGTGCGCCCGATGTTGCTGCACCTGCGCCGCATCGGCGTCAAGGTCGCGCTCGCGAGCAACTGCCGGTCGACCTACATGGGCGCGATTCAGCGCGGCCAGGGGCTCAAAGCACTCAGCGATTGGCAGTTCTGCCTCGACAGCACCGGTGTGCAGTCGAAGACCGACATGTTGCGCCTGGCGCGAGAGGCGGCCGCTGCGGAACGCGTCGTCATGGTCGGCGACCGCGAGCCCGACCACGAGGCGGCACGGGCGCTCGGCTGGCCGTTCGCGTGGCGAAAGAACACGCGCTGCGACCTTGCCACCGCCGATTTCGTGTGGAACGGCGAACCGGACCACCTGCTGGGCGGGCTCGGCCTCCAGCGTCTGCCGTGAGGCCTGAGCCGGACACCCTGCATGCAGAAAGGCCATGGGTCGGGCCATGGCGTTGGGTCAGCGACGGGTTCTGGAATAGACTCGAAGACAGGGCGTAGTGCCCCGGTCGATCCCGAGAAGCCCATGGATGAACTGCTCGCCATCGCCATCCCCATCTGCGTGGTTGTCTTGGTCAAGATGATGCTCGAGCAGCGCGCGACGGCCCGCAGCCAATACGTGCGTCTGCTCGAGGAAGCGCTCAAGAACCCCGCGCTGGACCGCGCCACGATCGAATCGCTGACCTACCAGCTCACCGGCAGTCGGCCGCCCCGGTCGAACCACCCGAGCCGCTTCATGGCCCTCGTGCTCGCCGTCGGATGGCTCGCCTTGTTCACGGGCATCGGCATCATCGTGATCGGCTCGATGATTCCGCGCGGCGACGAGACCTGCGCCGCGGGTGCGCTCGTGGCGATCATCGGTTTCGGGTTGGTGACCTACCCATTTGCCGTGCGCGAGCTCGAAACGCGCAAGGGTGTCTAACTCGGCGAGGGACTTGCCATGAACGGTGATGAAATCCTGGCGGTCGTCTCCGTAGCGGGTGCGTTCTTCGTCTTCGCGATCATGGTCGCGTCGATGGGAGCCGCGGGCAAACGTCGCCACGAGCTCGACAAGCTCCGGCTCGACGTCCTCAAACAGTCCCTGCAGCATCCGGCCATCGACTCGGTGACCCACGCCGAACTGCTGCGGGTGCTGTCGCGCGACCACGAGGCGGCGCGGCGGCCTTGGACGGAACGGATCGGCAAACACACCGGCGCCTTGCGCGTCCTCTGGTTCGGCCTGAGCTGGGCCCTGTTCATCGTCTCCACCGGCGTGCTGATCGCCGGCGAGTTGCGGTGGCTGCGCGGCGTGAATTCCGGAGTGGTCCTGCCGCTCGCGATCGTCGGTTTCGCGATGGTCACGATGCCGTTCGCCTGGAGCGAGATGAGAGCGCGTCGCGACGCGGTGGCCGACCGCCGTTGAGAGCCCGTGAGGGAGATGCCGCCATGAAGTTGCCCGCGGTTGCGGAGCTTCGACGGCGCACCGCTGCGCTGCTCGCGCAGTGGCGCGTGGTGGACACGGCCGTCAACGTGCGCTGGAACACGCGACTCACGACGACGGCCGGGCGTGCCTTCTTGCGCAACGGCCGGATCGAGCTCAACCCGACCTTGCTCGCGCGCGCACCCGATCAGCTGTCGATGGTGCTCGCGCACGAGGCAGCCCACATCGCCGCGTTCCGCCTGTTCGGGCCGAACATTCCCCCGCACGGCCGCCACTGGCGCGCCCTGATGCGGCTGGCCGGGCACGAGCCCGAGGTCACGCACAAGATCCCGCTGCGCGTGGTCCAAGCCAAGCGGCGGCGTCTCGTGTATCTGCGCGTGTGCGAGCGCTGCGGCGACCGCACGATCCTGAAGGCGGTCCGATACGGCCGTTGCCAAGGCTGCTCGGCGCGCGACAGCTTCCTGGTCTTGAAGGCACCCGCGACGTCGGCCGGCCGCAGAGCGCTCGATCGCCTGACGCTGGCGCAAGTGCGCGCTTCGTTCGCCTGAGCCGCAGCGCACGCGAGAAAGCGCAGCTGGCGGGGTTTCGGGGGCGGGCCGATCGCAATAACGTGGCAGGCGTGGCCCGTTCCCCTGATGTGTTCGAGGAGGTCGTGCGCCTGCGCCGGGAGGGCATCCCGGCGGCCTTGGCGACGATCGTCGGCACGCGCGGCTCGACGCCAGGTCGCACGTCGATGCGCCTGCTCGTGCTCGCGGACGGCACGTTCCTCGGCACCGTCGGAGGCGGTTGCCTCGAGGCCGAGGTCTACGACACGGCGCTCCAGGTGCTGGCGGACGAGCAGCCGCGCTCGTTGACGTTCCGGCTCACCGAGCAGGACTCCCCTGACTCGGGTCTCATGTGCGGCGGTGAGGTGACGATCTTCGTGGAACCGATCTCGACCCCTGCTTTGTGGATCTTCGGCGGCGGTCATGTCAGCAAGTCCCTGTGCCAGGTGGCGAGCCTGGCCGGGTTCTGCACGACGGTCGTCGACGATCGTGCCGAGTATTGCACCGCGGCGCGCTTCCCGGAGGCCCACGCGACCATGAGCTTGCAGTATGCCGACGCCGTGGCGCGCATGCCGATCCGCCAGAACAGCTACGGCGTGATCGTCACGCGCGGTCACCGCGAAGACGGCGCGGTGCTCGAGGCACTCGGTCGCCGTTTCGAGCAGGGCAATCGCCTGCGCTTCCTCGGCATGATCGGCAGCAAGACCAAGCAGGCCCTGCTGTGGAAGCACCTGCGTTCTGTCGGCATCAAAGACGAGTTCCTCGACACCGTGCGAACGCCGATGGGCGCCTGGCTCGGCGGCCGCAGTCACGAAGAGATCGCGGTCTCGGTGGTCGCCGAACTCATCGCGGTGCGCCGGCTCGGGCACGACCTCGCGAGCACCTGGGAGTCCCGCCAGAAGCAGAAGGGGCGCCTCGAAGGTGTGCGCGAGCTGCCGGCCGCGGAAGCGTGAACCGCCAGTCCTCGGCGCGTCCTCACGTTGTCACGCCGCTGCCTTGCCTGCATGATGCAGCCGTGACCATGCGAGATTGCCGCACCGAATGAAGTCGAGACTCTGCTGCGCGCTGCTCGCCCTGGTCTGGGCCCTTCCCGCCGCAGCGCAGGACGATTGTGTGTTCCTGCACGATGGCACGAAGATCGACGCGGTCCGCGTCGACAGCTACGACGTCTTCAGCCTGCGCTACAGCAAGGGCGGCAACAACACGGTGGCCGCCGACCAGGTGACCAAGGTCACGCTGGGCAGGTTCGACGACGTCTACCGGCGCGGCCTCGAGGACCCGGTGCTCATGCTCACGCTGGCTCGCGAGCAGCTCGCGACCAAGAACGCGCTGATCGCGCAACTGGGCTATCTGGGCGTCGCGGCGCGGCTCTTCGACGCGGGAGAACCGGCCAAGGCCACGGCCGTGCTCGAAGAGTTGCTGAAGGCGATTCCCGACGCCGCGGTGATTCCCGAGCTCTACCGGAGGAAGTTCGAGTACTACACGAGCCTCGGCGAGCCGGGCGCGCGCGACGCAGCACAGGTTGCGAGGCAATACCAGTCGGCTGCCGTGAGCGGCTCCTGGCCGAGCGGCTTCGTCGCCGAAGCCGAGTTCTTCCTCGTGCTCGCCGAGCAGGGCGTGGATTTGCGGGACAAGCTGCGAGCCGTCGTCGCGAAGTCGGACGCCCATCCGCTGATCGGCAACCGCGCCCGCATCGAGCTCGCGCACAGCCTGCGCAAGGCCAGGGACTTCGAAGCAGCGCGCCGCATCTACGACCAAGTGCAGAACCGCGACGGCGTCGACGCGGACTCGCGCGCGGGTGCGCTGCTCGGACTCGGCCTCTTGTTGCTCGACCAGCAGAAGGCGGCGGACACGGCGGTCTTCAAGCAAGCGCTGCTGCTGTTCCTGCGGGTCCGACTCGAGACGCGAGAGGTGCGCGCTGCCCTGCGCGCCGAAGCGCTCTACCACGCGATCGTCGCGGCCGACAAGTGGCGTGGGCCCGAGTACACCTCGATCATGGGCCGCTGCCGCCGCCTGCTCCTCGACGAGTTCCCGTCGACGCAATGGGCGAAGCTGGCCAAGGACGGTTTCTGAAGGCGCTCCGGATCACTGCATGGCGACGCGGCAAGGGTCACACCCTTGCGGACCCGCCGGGCTTCCTGAACAACCTGTTGTTCTGGCCGTTCTGGTTGTTCTGCCGCCTCGGCGCGCGACTGTGGTTCCGCCTGCGCATCGAAGGCTCGCCGCCGAAGACAGGCGCCTACGTGCTTGCCGCCAACCACGTGTCCCTGATCGACCCGATCGTGCTCGGCGCTTCGGTCCGGCGCCGGATCGTGTATCTGATGACCGAGGTGGTCTGGCGGTCGCCGAGGGGCGGCTGGTTCTACCGCTGGATGCGCGCGATCCCGGTCGCCGTGCGCGGCGGCAATCGCGAAGCCCTGCGGGTTGCGCGCGCGGTGCTGCAGCAGCAGCGTGTCGTCGGCATCTTCCCCGAAGGGGGCCTCAGCCGCGACGGTCTGCCGATGCTCGGCAGCCCTGGCGCCGTCTCGCTCGTGCTGAACGAGGGCATTCCGATCGTGCCCGTGGCCATCATCGGCGCGGAGCGGGCCCTGCCGCTCGGCTGCGTGTGGCCACGCCCCTGCCGCATCACGGTGCGCTTCGGCGAACCGATCCTGCCGGCCGCGTTCCATGCGTTGGGCCAGGCCCGCCGCGGCAGACTGCAGGCGGCGACCCGGCTGATCATGGAGCGCATCGCCTCGCTGGCTGGTCACCAGTCGCGCGAGGCAATCCTGGCCGCCCACGGCGTGGCC
>DASRJH010000152.1:0-5811 GCA_035649575.1 Planctomycetota bacterium
CCGAAGAAGGCCAACCTCTCGCTGCTGCAGAAGCTCAAGCTCTACAACGGCAAGTCGCTGCCCGGGTACACGCGCGACAACATCCGCGAGCTGCGCGACGAGGCGCACCGCGAAGGCATGGAAGGCATCTCGCCGCGCTACATCCAGGACAAGATCAGCAACGTGCTCGTGCGCGACCTCCCGTGCATCAACCCGTTCATGGCCATGAACGAGCTCGAGGAAGGGCTCGACCACCACAGCCTAATCTCCGATCCCGAGACCAAGAAGCGCTACAAGGACCTCTTGATCGTCGTGCGCGAGGAGTACGAGGAGATCATCAAGAACGAGGTGCAGCGCGCGATCTCGGCCGACGAGGAGGCGATTGCACGCCTGTGCGGCAACTACATCGACAACGTCAAGGCCTACACGCAGAACGAGAAGGTCAAGAACCCGTATACGGGTCGTGACGAGGAGCCGGACGAGCGGCTGATGCGCAGCATCGAGGAGAAGATCAACATCCCCGACTCGCGCAAGGACGACTTCCGCCGCGAGATCATGAACTACATCGGCGCTCTGGCGATCGAGGGCCGCACGTTCAACTACAAGACGAACGAGCGCCTGCACCGAGCACTCGAGCTGAAGCTGTTCGAGGACCAGAAGGACTCGATCAAGCTCACCAGCCTCGTGTCCACGGTCGTCGACAAGGACACGCAGGAGAAGATCGAGATCGTGAAAGGCCGCTTGATGCGCGACTTCGGCTACGACGAGATCAGCGCCACCGACGTGCTCAACTACGTCGCGTCGATCTTCGCGCGCGGCGACACCAAGGGCGAGTGACCGCGTGCCCGTCCGAAGGATCGACCAGGACCACACGCGGTTCCGCCAGATCGTGCGTGGCAGGATCAAGCAGGACCTCAAACGCTTCGTGAGCTCGGGCGAGCTCATCGGCAAGCAGGGCCAGCGCTACGTCACGATCCCGCTGCCGCACATCACGCTGCCGCGATTCCGTTACGGCGATAACCAGAAGCAGGGGGTTGGTCAGGGCGAGGGTGCCACGGGCCAGCCCGTGCCGGGGCAGCCGGGCGACGGAACGGGGCAGGCCGGCGACCAGGAGGGCAAGCACATCATCGAGGTCGACGTGTCGCTCGAGGATCTCGCGAAGATCCTCGGCGAGGAGCTCGAGCTGCCGAACATCGAGCCGCGCGGGAGGAAGAACATGCGCACGGCGGCTGGGAGGTACACGGGCATCTCGCGCTCGGGGCCGATGGCGCTGCGGCATTTCAAGCGCACGTTCCGGCAGGCGTTGAAGAGGCAGATCGCGTCGGGGACGTACGATCCGGAGCGGCCGTTCGTGGTGCCGATCCGCGACGACTTGAGGTATCGCGCGCTGCAGACGCGCGAGGTGCCGCAGGCGAGCGCCGTGATCGTCTACATGATGGACGTGTCGGGGTCGATGGGGCGCGAGCAGAAGGACATCGTGCGCATCGAGGCGTTCTGGATCGACGCGTGGCTGAGGCATCAATACAAGAACCTGCAGGTTCACTACATCGTGCACGACGCGGTCGCTCACGAGGTCGATCAGCACACGTTCTTCCACCTCAGGGAGAGCGGGGGGACGAAGATCAGTTCTGCGTACGAGCTGTGCTTGCAGTTGATGCGCGAGAAGTATCCGGCGCAGGAGTGGAACGTGTATCCGTTCCACTTCAGCGACGGCGACAACTGGAGCACGAGGGACACGGAGCATTGCGTGACGTTGCTGAAGGACAGTCTGGTGCCGTTCTGCAACCAGTTCTGCTACGGGCAGGTGAAGAGCGCGTATGGGTCGGGGCAGTTCAAGAAGGATCTCGACGGCGCGTTCCGCGGCGACGACAAGGTCGTGACGACCGACATCCAGGATCGCGAAGGCATCCTGCCGAGCATCAAGGCGTTCCTCGGCAAGGGGCGGTGAGCTCGTACAATCGGTTCAGAAACCGAGGGTCGCCGATACTGCGTTCGAGATCGTGAACCCGAAGCTGTTGGCGGCAGGATCCAGGCACAGCGCCTGGCAGAAGAACTGGGCGCCGATGGGGCCGCTGATCGCGGTCCACGTCCACGTCGTCGACCCGCTTGAACCGACCGGCGCGCTCGACAGCACGTCGGGCATCACGTAGCCCGTGCATCCCGGCATGCCGAGCAGCGGCCCGAGGTCGATGCCGGGCAGCTGCGTGAGCCCGAGCACGATCACCGCGAAGTTGATCGCCGGGTTCAGGTTCGCGACGCTCAGCACCCAGTCCTGGCCGAGCCGCGGCGCGTCGGCGGCCGTCAGCGCAGGAACGCCGTTCGTGCCGGCGCAGCCGCTGCCGAACGTCGCGACCTTCGCGCCGTACTCGGAGGTGTCGCCATACATCGTCGACGTTCCGCGCATGCCGCCGAACTGCACCATCTGCCGGTCGCCAAACATGAACGCGAGCGTGCTGCTGAAGCGGTAGAAGTTCGTCGGCAGACCGGGCGTGACGACCTGCGTCCAGGTCCACACAGCACCGGTCTGGCTCAGCTCCCACGTGTCGCTGCGCGGCTGGCCGTTCGAGTAGTGCATGCCGCCGACGAGCACGCAAACCTGGCGCAAGGGATCGTAGGCCAGGCGCGCGCGCTCGCGCCGCGGCGGCCGCGTGCCGGGGACGGCCAGCTCGACCCAGGTCGCGCCGTCGTAGGCCCAGGTCTTGTCGTTGTCGATCAGCGCGGGCGGCGTGCTTGGATTCGCGTTGACGCCGCCGAACAGGATCGTCTTGCCGAGGCCGTGATGGAAGCACATCGAGTGTGCCTCGAGCCTGCCGGGGTTCGTCGCCGGGAAGCGCTGCGTCCAGTTGACGCCGTCGTACTCCCACGTCTCGTTGCTGTCGACGATCGGGTTGCCGCCGGGCATGCCGCCAAACAACACGACGACATTGCGGACCGAGTCGTACGCCATCGCGTGCAGCCCGAGATTGCCGGGATTGTTCGCGGGGAAGCGCTGCGTCCACGTGACGCCGTCGTACTCCCAGGTCTGGTTCGTGCCCGGGTTCGTGAAGGTCGCGTTGCCGCCATACATCACGAACACGCCGCGGCTCAGGTCGAACACGATGTCCATGGAGTGCTTCGCGGGTGGCGACGCTGCCGGAGACTGCTGCGTCCAGTTCGTCCCGTCGTAGGTCCACGTGTCGTTGAACTGGGTGAACACCGAGGCGCCGCCGAACAGCATCAGACGGTTGTTGATCGGGTCGTAGGCCATACCCGCTGCGCTGCGTGCGGGTGGCGAGGTCACCGGCGAGAGCTGGGCCCATTGGGCCGAGGCCGTGCCGGCTGTCACTGCGATCGCAGTCAGGAAGCGTGCGCTCATCGTCGTGCCTGGTCGTCGGTGGGTGGCGCGTGCCGCTGCAGCGGCGCGCAATCCTCCAAGGAGCCGTTTCCGCCCGCCGCGGCCAATGGGCCCTGGAAGAAACACCGCGGCCCGGCGACCCGTTCGCGTTCTGCACGCCACTCTGCCCGATCGTCACGCTTGCCGCACAGACGATGCGCAGGCGTGTCGGGTGATTGCCTGACCCAGGCCCTTTGGGGATTGCGGGTCGGACAACCCCCCGGGACCATCGGGCTGCTCCGAACGATCCGAAGCCGCCTTCTCCCTCCCTGCCGCCCATGGACCCCTCTCGATCGGGCTGCCTCTGCGCAGCATCCCTGTTCCTGCTCGGCATGCACGGTGCGCTCGCCGCGCAGGCGGCGGCGCCGCCCGCGAGACGCGCCCCCGCGGCGCTCGAGCCGCGCGCGATCCTGCAACTCGGCACCGCGGCCGAGGGCAGGGCTGCGATGGTGAAGCAACACGGCGTCGCCGTCGTAGCGATCGAGCAGGGCCTGCGATGGCTCACTACGCATCAGGACGAGGACGGCCGCTGGAACGCCGACGAGTTCATGGCGCACGACCGCGGCAACAAGACCGATGGCGCAGGTCGCGCGGTGCACGACGTCGGCCTGACCGGCCTCGCGGTGTTTGCGCTCGCGCGCGAGGGCACGGCCGCGAAGCCGCGGCACGCGCCGATCCTGCGCGGTGTGCAGTGGCTCGTGCAGCAGCAGGCCGCGAACGGGCGCGTCGGTGGCAACGAGTCGCAGGACTTCGTCTACGGCCACGCGATCGCGACGCTCGGCTTGTGGGCAGCGGCCGCGGCGACGGGTTCGAAGGAAGCGCGCGCTGCCGCCGAGCGAGGCCAGACCTACCTCGACAAGCATCGCAACCCGTATGGCGTGTGGCGCTACCAGCCGCGCGACAACGACAACGACACTTCGGTGACGACGTGGGCCGTGCTGTGTTACCTCGCTGCGAACGAGCAGGGGTGCGCCGTCGACAAGAGCGCGATGGCCGCGGCAGCGATATGGTTCGACGGCGTCACCGACAGGGCCGGGCGTGCTGGCTACTTGAAGCTGGGCGACAAGAGCTCGCGCCAGGCCGGCATGCAGAAGCGGTTCCCGGTCGAACACTCCGAAGCGATGACGGCTGCCGCGCTGCTGTGCCGCCTGGGTCTCGGCCAGACGGAGCAGACGCACCCGATCGTGGCGGCCGCCGCGAGCGTGCTCGTCGACAAGCCTCCGCAATGGGAACCCGAAGCCGGCAAGGTCGACCTCTGCTACTGGTTCTTCGCGAGCGAGGCGCTGCGCCACTTCGGCGGCGAGCCGCAACGGCAGTGGGCCGCGCCGCTCGAGGCCGCGCTCGTCGCAGGTCAGCGCGTCGACGGCGCGTTCGCGGGTTCGTGGGACCCCGTCGACCCGTGGAGCCAGGATGGCGGTCGGATCTACGCGACCGCGCTCGGGGTGCTCGCGCTGCAGGCCCTCGCGCCTTTCCCCGAGAAGGCCGCCGAACCCAAACCGAAGTGAGGCACGCGGGGCTGCTGCGGCACAACTTCACGCCACGGTTGACGGGAGCCGCGCCGGCGAGGAAGGTCGGCGCACTCGGAGGACTGATGTATCCCAACACGCCCCTCGCCGTCCTGCTCGCCTTCGCGATCCCTCACCTCGCTGCCCAGGAGCCGCCGAAGCCGAGCCCGGAGCACCAGAAACTCGCTGCGTTCGCCGGCACCTGGGACGTCGCGGTCGAGGTGCGAGGTGCGACCGGGCCGAAGGCGAAGGCGTCTTCCGTGCAGCGGCTCCTGCGCGGCGGCCTGTGGCTGCTCGACGACTTCACGCTGGATGTGGGTGGCACGGGTTTCGAAAGCCATGGCTGCACGGGCTACGACCCGGGCAAGGGCAAGTACGTGACGCACTGGGTCGACGGCATGCTGCCGAGCGTGCTCGTGCTCGAGGGCAACTACGACGCGTCGGGCAAGGTGCTCACGATGACAGGGACGGGAGTCGGCCACGACGGCAAGCCGGCGAAGTACCGCAACGTGACGACCTGGACGGGCCCGGACACCTACGTGTTCGAGATGTTCATCACGGGCAGCGACGGCAAGGAGGTGCCGGGCTTGAAGATGACCTACACGCGCGCCGCCGCGAAGGGCGACGCCAAGCGGGACGACGGCACGGCCGGCAAGAGGTAGCGGATAGCCAGGCCGAGTCGACGCGCACGGCCTCGCCGACACGCAGCCGCGCGGCTGGCGCCGCCGCTTCGTCCGCTCGCATGCGGACGGGTTCACGATGATGGGCCCCGCGCCGGCCGGTGCGCTGTTGTGGCCGCCGCTGCTGCCGCCGAGCCGCCACGAGTTCGTGCTCGTTCGCGCGACCACAACGACATGATGATCGGCGTCGTGATCGAGCCGCGCGCGGTGACCGACGTCGACGTGTTCCTGCAGGCGCGGTGAGCCGTCAGCGGGCCGGGGGCGGCCCGCGCGA
>DASRJH010000153.1:0-8013 GCA_035649575.1 Planctomycetota bacterium
GGCCGGTGCCGGCGCTGCGCGCGCAGGCGTGGGGGCTGGGCCGAAGTCGTCGAAACCCACGGCGGGCAATCGCGGTTGCGCCTTGGCCGGTTGCTGGTCGTTGGCTTGCTCCTCGAGCGCTAGTACTTGCTTCTTCAACGACGCGTTCTGACTGCGCAGCTTCGCCATCTCCTCATCCACCTCGCGAGCCCTGTGCTCCTGCGTCTCGGCGCGCTTCTTGGCGGCTTCGTCGGCGCGCCGCGACTCCGTGGCGAGGTCGTTCTTGACCGCGTCGCGCAGTCGCTCGATCTCGCGCCGCTCCTGGCTCAGCTGTTCGACGGTCCGTGAATACTCGTCGCCGCGCTTCTTGCCATCGGCGTCCTTGGTCGCCAACTGCCGCTTCAGATCCTCGACCTGCCGCCTGGCCTCCTCGACTTGCTGCTTCGTCGCGTCGCGCAGGCGTTTCAGGTCTTCCTGCTCGGCCCCACCGCGCTCGCGCTGCTGCTTCGCCGCTGTGACCAGCGCTTCCTTCTCCTTGGCCAGCTTCGCGTTCTCCGCGGCGCGTTCGTTCGCGGCCTTCTTCGATTGCTCGAGCTCCTGGGCGAGCATGCGGGTCTTCTCGGTCAGGGTCTGCTGCTCGGCGCGGGCCTTGGATTCGGCGATCTTGGCGCGCTCGGCTTCCTGGGCAGCTGCCTGCTCCTTGCGCCTGGCTTCGGCCTTGGCTTGCTCGGCCTCCTGCGCGACGGCCTGTTCTTTGCGCTTCGCTTCGGCCGCGGCCTTCTCCTGTTGGGCGGCCTGCTGCTCGGCTGCCTTGCGCAAGGCCTCCATCTTCTGCTCCGTGGCCGCCGTTCCTTCGCGCATGGCCTTCTCCTGGGCGATAACGAGCTCACGCAGCGTGGCCAGCTCCTTCTGCGCCTGCTGCAGCGCTTCGAGTTTCTCCTCCTTCGCCTGCGACTGGCTCGATTGCAGCGACTTCAGATACTCGTCCATGCGCGCAAGGCGCTGCTCGAGACGGGTCACCGAGTTCTCGAGACTGCTGCGGCGTTCGTCTTGGGCCGCGCAGCTCATGAGCAGGAAGACCGCAAACAGGGACGTCAAGGCAGAGCTTCTGATCATTGAGGGCCTCGCTAAGGTGAAAGGGCGTGCGTGCAGCTATGCTGCAGCCAGACGCCCCGATTGGAAGACACCCCGCAATGCATGTGAAGCGATTCCTGGCGTCGGCGTGGGCGAGTGTTCACGGGCCGTCGGACCCGCGGCAGATGCTCGTGGCGATCCTGGAGGCTCGTTTTGCCGGACTCGCGGCGGCGCCGGGGCCGCGACCGATCGACTGGCTGGCCGTGCGCCGGGCGGCCGCCGATCTGCCGATCGAGTTTGCGTGTGTCCGGGCCAGCAACCCGCTCGGCGACCGTTCCGCGATGGCCGGTCTCGCCTCGGAGAAGGAGAGCGAACGTCTGGCCGCGGTTGCAGTGGTGCGTCAGGCCGTCGCGACCGCGAGGCAGTTGGGCTGCCCCACCGTGGTGCTCGAGGTGGGCGTCGTGCCCATGGTCGGGCAGATCGAGGCGGAGGACCTCGGCGACGACCACTACCAATGGACCCGCGAGCGGGCCCAGGCCCTGCTGGCCCGTCGCAAAGTCGGCCGGAACAGAGCACTCGACGTCGTCTGCCGCGAACTGTTCTCGCTCGTCAAATCGTTTCCTGAAATCGATTTCTGTCTCACCACGAGCCGCAGCCTGAGGGCCGTCGCCGATCTGCCCGGTCTGCTCGACGTGTTCGAGGACCTGTCGCAGCTGCGGCTCGGCTACTGGCACGACGCCGCGATCTGTGCCCGACGCGAACAGGTGTTAGGGGAGGCCCAGGGTCAATGGCTCGAAATACTATGTAACCGTATTTGGGGAATTAGCTTAGGTGATTCTTCGGTGGACGGGGTCTACCTCCCGCCCGGGTCCGGTGGGGTGGACTACGGCCTGCTTGCCTCCTATGTACCTTCGTCCGGTGCCCCTCTACCCGTCGTCCTCGAGCTGGATCTCTCCGTACCACCGGGGGAACTCCCCGGCATGCGGTCCTGCCTCGACAAGCATGGTCTGTAGCAACCGGTCCCCGCGGACCGATGTTGGGGCGTCAACCTGCTGCTGCGGCCGAACCGCAGCCCTGTCATGAACCCCGCCAAGCTGGCCAAGACTCCGCCGGTCGCAACCGGTGGGGCGCGAACCGAAGCCCTGTGCGCGATCCTGCGTACGCGCCGGCGGCTGTTGGTGTTGACCCACAACAATCCGGATCCGGATTCGCTGGGTGGGGCCCTCGGCCTCATGGAGCTGGCTCGGCTGGCGGCAGGGGTCGAGAGCCGTTTTGCCATCACGGGCAAGATCTTGCGCGCCGAGAACCAGGCGATGGTGCGTGAGCTCGGCATCCAGATGGACCGGCTCGAAGCGATCCAGACCGCGGACTTCGACTGCGTGGCCCTGGTCGACACCCAGCCGGGCTTGGGGCACACGTTCGTTCCCTTGGGCACGAAGGTGGACATCGTGCTCGATCACCACCTGTCGGCGGAGGGGGACCTCCCGTCAGGGAACAATGCCACGTTCGTCGACGTGCGCCCGGAGATCGGATCGACCAGTTCGATCGTGGCCGGCCACCTGATCGACGCGGGCGTGAAGCCGAGCCGGGAGGCCGCTACGGCGCTCTTCTACGGCATCATGACGGACACTGCGGATCTGTCGCGTAACGTGAGCGAGCCGGATCTGCGCGCCCAGGAATTCCTGTATCCGTTGGTCGACCGCCCGAAGCTGGCTGCGATCCGGAGTCCGCGCCTGCCGCTCGGGTACTTCCAGGTCCTGAGGCATGCGCTCGACAAGGTGCGCCTCTACGACGGCTTGACGCTCTGTTCGCTCGGCCGCACCGGCAGCGCGGAGATGGTTGCCGAAGTCGCGGACCTGCTGCTTCGCATGGAAGGTGTCCGCGCCGTCGTCTGCGGCGGGCTGGTGGGCAACTCCTACTACGTTTCGGTGCGCACCGAAGCCGGCGGGGACGCGTGGGGCCTCATCCGCGCGGCCCTCGAGGGCGAGCCCGGTTCGAGCGGTGGTCACGGCTCGGTCGCGGGAGGCTCGATCCAGCTCGATGCCGCCGACTCGCGCACCTTGCGCCGCCTCGAACGCCGCCTCGAACGCAACGTGCTGCGCGCGATGGGGGTTTCCGGCAGCAATGCGGCGATCCTCGGCACCCGCGACGATTGATCCGATGCGGCGCGTGCTTCTGCTCGGTGGGCTCGACCCGTGTGGCGGGGCCGGCATCACCGCGGATGCCACAGTAGTCGCGGTGCATGGTGCCCAGCCGTTGCCGATTGCCATCGTGCTCACGGCGCAGAATCGCCACGGCTTCCAGACGCTCGACCCCGTGCCGGTCGCTACCTGGCAGCGGGCCCTGCGCGCGGCGCTCGCCGACGGCGAAGTGCACGCGCTCAAGGTCGGTCTGCTCGGCAGCACCGAAACGATCGCCGCGGTCGCCGAGGCCCTTGCCGCACTGCGCGGACGCGTGCCGATCGTCGTGGACCCCGTGCTGTCGGCGACCGCGGGGGGCTTTCCGGCTCCGGCGGCGCTGGCCGAAGGCTACTGCGCGCAGCTTCTGCCGCTCGCGTCCGTGCTGACTCCGAACCATCCCGAAGCATTGTTGCTCTACGGGGCTCGCCCCGAGGTCGCGCTGGCCACGGGCTGCGGATTCGTGCTCGAGAAGGGCGGGCACGGCGACGGCGCGTTCGTCGAGGACCGGCTGCACGGGCCCAGAGGGGAGACCCGCTTCCGGCGGCCGCGGCTCGCGGTCGGACCCGTGCACGGCACGGGCTGCGCATTCGCGAGTGCGCTCGCGACGAGGCTGGCTCAAGGGTGCGACGTAGCGTCCGCCTGTGCGCTGGCGGGTGACTGGCTGTTCGGGCTGCTGCAGGCGCTCGGTCCCGCTCCGGCCGGCGGCTTGCCGCGCGCGTTGCCACTCGCGATCAGTCCGCCCGCGAGCCCCTCCACATCGACTCGATGATGGACGCAAAGCGCCTCACGACGACGTGGCGGCGCACCTTGAGCGTATGTGTGAGCAGGCCGTTGTCCGGGGTCATCGGCTCGGCGAGCACGCGCATCGCCGTCACGCGGTCACAGGGGCGGCAGCCGTTCTGGCGCACGATCAGGCGGTCGAGCTCGGCTCGCATCAGGTCCAACACGGCCTTGCCGTGGATCTCGCCGTTGCGCACGTCCCAATCGCACCGCGGCACTTTGTGTTCGAGTGCCTCGGCCATCGGCACGAGCAGGACGCCGAGCCCCTTCTGGTCCTGGCCCAGGCAGACAGCTTGTTCGACGAACGGCGAAGTCTTGATCACCGTCTCGATCGGCTCGGGCTCCACGTTCTCGCCGCTGGCGAGCACGATCGTGTCCTTGGCTCGCCCCGTGATCCAGACATTGCCCCGGGCATCGACATGGCCGAGGTCGCCCGAATTGAACCAGCCATCCTGCGTCAGCACTTCGGCCGTCTTGTTGGGGTTCTCGTAGTAGCCGCGCATCACCTGGGGACCGTGGATCCACAGGATGCCCGTCTCGCCGACGGCGCAAGGCCGTCCGTCGCAATGGCGCGGCTCGATCTTCGTGTGTGGCAGCGGTGGTCCGATGTGACGCGACTCGTTGCGTCCCGGCAGCCTCACCGAAGCCACGGGGCTCGTCTCCGTCAGCCCGTAGCCGTTCAGCAACGGTAGCCCCATGCCGAGCAGCGTCTCGTCGACGTGGCGCGGCAGCGAGCCGCCGCCGCTCACGCAGAGCCGCAGCCGTCCGCCGAACTTCGCGAGCACCTTGCGCAACACGAGCTGTCTCGCCACGGCATGCAGCAAGCGGTGGCCGAGATGGGCGTTCCCACTGCCGACACGCCGTGAGAGCTGGAGACTGTGGCGCAGCAGGCTGCCGCGCAGACCCGTTGTCTTGAGCGAGTAGCCGACGATGCCGTCGTGCAGCATCTCCCAGATGCGTGGCACCGCGGCGAACACCGTCGGCCGCACCGCGAGCAGATCCTCCTTGATGCGACGCCGCTCCGTGTAGACGAGCTGAGCACCGGTGGCCAGTGCCAGGTAGTCCATGATGCGTTCGTACATGTGCCACGCCGGCAGCACCGAGAGGAACGAATCTTCGCTGGTGACCTCGAGCACCTGGGCGACCGCACGCGTGTTCGAGAGCACGTTGTTGTGCGTCAGCATGACGCCCTTCGGATCGGCGGTGGTGCCGCTCGTGTAGACGATCGTCAGGAGGTCGTCCGCCTGCACTGCCTCGCGCGCCGCCTGCAGCCGCGGCGCTGCTCTCGTCGCGGCCCCGCTGCGCTGTAGTTCGCCGAGGGCCCGCACGCCTGCCAACCCGGTGCGCTCCTGCATCACGACGATGGTCTCGAGCGCGGGAAGGGTCCCTGCTTGCGACTGCAACTCGCGCGCGATGCGGTCGTCGTCGACGAACGCGACGCGGCACCCGCTGTGGCGCAGGATGAACTGCAGCTCGGCCGGCGAAGTGTCCGTTCCTCGCGGCACGTCCACTGCGCCGATGTTGGCACACGCCTGATCGACGAGCAGCCACTCGTAGCGGTTCTCGGCGATCAGCCCGACGCGGTCGCCGCGGCAGATGCCGAGGTCCAGCAATGCCATCGACAACGCGTCTGTGTCATCCGCGAGTCTCGCGAACGTGATCGGCTCTTCGTTCTGCGCGTGTCGCCGGGGCAGGAACACCCTGTCGCCTTGTCGGCGCGCTTGTTGAACAAGGTCGGGGAAGGTCGCTGGAGTCGGCTCGACCATGCGCAGCCTCGGTGGCGCATCCGAGGTCTCGCGGATAACGTGGTTGGGACGCTTGACATCCACGGCGGGGATCCATACGAATGCGCGCCCTCGATCGCCAGGTCAACCGGCGGCGCAAAAAACCCGCCGGGGTCTTGTCGGACGCGTTCTGTGTGCGGGTGTAGCTCAGTGGTAGAGCATCACGTTGCCAACGTGAGGGTCGAGAGTTCAAGTCTCTTCACCCGCTCCAGTTTCTTCTGCCGCAAGTCGCCGGGCGTCTGAGTCAGAAGCGCAGCACGAGCGCCACGTCGGCGCTCTCTGTACCGACCGCCGGCTCGAGCGCCAGGCCGCGGACGCCAAACAGGCCGGGTCGGCCGGGTTCTCCGTAGTGTGCGTCGTAGACGACGTTGGTCAGCAGCACGCCGAGGAACGCGCCGAACGCGACGTCGGTTGGCCAGTGCTTGTTTGCCTCGATGCGATCGATGCCGACGTAGAGCGCCGGTGCGTAGGCGAGGTAGCCGACCCAGCCGCCGTGGTCGTCGGTCCATGAGCGTTGCAGGAACGTGGCCATCGAGAACGCGAAGGACGTGTGCCCGGACGGAAACGAGTCGCTCGATTCGTTGGCGGGGCGCGGGCGCCGCACGGTGTGCTTGAGGCCCTCGGTGATGCCGTCGGTCAGGATGAAGCTCTCGAGCAGCACTTCGGCGTCGCGGCCCTGATCGCCGCCGATCCACTTCGCCGTGCTCGCGCCAGCCGCCAGCACACCGAGACCAACCGCCATGGCATCGCCGCTCGTGGTGCTGCCTTCGGTGATCGGCCGTTCTTCCGTGGACTCCTTCTGCAACCGGTAATCCTCACCCGCGAGAACGATCGTCGCGGCGAGCAGACTGGCCTCGATCGCGAGCTGGTCCGGCCGCTCCAACTGTGTCGCGAACGCGTTGCCCCAGACCGATGCATCGAAGTGGCTCATCCCCTGATGCGTTGGCGCCCAGCAGCCGAGCGTTGGGAGTATGAGCACGCACGCGATTCGGCGCATCGATACCACGATGCCGGCGATCGCCGGCCGAGGCCAGAGTCTCCAACCTCCACGTGCCCCTGTTCTCGTCGCTTGGCGGGCCGCGCTGGCCGAACGGCCGGACTCCTCGTGGTGTGCGATCGGTGCGCTGTTCGGGGGCCTGCGCACGGCACTGTGGCTGGCGCTCGGGGCGTGCGCGATCGACGTGCCGGACGCGTTTGCCGCCGGTCAGTCGGTGCTGCTCGCCTGCATCGCGATGGCGATGCTGGCCGTCGCCTGGCAGCGGCGCGAGCGCGCTGCGCTGCGCGACGCGATCGTCGTCGCCGCGATCACCGGCGCCAAGGTGTTCGCGTCGGACCTCGTGGCGCTGCAGGGCGTGCCGCGAGTGCTCTCCGTGTTCTCGTTCGGCGTGTTGGCGCTGGTCGGCTCCGTCGTGCTCAGCCGCTGGCAGTCTGCCGCCGATTCCCGCAACTGAGAGCGTGGTCGTCCGCGCCTTGCGCACGTGCCGCGAGAGCCGCCGGCGGGCTGCGCCCATTGCGTAGCGCTCGCGCGAGGTGGGAATTACCCTCCGTGGGCACGCGACGGTCACACGCCCGACGCAACACCCCGACGACGCGCCGCCCATGCAACGATTCCTCCGTCTGCTCCGGTCCAACTGGCTGTCCGCCGCCGGCGCCGTGGTCACCACGCTCTGCTTCATGGCGTTCGTGTCGACGCTCGTCTACGTGTCGCTGCACGGCGGCGCCCACGGCCCGTATCTGGGCCTGTTCGCCTTCCTGCTGTTGCCGGCCGCCTTCCTGGTCGGGATCCTGATGATCCCGCTCGGGCTGTTGATCTACCGCCGCCACCTGCCGCAACGGCTCGCCGCCCTTCACGAGAAACCCATACGCATCCTGCCGGTGCTCGGCGTGCTCACCGCGGTGAACCTCGCGACGGTCGGCACCGCGGGCTACGAGGCCGCGCACTACATGGACAGCCAGCAGTTCTGCGGCAAGGTCTGCCACACCGTGATGTCGCCCACGTACGAGATGGCGCTCGACTCGCCGCATGCGAACGTCGCCTGCGTCCAGTGCCACATCGGTTCCGGCGCCGGCTCCTTCGTGCAGGCGAAGCTATCGGGGCTGCGGCAGGTGATGGCGCTCGCGTTCGACACCTACCAGCGGCCGATTCCGGCGCCGGTCCATGCGATGCGGACGTCGCGCGAGATCTGCGAGAACTGCCATTGGACGGGCAAGGCGAG
>DASRJH010000154.1:0-7806 GCA_035649575.1 Planctomycetota bacterium
GTGAACTCCTCGACCTTGGCGAGCTTCATGTCGTCGACCGCCGCGCGCACGGCCTTCATGTCGACGAGGTTCGCGAGCGGCAGTGCCGCGACGGCGCCGCCGCCGAGCGACAGCTTCAACAAGTCACGGCGATTCATCCCGGCTGCCTGCGCGTTGGAACGCTGGGTCCGGACCTCTGATCGGTCGTCCATGCTCTCTGCTCCTTTGCGGCTGCTCTGGCCCGCCGTCCTGTGCCGTCGTGGTGCTAATACGGTTTGTGCATGCGCTCGACGTCCCACTCGCGGCCACGCGAGTGGCACACGCCGCAGGCTTCGTTGCCGAACGCGTCCTTGTTGACCGCGATGTGCGCCTGCGCGTCCGTCGAGTCGTGGCACGCGCCGCACACGACGGTCCAGCGTCCGATCGCGGTCACCTGCTGCGTCGGGTGCGCGCGCTCCGCCGGCTCCTTCCACGCGTTGTTCTCGTGGCACTTCGCGCAGTTGGCCGTGCCGCCGGGCAGCGCCGGGAAGATGACGTGCTCGTAGTTCGAGATCCCGAAGTTGTTCGGATACGAGCCCGAGCCGCTGCCGACGATGTCGTAGGTGGCCGCGTTCGCGAGGCTCGACCCCTGGTGGATCTTGTGCAACATCGTGCGGAAGCTCACCGTCAATCCGGTCGTCGGCGGCGCGGCTCCGGCCACGTACTGCGGGCGGTCCTCCGATCCCGACGTGCCGTGGCAGAGCACGCAGGATTCGAAGCCACGCCGGCCGAAGCCGTGGAACGCGAGCTCCTGGTGACAGTTGAAGCAGCTCGTGCCGCTCGCGATCAGCTCGTAGGGCTCCACGGCGGTCGCCGAGCCCACGAGGAAGTCGACGTTCTCCGAGTCCGACGTCGACTTGTAGCTGTTCGACTCACCCCACAGGTCGAGCGTGAACGTGCGCGAGCTCCAGATGCCGAGCGTGTAGGTCCCGTCGACGATCGGCTTGCCGGTCCACTTGCCGGACGAGTCCCCCAATCCGGGCGACGCGTTCAGCGCGAGCGGGAAGGTCGAGGGCATCTTGAAATCGGTGGTGTAGCTCGCGATCACAGTGCCGGCGCCGAACTCGGTCACCTCGGTGATCGTGCCCCCCGCCAGGCCCACTGAGAACTGAGCCGGCTGCACGGTCGTCAGCGTGACTTCCTTGACCGTCGCGCCGGCTGCGTGCGCGAATGCGAGCCCGGCCTTGTAGCTGGTCGTGTATGGCGACGAGAACCACAGCCGGTTGCCTTCGACATACTGGATGCGCACGTATTCCTCGAGGCCGACAACGGTGTCGTCGACCACGATGTAGTCGTCGCGCACGAGGCCCGTGACATCGTTCACGTCGATGTAGTTCTGCGGCGCGGCGCTCGCTGCCGTGAGGGTCTTGGTGGGACCCGTGGCCGCGCGCAACCACACGCTGTCCGGCGCGCTGGTCGTGTTCAAGTGCGGCGCGTTCGCGGTCGTGAACGCGCTGAGCGTGCCCACGGCCGACACGCCGATCCGCTCGAGGTCGACCTTCATCGGCACGTTCACCGTGAAGGGCTGCGAACCCGTGAGCACTTCCTTCGGCAAGGTCGTGTTGAGGATCAGGTTGTAGTTCCCGGTCGGGCCCGAGATCACGACCGACGGGTTGCTGAGGGACGGCGTCGCGTTGATCGGATCGATGTCCGCGCCCTGGTCGTCGACGATGCGGAGCCTGAACTGGATCTTCTCGCCCGGATCGATCTTGCCGTTGGGGGTCGGCGTCCCGAGCGCCTCGCCGACGTTCGTGACGATGAGGTTGAGACCCGGTTCGAAGTTCGGGTCGAGCAGCGGATGCAGGTGCGCGTCGTAGGTCGCCAACGGGTTGCCCTGCGGCGCGTGACAGAACAGGCAGTTCGCGTTGTTCGCCTGCGCCCCCATCGTCTGCCCGTTCGAGGTGTAGTTCTGGTTCCACACCACGTCGTCGTGGCACGAGCCGCACGCCTGGCGCGATGGCTGGTCCTTGTAGAGGTCACCCTGCGCCGGCGCGACCAACGGCCCCGAGCCGTCCGGGTCACCGTGGCACACGACGCAGTTCGACGGGCCCTTGCGGATCTCGTCCTCGGTCGCCTTGTCGGTGCTCGAGAGCGCCGTGTAACCCTGGTCGCGCGGCATCGCCACGAGACCCTGCGGCCACGCCGGGAACGGCACGTTCGAGAAGTCCGTGAACGCGACGACATACGGCTTCGGCGGCGCCGTGTAGTCGCGCGCGCCGCTCGGCAAGGTCGTGACGCCGAGCACGGAGGGCAGGTGCTTGCCCGCGTGGATCTTGTGGATCATCACGCGGAAGTCGATCGACGTGTCGGGCGTGTTGCCCGCGATGTTGTTGTCCTCGCCCCCCGCCGTGTGGCACATCACGCACAGCTTGACGTCGTTGCGCGTGCCGCCGTGCACGCGCAGATGCTCGTGACAGCGGTTGCAATTGCCCATGGTCACGACCTCGCGGTGCGCCAGCGTCGTCGCGCTGCGGAACAGGAAGTCGAACGTCGCGTTCGCGGTGTCGTGCTTGAAAGCGCCATCGACCCGGAAGTTCCAGCCGATCGTGAAGCCCACCGTGTAGGTGCCGTCGAGCAGCGCCTGGCCCGTGAGCTCGCCGTCGTCGGCCCCGAACGAAGCCGTGTCGAAGAACGGCGCGAGATACGTCGCCGGAAGCGGCGGCGCGAACGTGTACGTGTACGAGCCGTCCGTGTTCTGCACCGACGCGTCGATCAGATCGTTCTGCTCCGCGATGACGCGCTGGTAGTTGAAGGTCGGGCCCGAGACCATCGCGCTGCCGCCCGAGAGCTCCGTGATGTCCCAGTCGCTCGTGTCCGTCTTCTTCAGCGTGTAGTTCACGGTCACGCGATCGCCGACCAGGAACGCGCCGTTGCTGCCGGTCCCGCCGGTCACCGACAGGATCGTGGCGTTCAAGCCGGGCAGGTTGTCGCCTTGCGTGAGCTCCTGATTCGTCCCCACGGGCCCTGGCGGGCCGGCGGGGCCGGGCGGACCGGCAGGTCCCCGCTCCCCTTCACAGCTGCTGCCGACCAAGGCGGCGAACGCGAGCAACGCGCCAAAGCGCGCACAGACCCCATGACGATGACATGACGCCTTCGAGGTACGCATGGTGGGAGTGCGGATGAGGGCTTCAGGCCAACGGAGGCGATGAACGCCATCGAGGGCTCAGCCTGGCCAAGCACACGTTTCCCCACCATCGCGACCTGCGTCAAGGCGGGCGCGAGAACTGTGACGGAGTCGGCACTTCTTGCTGGCGCATGCGATCGCGTCCGCGGTGCGGTGACCGTCATCGACATGACACCGCGTCAGAATCGCGCCGGCGCGTGCAGCTCCGGAGCACTCAGGCGCGCCGCAACAGTCGCCGGACCAGCCCCGGATCCGCGCCGCTCGTGCAGTACTCGAACAGCGTCGCATCGTCCGGCGGCGAGATCCGAGGCAGCGCGAACGGATCGGTGTGGCCGTCGACGAGCGCGGGCGGGTCGGTGACGACGGCAGCGCGAAACCGCGCCGAAGCCAGTCGCCGTACCGGGCCGGACGAGCGCCCATAGGGGAACGAAAGGAAGGCCGGCGTCACGCCAATGTGTTCGCGGACGTCGTCGATGCAGCGCGACAATTCCAACCCGATGCGCCCGGTACTGCGCGTCGGCAACGACAGGTGATCGCGCGTGTGCGCACCGATGTGGAAGCCCGCGTGCATGGCCTGCAGTGCCCGGACTTCCTCCCAGTTCATGGTCAGCCGCGGCGGCGCCACGGCCGGCCTGAGCTGCGACCGCAGCGCCGCGAGCAGATGACGGCGCTGGTAGAAGTCGGCTTCGAGCAGCAGTTCGCAGAGCCGCGCATGAGAGGCGTCGACGTCGTTCTGGACCCGCAGATCGAACGACATGCGGCCGAAGGTGTCGAGGGCCAGCGACAGCTCGCACGCAGCGTCGAGGTGCAGCGCCTGCGCCGTGCGCGCGTGAAACATCGAGTAGAGCTCGTCGACCCATGGCGGGTCGCCGCGCTCGACGTAGCCGGTGGCGAGAAAGAAGGTCGCCGGCAGCCCCAGGGAAGCGAGGATCGGCGCGGCAACCGTGTAGTTGTCGCGATAGCCGTCGTCGAACGTGAGCACCACCGAACCGGGCTCGAGGCTCCTGCCTTGATCGAGCTCGGCAGCGAGCGCCGTCAGCGGCACCACGCGGCGGTGGGCGGCGAGGAACTTCATCTGCCGCTCGAACACCTCGGGGTCGGTCGTGTTCCGCGGGTCGACCCACGGGCGGGTCTCGAGGTCCGGCACGCTGTGATACACGAGGATGGCGCCGCCGTGCCGATCGTCGCCGAACAGGCGGCACAGACGCTGGGCACTCGAGTGCAGCAGCGCCTTCTCGCACAGTGCGGCCAGCCTCCAGCGCAGGCGCATTGGCGGTGGCGACGGCATCAAGACACGATTGTCGGCGATCTTGCTCACTTGAAGCAGGGCTCCGCGTGCCAACGTAGATCGCCCTCGCGCAGCGGATACCGGGTCAAGACCCGAAACGCGCCTGGATCCTTCCCCGGCCAGCTGGCTCCGTGCGGCGGTGTCGCCCGACGCACGCAGCAGGAAATCAGTCCGGGACGCGCACGTCGAAGTTGGCGCGGAAGTGGCGAGCGACCGTCGTGCCGGTCAGGTTCTCGTTCCAGTTGGCCCGCGATTGCAGGCGCGCGCGAGCCAGGAATGACTCGAGGCTGCCGGCCCCGCCGGTGGCGGCGTCGTAGTCGGCGATGGTCTCCTGGGGCCGGGGATACGACACCCGGACCGCCACGGACTCCGCATCGTTGACGGCCACGCGCCACTCTTCGAGCGACATCTGCTGCTGGGCGTAGAACATCCACGTGTTCGCCGGGGCGAACGAGAACAATCGGTTGCCGACCGACGTGAAGCCCTCGAGCGCAGCGCTGTAATCGGCGTGGAACAGCTCGGTGGCGCCAATCTCCTGCAGGTCGTTGTCGCGCAGCCGGAGGCCGGCGAAGCGGTGGCCGAACAACATCAGCGGCGCTCCCCATCCGTAGGCGACGTTGTCGTGGAACGTCGTGTCGTTGACGCCGACGCCGGGCGTGCTCTCGAACACGTAGCCCAGCGGCTGCGTACCGGTGATCTGATGCGCGGCGACGTTGTAGGCGATCTCGCCGGCGGCCAGACACTGGAACGCCGCGGCCCAACCGCGTCGGTAGGTTTCGCTGATGTCGCGGCCGTCGAGCATCACGTTGCCGATGACGGCGGCCGTGACGGCACCGTTGCCCACGATGTCGCTGCCGATCAGCATGTTGATGGCATTGCCGAGGAACACGTTGTCGCGGATCACGCCGCCGGAGCGGGCCTGCATGCCGTGCGAGGCGCCGCGGGCGATGATGTTGCCGCGGACGGTCATGCTGCTCGTGTTGTTGCCCTGCAGGTAGACGTTGTGCCGGTAGGGCGTTGCATTGGCGCCGGGAACGACGGAGCTCCAGCCATTGTGGTCGAACACGCACTGCTCGAGCAGGAAGCCGTCGACTCCATCGACGTAGAGGCCTTGGGCGTGTCCGTCCGTGACCGTGAAAGCATCAGTGATCACGCTGCGACGCAGCTTCAAGTCATGGTGGCTGCCCTGCAGACGCACGTTGACGAAGAAGCTGCTGATTGCGCAGTCTTCGATCAACACACGGGTACACGGGGCCAGCAGGCTGATGCCGATGGACCCGCGGACTCCCGTGGGATCGTCTGCCTGGAAGTCCAGGCCGACGAAGGCGACGTCGTGCACGCCGACAGTGTGCACGGTCAGACCCGCATCGGTGCGGCACACCAATCTCGGGCGAACCCCGGAAGAGCCATAGGTGGTCACCACCATCGGTTCGTCGGCCGAGCGGCCCGACAGGCGCCAATCGCCGAGTCCCTCGAGGAACGTGTCGCCCCGCATGATGTGCAGCCAGTCGGGCTGCCCATCGCGCAGCAGGTTGCGGGCACCCTTGAGCGTCCGCTTGGCGCTGTCCTCGGAGAAGCCGCTGTAGTTGTCGCTGCCGCTGCTCGAGCTCACATACACGTGCAGGGTGCCGGGGCTCGGCTGCAACGGCGTCCAATCGAGGGGCTGGGGCACGGGACTGGGGGTCGCCGCCGAGGATGGCGCCACCCGGGTCCCGCCGCACGCAGCGGCCAGTGCGAGCAGAACGGCGCATCCGGTGCGGGAGGCGATCGCAGTGCGACCGTGGCGATCCGGCTCCGAGAATCGGTGAGGGGGTGTCTCGAGCATGTTCCACATCTCTGACGAGTTGCGTTGGCTGGTGGTGTCGTGCTGGATCCCGCCAAGTGAATTCCAGCAGGCGCTGCGGCACCCGGAACTGCGCCCTTGATGCCAGGAATCGGCTCGGCCTCCCATCCGGTGAGGACCCTCAGGCAGCCTGGAGCGAACGCCCGAGACGCGCGCTCGCCGGTCCGCGGCCGCGCCGCGCTTGCCACTGGTGCGCAGGATCTGCGGGGCCGTCAGAGACCGCGCGGCTGTTCCTACTCGCCCGCGACGACGCGCACGAACGGCGAGGTCGGCACCGGCCGTGGCGGCGGGGCCGGCAGCACCGGCACGTCGACGGTGCCTGCGGTCAGCGCCCCGGTGACCCGCAGCGCCAGCAGCCACGCGACCTTGCGCTCCAGTTCGGTCTCGACGACGTCGACCTGGCTGCGCTGCAGCTGGTTCTGCGCGAGCAGCACGACGAGGTTCGTCGTGAGACCCGCGCGCGCGCCGCCCTCGGCCTGACGCAGCGACTCGGCATCGGCGGCGGTCAACGTGCGCAGCTCGTCGAGGCGCTGCTCGAGCGTCGCGAGCCGGTCGAGCGCCTGGGCCAGATCGTGCGCGATCGAGCGACGCAACAGCGAGTAGCGCGACACCTCCTGGCGGAACTGCGACCATGCCTCGCGCACGTCGGCCGCGATGCGCCCGCCCGTGAACAACGGCAGGTAGAGGCTCAGCAGGCCCGTCCAGTCGCGTTCGGTCGGCAGACTGTCGCGCGACAGGAACCAGTCGAGGCTGACGCCGATCGACGGGTAGTACTGGCCGAACGCGACCTCGACGCGCGCGCGCGCGGCCTCGGCGGCGAGCGCAGCGGCCCTCAGGTCCTGCCGCCGCTCTTCGGCGAGCGCGAGCAGGGCTTCGCCCGCCGGCCGCTCCTCGGGCATCGAGAAGTCGTCGTGCAACGCGCTCGCGCCGACGTCGACGCCCGTCAGCAGGCGCAGGGCGACGCGCCCGCTGCGCGCCTCGTTCCTCGTGTCGAACAGCTCGAGCATCGTGCGCGACAGCAGCGCCTCGGCCTGGATCCGGTCGAGCGCGCGCGCCGTGCCGATGCGCTCGCGCGCCGCGAACTCACGCACGCGCTGCTCTTGCGACGCGAGCGACCGCTCGAGCACGGCCGCGCGCTGCTCGGCGCGCAGCACGCGGTAGTAGGCCTGGACCACCTCGAGCACGACGGTCTCGCGCAGGTCGAGCAGCAGCACTCGGCGCTGTTCTGCGGTGAGGTCGGCGACGTTGGCGCTGTTCCTCGTGCGGAAGCCCTCGAACAGGGTCCACTCTGCGTGCAAGGGCACGTCGAGCAGCGACGAGGAGTCGAGGAACGTGACGCCCGAATCGGTCTTCTCGCGGTAGACGTAGGTCGGCGCGAACGCCGCCTCGGGGAAGAAGCCGGCGGTGATGCGCGCGCGCTCGACGATGGCCTGGATGAAGTCCTCGCCGCCGATCGCGATGCGTTCGTTCTGCTCGACGGCGAGCCGCACCGCGGTCGCGAGCGCCAATGGCGCGCCGGGCGAGTACTCGGGC
>DASRJH010000155.1:0-8649 GCA_035649575.1 Planctomycetota bacterium
TCGGCGCCGGAGCGCCGAAGCCAGGGGCGCCGCCGCGGTCGTAGAAGTCGACGACCTCGGCCAGCGTCGCGAACACGCCGTTGTGCATGTAGGGCGCCGTCTGCACGAGCCCGCGCAGGCTCGGCGAACGGAACGCGCCGCGGTTCTCCTCACGGCCGGTCACGGCCGCGAGGCCGCGATCCTTCGACAGCGCGAACGAACCGTCGGGACGCCGTTCGACCGAGCCGACGGGATCGACGTCGTCGGAGCCGAACAACGGCGCCGGGTGGCACTCCTTGCAGTCGGCCTTGTTCTGGAACAACACGAAGCCACGCTGTGCCTGCGCCGACATCGCGGTGTCGTCGCCGGCCGCCCAACGGTCGTATGGTGTGTGCGCCGAGAGCAGCGTGCGCTCGTAGGCGGCGATCGCGCGTGCGATGCGCACGAGACTCACGCCCGGGCTGCCGAACGCCGCGGCGAAGCACCGCGTGTACTCGTCGTTGTTGCGCAGCGCCGCCAGCAGCGCGCTCGGATCGGCGCCCATCTCGTTCTCGGCGAACAGCGGCTCGAGTGCCTGCTCCTCGAGCGACCCCGCGCGGCCGTCGCGGAACAGGACACCAGAGAACGCGAGGTTCGCGGCGGTCGGCGTGTCGCGCCCGAGCTGTTCGCCCGTGACTCCGATCGAGAACCCGCGCGGATCGGCGAAGCCGTGCGCAGGATCGTGGCAGGTCGAGCACGCGATCTCGCTGTTGCGGCTCAGCAGCGGATCGTGGAACAGCAGGCGGCCGAGCTCGACCTTGGCGGCAGTCGCCGGGTTGCCGACCGGATGCTCGACCGGCGTCAGCGCCGGCCGTTCGGGCGCCGACGTCCACGCGCCGGGAACGGCCATCACGAGCAAAGGCACGACAGTGACTGCGACGATGCTGGGGACTACGAGGCGCGGTTTCATCGGATCGCCTATCGGGCCGTCGCGCGTGGCCGGATGAGGCGACCGGGTGGTGAGGCTGATCGTGCGGTGGCGTCGCGCGGACTGTGTCAGAAGGAGCTCACATCTCACTGAGGTGGCTTGGGTCGCAAGTGGGCCGCCGAGAACCAGACGAGCAGCGCCCTCACGACGAGCCCGAACAAGACGACGAACCCGACGTTGCGGAACTCGACTCCAGGCACGCTGACCAGCAGCACCGCGATGGCCGCGAGCGCGAGCCACGCTGTGACCACACCTCCCGGCGCACGGAACGGCGCCGCGCCGGCGCTGTGGCGCAGCACGATCACGGCCGCGCACGTCGCCGCGTAGGTGACGAGGCGCGCGAGCGTGCTCAGCGTCACGGCGCGCAGGAACGACCCGGACAGCGACAGGGCCAGAGCCGCGGCGGCCGTGGCGAGGATCGCGACGTGCGGCGTGCGCCAACGCGCGTGGGTCGCGGCGAACACACGCGGCAGCTCGCCTTGTTCCCCGAACGCGTAGAGCATGCGCGGCGTGGCGAGCGTGATGCCATGCAGCGTTCCGGTCATCGACACGAGCGCGCCGACGACGATGATCGCGCCGCCGGCGGCCCCCAGGAAACGCTCCGCAGCCTCGGCGACGGGGCGCACCGAGGTCGCGAGTCCGGGATGCGTGCCGATGCACACGACCTGCACGAGCAGATAGAGCGGCGCGACGACGGCGAGCGCGACCATCGCGGCGAACGGCAGGTTGCGTTTCGGATCGACGATCTCGCCGGCCGGGATCACGGCCGACTCGAAGCCCGTGAACGCGAACACGAGCAGCAGCACGGCTTGCACGAGCGAACCCGTTTCGGGCACCGTCGCGAAGTGAAAGCGCTCGCCGTCGACGTGCAGCAGGCCGATTGCGACGAACAGCAGCAACGGCAGCAGCTTCGCGACCGTGAACACGTCACCGGCCAGCGCGGCCCGGCGAACCCCGACGAGGTTGATGCCCGTCAGCACGACGGACAACGCGATGATCACGCCCCCGCGCGCAGCGCCGCCGCTCGCAGCGGGCCAGAAGTGCACGAGGTAGTCGGCGAACAGGTTCGCGAGCGCTGCGAACGCGGTCACGCGCGACAGCCACACGAGCCAGCCGATCGACGTGCCGACCCAGGGCCCGAACGCGGCGCGCGCGTAGAGACCGGGACCGCCGCTGCGGTCGAAGCGGCTGCCGGCTTCGGCGAAACACAGCAGGATCAGGAACACGACCGCCGCACACAGCGCGTAGGCGACGAGGCTGTGCGCGCCGATCAGCGCCTGCACCTTCGCGGGCAGCCCGAAGATGCCGGCGCCGATGATGCCGTTCAGGAACAGCGCGACGAGATCGAAGCGACCGATGCCGCGCACGGTCGCCGGCGGGCCGGTGGGGGGCACGTTCGCCGCGCCCATCGGCTCGCCGGTAGCTGCAAGTCGCGTGCGACCGCCGTTCACTTGGGTGCCGGATCCGGGACCTTGCCGGCATCGTGTGCCTCGGGCGGCGCGAGCACACCCTCCCAGCGCGCCATCACGGCGCTCGCCAGGCAGTTGCCGATCACGTTCGTCGCGGTGCGCGCCATGTCCATCAGCACGTCGACGCCGAGGATCAGCGCGATGCCCTCGATCGGCAGATGGAACGACGTCAGCGTTCCTGCGAGCACGACGAGCGAAGCGCGCGGCACCGCGGCGATGCCCTTCGACGACAGCATCAGCGTCGCGACCATCAGCATCTGCTCGCCGAAACCGAAGTCGGCCCCCGCGGCCTGCGCGACGAAAACCGCTGCGAGCGACAGATACAGCGTGCTGCCGTCGAGGTTGAACGAATAGCCGAGCGGAATCACGAAGCTCACGATGCGCCGCGGCACGCCGTAACGCTCCATGTTCTCGAGCGCCTTCGGCAGCGCCGACTCGCTCGAAGTCGTCGTGAACGCGAGCAAGGCGGGCTCGCGAACGAGTTGTACGAAGCGGCGGATCGGCAAGCGCGCCCACAGCGCGATCGGCAGCAGCACGAACAGCAGGAACACCGCGAGTGCCGCATAGAGCGTCAAGACGAGCGCCAGCAGGTTCGTGAGCACTGCGGGACCGCTGCGGCCGACGGCGACGGCCATTGCCGCGGCGACGCCGAGCGGCGCCAGCTTCATGACGAAACCCGTGAACACGAACATCGCCTCGGCGATCGCCTCGCAGAGGTCGACGATCGGCTTGCCCTTCTCGCCGATCAGCAGCACGGCGATCGCGAACATCAGGCTGAACACGACGAGCGGCAGCACTTCGTTGTCCGCGGCCGCCTTGATCACGCTCGTCGGCACGATGTTGATCAGGTGCTGCTGCGGCGTCAGCTTCGCCGCGTTGGCCGCGATGTCCGCCGCGGCCTTGCCGGTCTCGGCAGGCAGGTTCACGCCGACGCCTGGCTGCGCGAGGTTGACGGCGAAGAGGCCGACGAACATCGCGACCGTCGTGACGACGAGGAAGTAGACGAACGTGCGCAGACCGAGACGGCCGAGCTGTCCGAGGTCCCTCGCGCCAGCGACGCCGACGACGAGCATCGCGACGATCAGCGGCGCAACGATGCACTTGACGAGGTTCAGGAAGATCTTGCTCGGCACGTCGAGCCACGCGATCGCGTTCGGGTCGGCGCCCGTGCTGTGGACCCAGAGGCCGGCCAGGATGCCAACCACGAGCCCGGCGAGGATCCACGTCGTCTTGGAGTTCATTGCGGCGACCTCGAGAGGCCGCGGAGTCTATCGACGGAGAGCTCCTATCACGCGCAGCATCGTTGACTTCGAGCCGCCGTTCCCCGACCTTCCGGCTCGCGCCGCGGGGAGCGGCCTGCGTGCTCTCGTCCATGGAACGACTCCAAGGCCTGCTCGGCATCCTCCTGATACTCGGCATCGCGCTGCTCGCGTCGAACAACCGGCGCCGCATCGATTGGCGACTCGTCGGCACCGGGATCGCGCTGCAAACCGCGATCGCGCTGCTGATCTTCAAGGTCGGACCGATCGGGACCTTCTTTGCCTGGCTCGGTCGCGGCATGGGCAAGATCGAGGAATTCGCGCGCGACGGCGCCGAGTTCGTCTACGGCGGCATCGCGGTCGTGGAAGGCGGCAAAGCGATCGACTACCGCGCCGGCGGCTTCGTGTTCGCGTTCAACGTGCTCGCGACGATCGTGCTCGTCTGCGCGCTGATCGCGCTGCTCTATCACCTCGGGATCATGCAGCGCATCGTCGCGACGATCGCGCGCGGCATGAACGCGGTGATGCGCGTCAGCGGCGCCGAGACGCTCAGCAACGTCGCGAGCGCGTTCGTCGGCCAGGTCGAGGCGCAGATGATGATCCGGCCGTATCTGAAGGGCATGACGCAGAGCGAACTGCTCGCGTCGATGAGCGGCAGCCTCGCGTGCATCGCGGGCGGCATCCTGATCGTCTACGCGAACATGGGCGCTGGCGCCGGCATGGACCTCGCGCCGAAGCTGATCACCGCGAGCATCATGGCGGCGCCAGGCGCGCTCGTGATCGCGAAGATCGTTTGGCCCGAGACCGAAGAGAGCCAGACGATGGGTCGCGTCAAGCTCGACGTGAAGAGCGAGTACTGCAACGCGATCGACGCGATCTCGCACGGCTCGTTCGACGGCTTCAGGATCGGCATGAACGTGATCGCGATGCTGATCGGCTTCACCGCTTTGATCGCGGGTATCAACTGGAGTCTCGGTGAGATCGGGCACCTGTTCGACCCGCAGTTCACGCTGTCGCTCGACTGGATCTTCAGCAAGCTCTTCTACCCGATGGCGTGGGCGATGGGCGTGCCGTCGCAGGACGTGACCTCGGTGGCGACACTGCTCGGCACGAAGCTCACGGTCAACGAGTTCGTCGCGTTCAAGAACCTGACCGACAAGACGGTGCCGATTGCGACCGAGAAGGGTCTGCTGATCCTCAGCATCGCGATCTGCGGCTTCGCGAACTTCGCCAGCGTCGGCATGCAGATCGGCGGCATCGGCGCGCTCGCGCCCGAACGCCGCGGCGACCTCGCGCGGCTCGGGCTCAAGGCGCTCTTGTGCGGTACGCTCGCCTCCTATCTGTCGGCCGCGATCGCCGGCATCATCACCTAGCGGCGCCGATCGAGAAGGCTGGCGCGAGCGCGCAGACGACGCCGGCAGCGGCGGCCACGGCGATGGCGACACGCGCCGCGAACGGCACCGTCGAGGCGGCCGCACGCGGTCCCGCGAGCAGCTCCGGCACCGGCCGCAGGTAGAACAAGGCCGCCGCGACGCTGGCCAACGCCGCGATCGCCGTGGCAGTCGTGCCGGCCGTGGCCCACGTGTCGCGCAGCACCGTGATCTTCGCGAGGAAACCCGGAGCCGGCGGAATGCCCGCGAGCGACACGACGCCGACGACCCACGCGGTCCGGCGCAGACCGTGCAGCGGCCGGCGTGCGATCTCGGCCAGCGGCAGTTCGCGTCCGGCCGCGAGCTCGGCGTCGTTCTCGCCGTTCCAGCCGGCCAGCACGAGCGCCGCGGAGCAGAGATAGACGATCGCGTAGAACGGCACAGCCGCAGCGCCGCCGCCGGCGGCGGCCAACGCGAGGAAACCCGCGTGGCCGACCGCGGAATAGGCAATGAGGCCGCGCGCGGTGCGCTGGCCGAGGCCGCCGAGCGCCGCCCATACGATCGTCGCGACGCCGAGCCACACCAGGATCGGTTGCAGCGCCGGGTGCGCAGCCGCGAGCTTCGCCATCGCGAAGGCCGCGCCGACCTTCGAGACCAGCGTCGCAAAACCGACGCAGCTGGTTGGCGCCGAGCGCACGATCGCCAGCGTCGCGAGGTGCGACGGCACGATCGCGAGCTCGAAGCCGAGGCCGACCGCCGCGAGCACGGCGCCGGCGGTCGCCATCGCCTGCATGCCCTCACCTGCGACGGGTGGTGCGGAGAGCGCGAACGACCCGGTCGCGGCGAAGTGCATCGCGATGCCGAACACGAGCGTCGCCGCGGATACCGCGGAGACGACGAAGAAGCGGAACGAGCCCTCGAGCGCTCTGCCGTGGCGCCCATTGCCGGCCAGCACGGCGACCGCGAGTGACATCGCCTCGAAGCCGAGCAACAGCGACAACCAGTCGGTTGCGGTCGCGAGCACGCACGCGCCGGCGCTGCCGAGCAGCTGCAGCGCCACGGCTTCGGCGCGATGGTGCGGCAAAGCAAGGTCGTCGCCGCGCAAGCAGCCGCAGATCAGGCACGCGCCGAGCACGAGCAGCACTGGCACGGTCTCGGCCGACGGCTGCAGCGCGATCGGGATCGCAGCGAGGACCGGCACGGCTGCGGCGACGAAGTTGCACGTTGTCATCCGCAAACGACTCGCGGCGGCGAGCACGACAGCCGCACCGACGCCGAGCACGCACGCGGCGGTGAGGCCGTGGGGGAGCTCGAACGGTGGTGCGATGACGTTCATGGCAGCAGCACCGAAGCGGTGACGGCGGCCGCGGTGCCGACGACACACAAGAACACGTAGCCGACGAGACGGCCGTCCTGCACGCCGGCGATCGCGCGCGACGAGCGCGTGAACGCATCGGCGGCGCCGGCGACCCACGGCAGGCCGAACGGCGGCAGCACGGCACCGCTGCCGCGCGCGCGCACCCACCAACCCGCTGCGACGAAACCCAGAAGGCCGAGCCCGCCCGCAAGCGCGCCGAGCCCCGACCAGGCGTGGAACTCGGGGGCCGCGCCTACGGCGAGCACGCGCGCCAACGCGGGTCCGAGCCAGCCGAGGCCGATCGCGCCGATGGCGAGCACGGCGACCGGCACGAGCATGGTCGGGCCCGGCGCATGCACGTGGCGCGACGCATCGCCGCGCAGGAACACCGCGAACCACAGCCTGCCCGTGTAGAGACCCGTCAACAACACGCCGCCGAGCAGCAGCCAGCCGATCAGCGGCTGCTGCGCCAACGCTGCTTCGAGCACGAGGTCCTTGCTGAACGCGCCGGCCGTCACGACCGGCAGGCCGATCAGCGCCATCGAGCCGATGAACGCGAGCACCGCGGCCCCCGGCAGCGCGCGTCGCAGACCACCGAGGCGTTCGAGCCGTTCTTCGCCGCCTGCTGAGTGGATCACGATGCCGGCGACGAGGAACAACAGCGCCTTGAACGACGCGTGCGTGAACAGGTGGAAGAACGCCGCGAACGGCGCGCCGACGCCGGCCGCCGCGAACATGATGCCGAGCTGCGACAGCGTGCTGTAGGCGAGACCGCGCTTGTAGTTCGTCTGCTGGAGGCTGCCGACCGCCGCCGCGAGCGCCGTCAGCACGCCGAGCCAGGCCGCGAAGGCCATCACGGCCGGCGCCAGCGCGAACAGCGCCGAGGTGCGGCACAGCAGATAGACGCCGGCGGCGACCATCGTCGCGGCGTGGATCAGCGCCGACACGGGCGTCGGCCCGGCCATCGCGCTCGGCAGCCAGAAATACAGCGGTCCTTGCGCGGACTTCGCGGCCGCCGCGACGAGCAACAGCGCGGCGATCGTCGCAGCACCCCCGGGCACGCCGCCGGCCGCGTTGCTGAATGGGGCCGTGTGCAGCGTCGCGAGGTCGCCGGCGCCGGCCGGCAGCAATGCGATCGCGAGCAGCAGCGCGGCATCGCCGATCGCATTCGCGGCCAGCGCCTGCATGCCGGCGGCGATCGTGCCGGCGCGTTCGCGCCAGAACGCGATCAGCAGGTAGCTGCTGATGCCGACCGCTGTCCAACCGACGAGCAACACGACGAGGTTGCCCGCGAGCACGAGCATGACCATCGACACGATGAACACGTCCAGCAGCACGAAGAAGCGCCGGCGCCCCGGATCGCCGTGCATGTAGCCGAGCGAGTAGACGTAGACGCACGTCGCGACGGCGCCGATGACGGCCAGCATGAGCGCCGCGAGGCCATCGAGATACAACGCGAACGCGCCGTCGCCGAGCCACGGCAGCCAGCCCTCGATGCGCACCGTGAGCGGCTGCTGCGCCCCGCACAGCCATAGCATCCCGGCGGCGAACACGAGCAGCGGCCCGGGCAGGCTCGCGAGGCCCGGCCGGTGGCCGCGGCCGCACGCTGTCGCGAGCAGTCCCGGCAGCGGCGCGAGGAAGGCCCACGGCAGCCACGCGTTCACGCGTTCACCTCCGCGGGCTCGCGGCGCGCCTCGGTTGGCGCCTCGGCTGTCGACTCGGATGGCGCGGGAGCCGGCGTCTGCAGCGGCGTGTCGACGTCGGCTGCCGGCCGCGACCGGAACAGCGCGAGTGCCAGCGCGAGGCCGACGACCGCTTCGGCGGCCCCGAGCACGAGCACGAGCGTCGCCGCGGCGATGCCGCCCGCGTGGCCGTGCCACTGGCCACCGAGCACGAACAGCAGGTTGCCCGCGTTCAGCATCAGCTCGATCGACATCAACATCGCGATCGGGCTGCGCCGCGACAACAGGCCCGCGATGCCGAGCCCGAACAGCGCGATGGCCGTGACGAGCACGACGGCCGTCGACGACACGACGACAGCGATCACCGCCGCTCCTGTGCGGGCGAGCGCCGCCACAACGTCACCGCTCCGACGATCGCGATCAGCAGCAGCAGCGCTGTCAGCTCGAACGGCACGAGCAGTGGTCCGAACAGCACGCGCGCGACCGCCGCGACCGACATGTCGGCCGTGGCCCCTGCCCGCGTCGGCTCGGTGCTGCCGGCAGCGATCGCGGCCAACGGCACGAGC
>DASRJH010000156.1:0-48316 GCA_035649575.1 Planctomycetota bacterium
GTCGTCGACGTTCTGCACGACGCCCGTGTAGGACTGCAGGATCGTGGTGCGCGCCTTGTAGCTCGTGTCGAAGCGGAAGTAGTAGCTGAACGTCTTGCGGCCGGCGGCCAGGTCGGGGCCGGTCGAGACGTGCAGCGCGTAGGTGACGCGGTCGTCGAAGTTGTATTTGTTCGGGCCGATGCCCGGGTCCTCGAACGGATAGACGGACAGGCCGAGCGTCAGATACTTGCCGCTTCCGGGAGCGGCGCTGACGAATGCGTAGACGTCGGTCGTGTTGGCCGCATCGTCGAGCGTGATCAGGGGAGCGTCCATGTGGCTCGAGGCCAGCGCGGACGTCGTGCTCGCGAGCAGAGCCGCGAGCGGAAGCAGTCGGTTTTTCATGGCAATCTGAGGTGAAGGAGAACTGCGAACAGGAACGACGCTCCGTCGCTGTGCAGCGGCGAGCGCGTCGACGACAGGGTCACGAGCCGCGGACCTGCGGTTCGAGCGCACGGCGCTCGCTCGGCAGCAGCGCAGCCGCGCGCGCGTTGGCCGCGGCGCGGTGGCGCAAAGCGCGTTCGCGATCGCCAGCCGCGTCGGCGATCAGCGCGGCGTGCACGAACAGGCGCGCGTCCTGCAGGCCACAGGCGAGTGCCTGCCGCATCGCGGCTTCGGCGCCGGTCACGTCGCCGCAGCGAAGGCGCGCGAGTGCTGTGACGTCGAGAGTCAGCGGATCCTGGCGCAGGCGCAGCTCGGCCTCGGCAAGTTGCAGCGCGCGCGCGGCGTCGAGGCCGCGGGTCGCGAGCCACAGCGCGAACGTGCGCGGATCCTCGGTCGCGCCGCTGCGTCGCAGTTCAGCTTCGACCTTCGCTGCCTCGGTCTCGGTTCCGGCCAGTCGCAGCGCGTCGGCGTGCGCCCAGAGATGCTCAGGCAACGGGTAGCTCGCGCACGCGGCCGCCAGCTCGGGCAAAGCACTCTGCACGTCGCCGAGCGCGAGCGCGGCGCGGCCGCGGGCGAGACGGGCGGCCGGATAGTCGGGGACGAGTTCCAGCGCTTCGTCGGCGAGTCGCGCTGCGGTCGCGGGCTCGTTGGCCTGCAACTCGAGCGCAGCGCGCCGGCAGAGCACCCAGGCCAGCGACTCGGGGTCGCGCCGGCTGCCGGCCCCGCTCGCGAGCTCGAGCAGCTCGCGGGACGCCGCGAGATCGCCGGCGAGCCAGCGCAGCTGTGCGGCACGCGCATAGCTCTGCAGGCCCGGCCGCAGATCCATCATGCGCTGATAGCTCGCGCGTGCTTCGTCGAGGCGGCCGAGGTCGAGCAGCACGTCGCCGAGCAGGCCGTGGTCGAGGAACATGCCGCGCTCGCTGGCCAGCTCGCGCGCGATGCGTTCGGCGGCCGGGAAGTCGTGCAAGGCGTGGCGCACGTGGCCGCGCACGAGTGCTCTGGCGTGCGCGCCGCCGTTCTCTGGCGGCATCGCGTCCGCGCATGCCTCCGCTTGCTTGTAGAACCCGGGGTCGCCGCTGCTGCGCGCCTTGCCGACGAACAGCGCGGCGAGCCGTTCGAGCCGCGGCACGTCGGCGCGATCGCGGACCTTCGCCTGCATCGTGCGGATCGCGTCGTCGACGGCCGCCGTGCCTGCATGCGGCGACAACGCGATGCGCAATGGCAGCGTGAGTTCCGCGGCGCGCTCACCGCAGGCCGAGAGTGCGACGACGGCCGCCAGCGACATGGTCGTCCGAACGAAGAAGATGCGTCGTGGAGTGTTCACGCCCTGTCAGGTAGGGCGCTTGCAAGGAATGTCGGGGCAGATCGCGGCTCGCAGCGGCCGGCGCCTGTTGCGAAAACACGGGAACGGCTGACATGTCGGGGCGGCCGCCTACCTTGCCAGCGGGTAGCGTTCCCGTCCGAGCGCACCGACCATGGACTCGCGCCACACCAAGCGTCTCGTCGACAACGCCGCCGCAGGCGACGTGCAGGCCCTCGACCAGCTCTTCGCCCGTTGCGAGGGCCGGCTCCGGCGCCTGATCGCGCTCAAGGGCCCGCGGCACGCCGAACTCGACGACCTCGTGCAGGAAGCGTATCTCGAAGCCACGAAGCAGTTCGCCGACTACACCTACCAAGGACCCGATTCGTTCTTCCGCTGGCTCGCGACCGTGGCGCTGAACCGCCTCGCCAACCTGCAGCGCATGGCGCAAGCACACAAGCGCGACCGGCGGCTCGAGCAGCCACTGCAGCGCGACGGCAGCTCGCTCGTGCCGGGCGGCGTGCAGCCCGCCGACGCCGGCCCCGGTCCGCGCACGCTTACGATCGGCGCCGAGATGCAGGCGCGGCTCGACCAAGCACTCGCGACGCTGTCCGCCGACGACCGCGAAGTGATCACGCTCGCGCGCGTGCAGGGCCTGTCGCTGCAGGAGATCGGAGACCGCATCGGGCGCACGCGCAACGCGGTCGCGCTGTTGCTGAGCCGCGCGCTGCGCAAGTTGAAGGCCGCGATCGGCGATCGCGGAGGCGACGCGTGACGACGGACGACGAGCTCGAACGCGCGATCGGGGACTGGCTGCTGCGCAAGGAGGCCGAGCCCGACCTGCTGCCCGGAACGTTCGCGCACGAGCTGGCGCCGGCGCTGCGCGAGACGTTCCTGCGCGAGCTCGAGGAACTCGCCGAGATCGACGGCCTCGCGACACAGGCGCCGCCGCGCGACCTGCCGCGCCGCTTCGGCGACTTCCGCCTGCTCGGCGAGCTCGGGCGCGGCGCGATGGGCGTCGTCTACGACGCCGAGCAGGTGTCGACGCGCCGGCGCGTCGCGCTGAAGGTCATGCATGCGCATGTCGCGAAGGACCTGCACTCGGCCTCGCGCTTCCAGCGCGAGGCGCACACGGCGGCGTCGCTGCAGCATCCCGGCATCGTGCGTGTGCTCGGCTTCGGCGAGACCGACGGCGCCGCGTGGCTCGCGATGGAACGGCTCGAGGGCCGCTCGCTGCAGCGCCTGCTCGCGGCCTACGGCGTTCCGCGCGACGTCGACCACGCGAGCGCGCGCGTGTTGTTCGACGATGCGAAGGGCCTCGCGCGCGTGCTCGCCGACGCGGCCGACGCGCTCGAGTTCGCGCACCGGAACGGCGTCGTGCATCGCGACATCAAACCCGCCAACCTCGTCTTCGGCGACGGCCGCGCCGTCGTGCTCGACTTCGGGTTGGCGAAGGCGTTCGACGTCGACGCCGCGACGTTGACGCGCACGGGCGACTTCCTCGGCACGCCGCTCTACATGGCGCCCGAGCAGGCGATCGGCGCCGAGAACGTCACGCCGCAGACCGACGTCTACTCGCTCGGCGCCGTGTTGTACGAATGCCTCTGCGGCCGGCCGCCCGTCCTGCCGGGGCCGCTGGCGGCCGTGATCGACAGGATCCTGAACCGCGACGCGGTCGATCCGCGCCGGCTGCGAGCTGGTGTTCTCGAAGAGCTGAGCCGCATCGCGCTGCAGTGTCTCGCGAAGGAGCCCGCGCGCCGCTACGCGACGGCCGCGGCCTTGGCGGACGATCTGCGGCGCTTCGTCGACGGCAACGCCGTGCTCGCGCGGCACGACGGCGTCGTGAGCCGCTCGTTGCGTCGCCTGCGCCGGCGTCCCGCGATCGTGGCGCTGCTCGCGGTCGTGTGTTTCTCGGTGCTGGCCGTCGCGATCTCCTGGCGACAGGCTGCGGATTCCGGCACGCGCGCGGCGTCGCTGCAGCGGCAGGTGAGTCTCGCGCGCGTCGACGAGCTGCTCGGCGCGGCGCCCGAACGCATCACGGTCTTCGGCGGGGCTTCGCTGCGGTATTACAGCCGCCTCGGCCTCGGCGAGCAGATCGTTGCCGGCGCGTCGACGCGTTCGGCCGCCGCCGACGAAGCGTTGCGCACCGCAGAGGACCTCGTGGCCAGCGACCCGCGCGAGCTCGAAGCGTTGCGCGTGTTGGCGCGCGCGCGTATGGACGTCGGCGACGATGCCGCGGCGACGGACCGCGCGATCGCGGCCTTGCTTGCGCACCCCGGCGCCACGGCCGCAGATCGCATGATGGCGGCCGTGCACGAGCGCCAACGCGGCCGCGAAGCCGAGGCGCAGCGCCTGCGAGCTGGCCTCGACGAGCGCGATGCCGGCGTCGCGTTCTGGCTCGGCTTCTGGCACCAGGACGAACAGGACCACGATGCCGCGAACGCAGCGTTCACGCAGGCCCTCGACGGCACGCTGCCCGGCGAGATGCGCTACCAGGCGCTGCTGCACCGCGGCTGGTGCCGCACGTGCCCCGACGTCGCGCGGCCGGTCGAAGCGTGCAACGACCTGCTGCAGGCGTCGGCGCTGCGGCCGCGCTACGGCACCCCGCTGCTGCTCTGGGCGGCGCTGCGCTGCCTCGAGGCGCGCCGGCTCGCGGACCTCGACGAGCCCGTCGCGGCGGTCGGCAAGGTACTCGGCGGCGCCGAACCATGGGTTCACGTGCTGACGGCGCGCGTGCTGTTGGCACTCGCCGAAGGCGGCACGACGCAGAACGGGCCGGTGTCGTTCGGCGCCGAGTGGAGCCCGATCGCCGTCGTGCCGGTCCCCGCCGCGATCGCGAACGCGCTCGCGACGACGGCGCTCTCCTTGCTCGACGGCGTCCTCGCCAAGGGCGACTCGTTCGAAGCTGCGTTCCACCGCGTCGCGGCTCTCGCGCTCGTCGGCCGGCACGACGACGCGTTCGCCGCGTCGGATCGGTTGCTGGCATCGGCTCCGCCGTCACGGCACGCGATCGTCGACCTGCAGCGCGCGCGTGTGCACCTGGCAGCCGGCTCTCCGAAGCTGGCGCAGCAATCGCTGCGAGCTGCGCTCGACAAGGACAAGGACCTCCTCGCCGCGTGGTTGCTGCGCGCGCGCGTCTGCGCGCACGTCGGCGACGCGAACGGCCGGCTCGAGGCGACCTGTCGCGCGATCCAGCTGCTCGCGACGAGCGCGCGCGAGACCTCCGTGTTCCCCGACGCGGCCGTGCAGCTGCCGGAGCTGCAATTGACGCGCGCGCGTCTGCTCGCGGTCCTCGGCCGCAAGGGCGAGGCGATCGAGCTGCTGCGCACGGGAGACTTCGGTGGCGCGCTCGCGGGCGAGTTCTCGCCGCGGGTGCGCCTGCAACGCAACTTGCTGCTGGAGCGGCTCGGTGCCGAGGCGCTCGGGGATGTTGCTGAACCGGGGCTGTCATCGCCGCTGCGTTGGCTGCACGGGGCCGCCTTTCCGTCCGAAACTGATACCAGCGGCGTGCTCGTAGCCGTGCGACGCGACTGGCTGCCCGGTGGCTACCTCGCGGCCCTCGCGGACAGCGACGCTTGCGGCGCCGAGCAACTGCAGGTGCGCGGCTTGCGCGCACCCTCCGACGTCGCGACGGCGTCCGTGCAGGTGCTGATCGCGAACGCGGTGGTTCTCGCTGCGGAGCCCGCGAGTGCGGCTGCCGTGATCGAGCGCGCCCAAACCGAGATCGCCCGCGACGCCGAGAACGGCGAGGCGCGGCTGTTGCACGCGCTGATGCTGCATCTCACGCAGCGGCGCGAAGCCAAAGCGGCCCTGACTGCGGCCGCGGAGTCCCTGCCGGACGACCTGCGGGTGCGCTACCTGCTGGCGGTCGTGGCGCGGCAGGCCGGCGACCGCGAACTGCTCAAAAGCACGCTGTCGCGCGGCCCGGCGCTGCTGAGCGAGCACGAGATCGACGCCGCCGCGACGGCGCTGCCGCTGCCAGAGCCCGTGCGCGGCGTCACGTTGCTCGACGTGCTCCGGTGATCGACTACTGGATCACGAAGTAGCCGGCGTTGCTGAGCGCGAAGCCGAGCGGCGTCGGGGCGAGCACCGCGGATTGGCTCGCCACGAGCGTGCCGTGGAAGCCGCCCGGCAACTGCAGCGGTGTGCTTGCCGTGCCGAGACCGTCCAGCGTGAACATCGACAACGGGAAGAACGTCGACGTCAGGTAGACCAAGCATCCCGGTGCGAGCGGGACGCCCGGAAGGTCGAGCGCGAGGTCGAAGAAGTTCGCCCCGATCCCGTTCACGGGACCGCCGGTCTGGTTCAGCTGCACCGTGCCGCTCTGGACGGGCGCTCCTTGGATGGCCAGGAGGAACGGAGGGGCGCCGAAGGTGCAACTCGTGCCCCAGGAGCCGACGGTGCCGGGCAGCGCGTAGGTCACGGACAGCGACGGCCTCGTGCCGGTGCTCTCTCTCGAGTCGATCCGTCGCGCCGTCTGGACCGTGACCTCGTCGACCATGCGCAGCAGCCAGCCGAAGTTCGATTGCGGCGCTTCGAGCCAGAATTGTGCGTCCCTTGCCGCGAGCAGCGATTCCGGCGCGATCGCGACACCAGTCTGGGGTGTCGTCATCGTGAAGCTCGGCGTCGCGTCGAAGTCCCCGCCGGGCGTCGTCCAGAACGCCGTCGGGTAGATGGTGTGCAACCACGTCGCGTCACCGGCCTGCGCCGGGGCACCGGCGCCGCCCGTTGCCACCGACGCGCCCTCGCCCCAGGGACGGAGGCAGTAGTGTCCCGTGACCGCGAGCGGAACCGGGGCGGTCGAGGTGACCACGTTGATCTGCAGCCGCGCGCTGAGGATTCGCGCATTTGGCGGTACCACGGACGCCACGTTGAAGCGCAGCAGCGCGCGCCGCTTGCCGCCGACGTTCGGCAGCCCGACGAACACGCTCGTCCCCTGGCCATTGCTCAACGAGCCGGTCGCATCCTCGAAGAGCGTGTTGTCGAGGTCGCACGGCACGACCACGGTGGTCGTCTGTGCCGCGAGTGGCAGGGTCGGGATGAGCAGGAGGGCGATCGCATGGAGTGGTGTCATCAGGATGCGGGGTTCTAGCGATGCGGGGTCCAGCAGGTTACATCATGGCAACGCGGCGTGTGCGATCTCGAGCCCGCACCTCGCGTCGACAACATCGGCGGAACTGCTCACGTGCAGACCGGGAGCTCGAGACGCCGCACGACCGTAAAGGCGACGAATGGCGAACCCATGGCTCAGATCGGCGGCGCTCTCTTGCGCGGCGGTCATGGCTTTCACCACGTGTGCCGTGCACGGCATCGTCGCAGGCAGCCTTGCGATCGACGCCGGCTTCCGCGTCGACGGAATCATGAACGGCACGCCCGTGCGCATGTGCGTCGACACCGGCTCGCCGACCGCGCTGCTGCCGATCGCGACCGCGCAGCGGTGTGGGCTAACGGTGCTCACGACGGGACGGGAGGTCACCGACGGCACCGGTGCCACGCGGACGGCTGCCGGCGAAGCGGACTACGCTCTGCACCTCGGCTCCACGACGTTCTACAGCCGCGCGATCTGCCTGCGCGCGCCGGCATCGCTCGGCGACGGCTTGATCGGGTTCGATCTGTTGCGTGCCTGTGCCTGGCTGTTCGATGCGCGGCAGCGTGTCGTGCACATGGCGCCGGCAGAAGGTGCGCAGCGTCTCGTGGAGGACCGTGGCTACCGCGTCAGCGATGTGCTGACGCTCGGGCACGACGAATGGCGGCCGACGGTCACCGTTCGCATCGACGACAGTCTCGAGGTGGCGCTGTTGCTCGACACGGGCGCCGAATCGACGTCGATGCCGGCGGACGCCGTCGACGCGCTGCAGCTGCCTTCCGGCAAAGCACTCGCCCGGAGGCGTTCCGACGAGCGGGCCGCCGCGATCGAAGCAGAATTGCGCCGGCAGGGCGTAGCAGCGCGCGTCAGGGTGCCGCCCGACGAGGGCTCGTTCGTCGGCGTGCACGGCGTGACGGAGCAGTCCTCGCTGCACCACCTGCGCCGCCTGAAGCTCGGCAGCCGCACGTTCGAGGATCTGCTCGTCGCCCGCAGCGAACGCGGCGGCGTGCTCGGCCGCGATGTGCTCGGCGATTGCACGTGGCTGCTCCACGGTCCGCGTCGTGAGCTCTGGCTGCTCGAGAAGGTGTAGCGCGCAGCCTTCGGCGGCACCGGACGCACGTTGCGCCGGGGGTGCACGGATCGGGATTCCTCGTGATTCCGGCTCCGGTTCGCGCGCGGAGGGGCCTTGTCCCCAGGGGAGCACGTGCGTGCACCCCGAAATCACCACCACCACCACTTCACGAGGTGCCACCAATGCGATCTTTCCTCATCCCCCTGTCCCTCCTCTGCCTGCTCTGCCCCGAGCCGGCATCCGCGCAGGTCTGCGTGCCGTTGGTCGGCACTGGTCAGGCTGGCTTCCCGATTGCGCCGCCCTGCGCAGGCCTCGTCGCGCCCGCAGTCCTCTATGCGGCTGGGAACCCGGGCTTCGTCATCGGCGCGCTCGCACCGCTCGCGGGGCTGGCCGGGGCCCCGATGCTGCTCATCGTCGGCTTCTCGGCGCCGCCGTTCCCGGTCCCACCGCCGCTGCTGTTCCCGCCGTTAGGACCCGGCTTCCTCGCCGTCGCCTTGCCGATCCCGATCCTCGCCTTTGTCGGTCCAGCCGGACCGGCACCCCTGCCTGTTCCGATCCCGCTGCCCCCGACCGGCGGGCCGCTCGGGATGATCATCACCGCGCACACGGTCGTGCTGGTGGCGGGGAGCATCGCCCTCTCGGAGGGAACGGGCGTCATCATCTGACCTTGTCGCCGCTGCGCCCGGTACACTCACCAGTACCGGGCCGCGACATGATGCCGCACCCCCCTGATCCCCCCGCTCCGGAGCCCACCGCCGAGCTGGTGCATCGCGCGCAGCAAGGCGGCCGGGTCGCTTTCGACTCGTTGATCCGGAGATCGCAGCCGCAGCTCGTGCGGCTCGTGCATGCGCGGCTGGGCTGGCGGCTGCGGCAGCTCGAAGACACCGCCGACATCGTGCAATCGGCGTTGGCCGACGCGGTGCGCGACCTGCCGCAGTTCGAGTACCGCGGCAAGGGGTCGTTCCTGCGCTGGCTGTCGACGATCGTCGCGCACAAGCTGCGCCACCGCGCGCGCGACCTCATGCGCAAGCGGCGCGACGCGGGCCGCGTGGAGCCGCTGCGCGAGGACTCGACCGGGACCGGCGGCGTCGACGTGCCGGCCCGCGACCCGGGCCCGATCGATGTCGCTGCCGGCCGCGAGCTCGAGGCGCGTTATCTCAAAGCGCTCGACAGGCTCACGCCGACGGAACGCGAGCTCATCGTGATGCGGCTCGAACTGCACTGTTCGTTCGGCGCGATCGCCTCTTCGCTGTCGCTCGGCTCCGACGACGCGGTGCGCAAGCGGCTCGCGCATGCGCTGGTCAGGCTCGAAGAGTTCATGTCGCGGGATCGGCCATGACCGACACGGTTCTGCGCCAGGCCGTCGAGGAGTGGCTCGAACGCGCGCTCGCCGGCGAGGAGGTGGAGCCCGCAGCGTTCGCGCGCGCCCATGGTCTGGACGCCGAGCAGTTCTGCGACCGCATCGTCGCGGCGCGCTGGCTGCTCGAACGCGAACGGTCCACCGCCGGCGAGGTCCTGCGATGGCGCGAGCCCGGCCCGGCCGCGGGCGGCCGGCGGTTCGGCCGCTACGCGGTGCTGCGCGACCTCGGACGCGGTGGGCAGGCCGAGGTCTATCTCGCCGAGGACACCGTGCTGCACCGCCAGGTGGCGCTCAAGGTCCTGCACGGGGCGAGCTCGGAGCGCGCGCTCGAACGCCTGCAACGCGAGGCGCTCGTCGCTTCGAAGCTCGAACACCCGGCGATCTGCGGGATCCACGACTTCGGCTCGGAGGCCGGCGTTCCGTTCATCGCGATGCGCTACGTCGAAGGCGAGACGCTCGCGAGCCGCATCGCGAACGCACGCGATCGCGGTGACGTGCTGCGCCTGCAGCCTGCGCCCGCCAACGCGTCCGCGGCGGCGCCCGCGGCCTGGAGCTGGAACGACATCGTCCCCGTGCTGGTGCTGATCGAGCAGACCGCGCGCGCACTCCATCTCGCGCACGAACGCGGTGTGGTCCATCGCGACGTGAAGCCGGCGAACATCATGATCACGCCGATGGGCGACCCGGTCCTGCTCGACTTCGGCCTCGCCTCCGTTCCCGACTCCGAAGAGGGCGTGACGCGCACTGGCGACGTCTTGGGCACGCCGGTCTACATGTCGCCGGAACAGCTGCTCTCCGGCCGCGTGGAGCGCACCTCGGACGTCTATTCGCTAGGCACGACGCTCTACGAGTGTCTGACGCTCGCGCGCCCGTTCGCGGCGCCGACGCGCGAGCGGCTGTTCCAGATGATCCAGAGGCAGGAGGCGCCGGACCCGAGGCGATGGAATCGCGCGATCAACGGCGACCTCGGCCTCGTGCTCGCGACGGCGATGAGCAAGGAACCGCGCGATCGATATGCGACCGCGCTCGATTTTGCCGAGGACCTCGCGCGCGTGCGCACCTTCCTTCCGATCCACGCGCGGCCCGTCACGTCGTCCGTGGTCCTGTCGCGTTGGGCGCGCCGGAACCCGGCGCTGGCCGCGAGCCTCGGCACGCTGTTCCTCGTGCTCGCCGCGGGCCTCGTGCTGACGCTCGTGCTGCTCGGCAACGAGCGCACCGCGCTGGCCGGGTGGCGGCAGCTCGCAGACCTCGAACGCGCCAAGGACCTGCGCACGAGGGCCGAGAGCCTGTGGCCGACCACTCCCGATCGCATCGCGGGCGTCGGCGGCTTCGACGCGTGGTTCGACGAGACCGATCGGCTGCTCGCGCGGATGCCGAAACACGCGGCGGCGCTCGAGCAGCTGGGTCGCAGCTTCGAGCCTGGCAACTCGGAGCACGCCTTTCGCCGGCAAGCGCTGACCGACCTCCTCGAACTGGCCAAGCTGCTCGAGAAGGAGCGGGAATCGGTCTCGATGCGGCGCGCGTTCGCCAGCGACCTCGATCGGCTGACGATCGAACAACAGCGAGAAGGCTGGGCGCAGGCGATTGCATGCGCGCACGCTCCCGACGGACCGTACCGCGGTCTCGAGTTGCTGCCGCAGCGCGGTCTGATTCCGCTCGGATGCGACCCGCAGACGCACCTGCTCGAGTTCGCGCACCTGGAGACCGGCAGCGTGCCGGCGCGCGATGCGAAGACCGGCGCGCTGCAGATCACCGCCGCAACCGGCCTCGTGCTCGTGCTGCTGCCCGGCGGCAGTTGCCTCGTGGGCCTGTGCGAACCCGGCGCGTCGAGGCCCGCATTGGATCCGCCCGAGGAGTCGCTCGACCTCAGGCCGTTCCTGCTGTCGAAGTACGAGATGACGCAGGCCCAGTGGCAGACGATCATGGGCAAGAACCCGAGCCACTACCAACCCGGTAGTCCACGCGGCGGCAAGCCCGTGGACCTGCGCCACCCGGTCGAGTCGGTCAGCGCTGTCGACTGCGCCGTACTGTTGCGCCGGCTCGACATGCTGCTGCCGACCGACGCACAGTGGGAGTATGCATGCCGCGCCGGCACCGAGACGACCTGGTACACGGGCGACGATCCGGCCTCGCTGCAGGGCCACGCAAACATCGCCGACGAGGGCTCGCGCAAGTTCTATCCCGAGGGTTGGTCGTTCGAGCCGGGCATCGCCGACGGCTATGGCGCGACTGCGCCGGTCGGCACCTACGCGGCGAATCCGTTCGGCCTGCACGACATGCACGGCAACGTCATGGAGTGGTGCCGCGACGGCTGGCAGGAGAGCCCCGGTGCTGCCCGAGCCGGCGACGGCCTGCGCGAGGGGCGCAGCGGTACGGCCAGGGTCCAGGTGTTTCGCGGTGGGCGCTATTCCGATCGCGCGACTGCGGTCCGCTGCGCCTATCGCGGTTTCGGCGACCCGCAGCACTCCGACCACACGATCGGCCTTCGGCCTTCGCGCGCCCTCGCGCGCTAGCCGCTACCGGATCCTGCGGATCGCGACCACCGCCGAGCGCGGCTGGTTGCTCGCGCTGGCCGTGGCGTTCGGATCGTTGCCGGCGGCTGGCCAGCGGCTGCGTGTTTCGCCGGTCTTGGCGCAGATACCGGGGTGCTGCACGGACAGGAACAGCGTCGAGCCGTCGGCCGTGAACGACGGGCCCGTCAGTTCGGCGTCGACCGGTGCCGTGCAGAACTGCTCGAGCACGAGCTTTCCGGGCGCCGAGCGGCGCATGCGGAACAGGCTGTTGTTTCCGTATGGCTTGTAGACCGGCTTGCCCATGTCGTCTTCGGCCCGATCCGTCGTGAACCAGAGATCGCCGGCCGGATCGAAGCAGAGATTGTCGGGGCACGCGAACTTCGTCTGCTCGCCGCCGTGCACGAGATGCGCGAACGAGAGCTTCTCGCCGGCGTGGCCGTCCGTTTCCTCGAGGCGCGCGATGCTGCCCCAGAAGTTGCCGCGCGTCTTGTTGTTGGTCAGCGCGATGTAGACGCCGCCGTCGGGGCCGATCTCGCAGTCCTCGGGTCGATCGAGCGGTGTTCCGCCGATGGCTTTTGCCACCGTGTCGGGGAAGGCGAGCGCCTCGGCCTGCGTGACCGGCTCGGCGTCGTCCTTCGGCAGCTTCTCGGCACGCAGGCGTTCGCGCAGCGCCTTCGTGGCCTTTTCGTATTTGAGCGCGTCCCGCGTGCGCCAGTGTTCGAGGTCGAGCCACAGCCATTCGCCGTTCTTGACGTCGGCGACATACAACCTGCCCTTCTCGAGCAGGCTGCTGTTCTCGGGGGCGGCAGGCGTCGTGCACTTGTCGTCTGAGACGAACTTGTAGAAGTGCTGGTCGTCCGAGTCGTCGCCCATGTAGACCACGAGCTTCTCGTTCGCGACGCAGCGGATCGCGACGTTCTCGTGGCGGAAGCGGCCCAACGCGGTGTGTTTCTTCATCGGCAACGCTGGGTCGTGCGGGACTTCGACGACCCAGCCGTAACCGAGCGCCTTCTTCGCGCCTTCGGCCTCGGGGGTCCAGCCGTAGTTGAGCTCGGCGCCGCGGCGGAAGTAGTTCTGAAAGTTCTCCTCGCATGAGAACATCGCCCACGGCGACACGCCGCCGGAGCAGTTCGCGAGGCTGCCGGGTACCGCGTCGCCGATCCACCGCTTCATCTCGGGTGTGCCGGCCACGGCGATCGACGGTCCGAGCGCGTCGACGCGGCGCGCGCGCTTCGAATCGCGCACGATCCGCCACCTGCCGTCGCTGCCGCGCCGGACGTGCAGCCTCGAAAAGCCGACGCTCTGCATCTCGCGCGCGATCTGCTCGGCTCCCTTCCCGGTCTTGGCCAGTACGACGGGTTTGCCGCCGAGCATCACTTCTTCGGGATACTCGTGATTGACGAACAAGATGCCTTCGTTCGCCGAGCCGGTGTCGGGCACGAATGCCGTGAAGTCGCATGCCGCGCCACATCGAACCGGCAGGCCGCTCGCGTCGGTGCCGACCTCGTCGCCGAATGCGGCGATCACGTCGATCGCGAAACCCTTGGGCACGGCGAGCTTGTCTTCCACGCCCGAGGCGACTGGTTCGAACTCGGCGAAGTCGTGGCGGCTCGTGGTCGGGGTCGTGGCCCCGGCGTGGCGGCACGACACTGCCGACACGGCGAGGCCGGCAGCACCGGCGGCGAACAGGAACTCACGGCGGCCGAGGCGGTGCGGCGGAAGTCCGTGCTGGGGACCGACAGGGAATTGGTGGGCACTCATCGCGTGGCTCCTCGGGTCTTCGCGATGCTCCTCACCGCTGACGCCCGTGGCCCTCGAGAGATGGCGCCTCGCGATGAAGGATCGGTGAACCCTTGCCCAAGGTGTGACGCACGCGCCACTTCGCCGACACTTGCACGTGGCTGCTACACGGTCCGCGTCGTGAGCTTTGGCTGCTCGAGAAGCCGTAGCGGCCGGCTGCTCACGCACTGGTCTGCCGCCCGGCGCGGCGCCCGGCGCGGCGGAACCGGAAGCCCACGGCGTGGTCGCGAGGGAGGAGAGGGATTCCCGACGATTCCGACTCGATTCGCGCGCGCAACTCGCCTTACCCCGAGGGGGCACATGCGTGCACCCCCGGGGAGACCACTACCACTTCACGAGGTGCCACATGCGATCGTTCCTCATCCCTCTGTCCATCTCCTGCCTGCTCTGCGCCAAACCACCTGCCCAAGTCTGCGTGCCGTTGGCCGGTACCGGGCAGGCTGGCTTCGGGATCCCGCCGCCGTGCTCCGGCCTCGTCGCGGCTGGGGTCATCTGACCGGCGCTCGCGCCGCGCATGTCTGCTCCGTAACAGCGGCATGCTACGTGCCGTTCTCGTCTGTGCCGCCGTGCTCGGCGGCGCCGTTCCGCTGTTCCAGGAGCCGAAACCCGCAGCCCCTGCGCCGACGCCCGCCCAGGATCCCGCACCGCGACCCGAGGCAAAGCCGGCCGACGTCGCTTCGATCGACGCGATCGTCGCGGCGCTCTACGACGTGATCTCGGGGCCGGCCGGCGGCAAACGCGACTGGGACCGCTTGCGCTCGCTGTTCCATCCCGAGGCGAAGCTCGTACCGGTGGTGAAGACGAAGGACGGCATGCGCGCCCGCCATCTGAAGGTCGAGGACTACGTGACGCGGTCGGGGCCGATGCTCGAGAAGAACGGCTTCTTCGAACAGGAGATCGCCCGCAAGGTCGATTCGTTCGGCGACTTCGCGCACGTGTGGTCGACCTACGAGAGCCGTCGCAGCAAGGACGACGCGGCGCCGTTCATGCGCGGCATCAACTCGATGCAACTCGTGCGCGAGCAGGGGCGGTGGTTCGTGCTGCAGGTCCTGTGGGAGCAAGAGACGGACGCGGGGCCGATCCCGGCCCAATACCTGCCGGCGAAGTGACCGCGGGTCCGCTGCTGGCCCGGTTTGATGCCCGCAATCGAAACACGGCCCTGGTTGCGCTGCTAGGATGACTCTGCTGCGGTCGTCGCGGGACGACCGCGTTCCCTGCACCAAGCGGAGTTCCACTCATGCGCACCTTTGCAATCTGCCTGTTCCCCATGCTGCTGACCGTCGGCCTGCCGGCTCAGACCGTCGCCGGCAGCTTCTCGCCGAACCCCGTCGCGCCCGGCGTGCCCGTCACCTTCACCGGCACCGACGCTGCCGGGCAGGGGCTGAACCTTCCCTCGCCCTGCAGCTGGTATCGCATCCACCAGGGCTCCCAGACCGGACCGGTCGTGCCGCTCGGGATCTTCTGCCCGGCGGTCATCGTGCCGGTCGCGCCGCACGGGACGTTCTCGTTCACGTGGAATCAGCGCGACGCGACCGGGCAGTTCGTCCCGCCGGGCACCTACTGGTTCGAGACGCGCGCCTGGGACTCGGGCTTCACGAACCTGTCGATCGACTGGTTCTGCATCTCGATCCAGCCGGCCGGAGTGCCGGCGCTGACGGCGTCCGGGCCGGCCCGACTGGGTCTCCCCACGCCGCTGCAGGTCACGGCGCCGAGCGAACCGGGCGCGCTCTGGATCGTCGCGGCCTCGTTGACCTCCAACAACCCGATCCTCCCGGGCATCTGCCTCAGTGACCCGCTCTTCTTCGAGCCGTTCACGTCGCCGATCGGCGTGTTGGACGGCAGCGGCAGCTCGAGCGGGCTCGCGCTGCTGGTGCCCAGCTCGCCCGTTGCGCTGTATCAGGGCATCCACGTGCAGTCCCTGATCTTCGGCGCCAGCTCGCTGCTGCTGACCAACGACGTCTCGTTCACCGTGCAGCCGTAGTCGCGGCGTAGGATCGTGCCAAACCGCGGGTCGCGGCGGTCCGCGGTTTTCTGCGTACGGCTTGCATCTGTTTTCGCGGCGCCGCCTGCCCTGACCCTGCGCCGGCGCGAGCCGCCCGCTACGACGAGTTGCGGCCGCGGCGCAGGCTGCGGGCAGCACGTGGGAGCGCTGCAAGCAGCAAGAGAGCGAGGCCCGCTGCGAACAACAACCAGAGGTCAGGAGTGGTATGCGGCATGGTGCTTCTCGGGTTCCCCATGCTGCCGAGCAACGTGTCGGCAACGGCAACGTTGCGTGAAGTTCCGCAGTGCTCCTTTCGATCCGCCGTTGGCATGGCGCGCACGGAAATGCGTGGGACCGAGGTCGAGTCCGCGGGAACCGGAGCGCGATGAGGTCGTTGCGGCGCCCCCTCTCGAGGAACCCGATGAACGACAACCTTCTCGATGGCATTTCGATCGCTTCGCCGTGCTCGGCCGACTGGAACCAGATGCAGGGCGACGAGTGCCGGCGATTCTGCGCGCAGTGCAAGCTGCACGTGCACAACCTCAGCGCAATGTCGCGCCGCGACGCGAACGAGCTGCTGCAACGCTCGCGGCAGGGCAGGGTGTGCGTGCGCTTCTTCCGCCGCGCGGACGGCACGGTCCTGACGCGCGATTGCCCGGTGGGCCTGCGGCGCAAATTGCGGCGCGCGTGGGCGCGGGCCGCGGCGATGTGGCTCGCGTTGTGGGGGAGTGTCGCGGCCTGCACGCGCCAGGCGGCGAACGCGGTTACGCCACCCGCCCAGCCGCGCGAGTGGAAGGGCGAAGCCGTGATGGGGGACATGGTCGCGCCGCCGAAGCCAGAGCCACGCGAAGTCATGGGCATTGCGGCCCCCGAGCCGCCCAAGACTCCCGAGCCGCAAAGGGCTCCCGAGCAGCCGAAGAAGTAGTTCCGCCGCAGCTTCGAGCAGGCGGCGCATCAAAACCTCGGCTAGACTTTGCAATGCAAAGTATAAGCCGCTACAAGGGCCAGATGCGACACCTACCGAAGGCCATGGAGTTCGCGCCCGCGCTGCCAGCCACCGGCAGCTTCCGCCCCGAGCCGTTCCACGCGCTGTTGCTGAACCCGTTCTATCGCAAGGACCGGAACGCGAGCTTCGGCAAGCACGTGCTGACTCCCTCGCTCGCGCTCACGAGCATCGCGGGGGCCACACCTTCACCCTGGCAGGTCAGCTACTGGGACGAGAACCTGCTGCAGGGGCCGCCGCCAGTCGATCCGTTCCCGCAGGTCGTCGGCATCACGGTGCACCTGACCTTCGCGGCGCGCGCCTACGAGCTCGCGGCGTTCTATCGCGCTCACGGCGCGCGCGTCGTGCTCGGCGGTCTGCACGTGCTGTCGTGCCCCGGCGAAGCACGACCCCATGCCGACGCGCTCGTCCTCGGCGAAGGCGTGCAGTTGTGGCCGCGCATCCTGCGCGACGTCGAGTGCTCTGCACTGCAGCCCGAGTATCGCGGTTCGTATCGCGAGCCGCCCTACGCGACCGACCCGACGCCCGCGCGTTCCATCCTGCCGCGAGCGTCGTTCCTCACGACGACGAGCCTGATCGCGACGCGCGGTTGTCACAACCGGTGCGGCTTCTGCTACCTGTCGACGGAAGGACTGCGCATCCCGTATCAGATGCGCGCACCCGAACAGATCGCCGCCGAGTTCGCCGCGGATCGGCAACCCTACGCGGTGTTCATCGACAACAACCTCGGCTCGCGACCCGAGTATCTGCGGCGACTCTGCGCCGCGCTGCGTCCGTTGCGCAAGATCTGGAGCGCCGCGGTCTCGATCGACGTGACCGAAGATCCGTCGCTGATCTGCGAGATGGCGCTCGCCGGATGCACGGGCGTGTTCGTCGGTTTCGAGTCGCTCGATGCAGACAACCTGACCGCGGCGCGCAAGAAGTCCCCACGCCCCGACGACTACCGCCGCCGTGTGCGCATCTTTCACGACTGTGGCATCCAGGTGAACGGCAGCTTCGTGCTCGGTTTCGACCAGGACGGCCCCGATGTGTTCCACCGCACGGCGGAGTGGGTCGAGCAGAACCGGCTCGAGTGCGCGACGTTCCACATCCTGACTCCATACCCCGGGACACCGATGTTCGCGCAGATGGAGCGCGAGGGGCGCATCCTGCACCGCGACTGGTCGCGCTACGACACGGGGCACGTGGTCTTCCGGCCGGCTCGCATGAGCGCGGAGCAGCTGCAGAGCGGCTACGAGTGGTTGTATCGCACGCTGTTCTCGTTCCGTTCGATCTGGCGCCGGCGCCCCGAGGACTGGCGCGCGGTCCCTGCGTATCTCGCGATGAGCCTGCTCTACAAGAAGTCGAACTGGCTGTGGCCGTTCCTGATCCGACACCGATTGGTCGCAGGCTTCTGGCGTCCGTTGGTCGAGCTGACGCGCTGGCGGCATCTGCGGTTTCGCCAGCGGCTCGCGACGTTGGGCGTCGGCCCGGGCTTGCGCGGCGCGTCGGTCGTGTCCGCCGGAGTGTGAACGCGCCGGGTGTTACGGCGCGCGACGCGTCTTGCCCGTCCTGGTGCCCTTGCGCCGCGTACCGGTCTTCTTCTTTGGCGGTGACGGTGGTGTTGCCGTGTCGCCTTCCGTGGCTGGCGGTGGCGCTTCTGCCGCCGTCTCGTCGCCGGCCTCGGCCGGTGTTGGCACCCTGCGCGTGCCGCGCTTCCGAGTCTTCGCTGCCGGGTCGCCGTCGAGCCAGGCCGGCAGGTCGTCCTGGGGCTTCTTGCCGCTCGTGGCGCTCTCTGCCGTTGGTTGTGCCGCCTCGTCGCCGGCCTCGGCCGGTGTTGGCACCCTGCGCGTGCCGCGCTTCCGTGTCTTCGCTGCCGGCTCCTCGTCGAGCCAGGCCGGCAGGTCGTCCTTGGCCCCCTTGCCGCTGCCGGCCTTCTTCGCCGTCGATGGCGGTTGTGCTTCCGCGGCCTCGGCCGGCGTTGGCACCCTGCGCGTGGTCCCCTTCTGCTTCTTCGCGCCTGCCGGCGCGGACGCGGCAGCGCCCGTCTCGTCCTGGATCCAGGGCGGCATCAGCTCCGGCGGCGGCTCGTCGAGCCAGTCGGGCAGCTTCAAGGTGGACACGACCGAGGCCTTCTTGCCAGCGGCCGCCTTGCCCGTGGCCTTGCGCGGTGCGGGGGCCGGCCCGCCGATGGACAGCGGATTCCGCATCCATGCTTGCACGAACGGGCGCAGCTCCGGGGCCGGCGCGGCGGCGAAGGCGACCGTCTGGTAGCTGCCGGGCAGCGCCGACACCACCCTGTTGAGATCCGGTTCGAAGCCCTTGTCGATCATCTGGTCGACGTCGTCGATCACGGCGATCTCGATGGCGCCGAGTTTCACTGCCTTTTCGCGCATGAGATCGAGCAACCGCCGCGGCGTCGTGATCAGGATCTCGATGCCGTTGCGCAGCTGCCGATCCTGCTGGGTCCACCCGCTGTTGCTGCTGCTGACGAGGAAGCGCAGCGACACGTGTCGGCCGTAACCCTCGAGCGAGAGGCCGATCGCGTCGGCTTCTTCGCGGTCCGCGGTCAGCACGAGCGCGCGCGGTTCCTTGGGCTGGGCCGGTACCACGGGATCGCTGAGCCGGTGCAGCATCGGCACGAGGTAGGCGGCCGTTCGCTCCGACCCGGCCGACGAAATCAGCAGCAGGTCGCGGCCGTGCAGGAATAGCGAGATGGCGCGCTGCTGGAACGCAGTCGGTTCGCCGAGCCCGCTTTCGTCCAGGGCGCGGCAGACGGGCTCGCTGAGCCCCAGATCGGTGAACGTCGGCAAGGACCGGCAGGATAGCGCGCGGTGAAACCGCTTCACGCAATTCGAAGCCGCGTCGCGAAGAGGCCTGTCACAGGATGTGCATCTGGAGAGGATTGGCGACGATGATGCCGTTCGTGTCGACGACGGCGGCCTGGAAGAACAAGTCTGACGGCAGACCCGGCGGCAACACCAAGGAAAGCGTCCAAGTGCCGGCCGGAGTCGTCACGAACCCGAACAGGTCGGGCGCCCACAGTGGGAGGATCTGGATCTGACAGGCCGGGCTCGGGAACGGAACACTCGCGTTGCTGGAGCCGATCCCGAGCACGCCGATGGTCAACGGCGCGAGAATCAAGTTCAGCTGCACCGTTTGATTCGGGCTCGGCACACCCGAGCCGGTGAGCAGTGGGATCGTCCCTGCAGACGCGTCGCAACCCCAGCCGTAGGTGCGGAAGAAGGGTTGCGTGAGGGGAGAGGGGATGAACGCCATCCCCTTGACGGGGCCGTAGCCCCACGTGCCGAGCTGCCGCACGACACCGTTGGTGTTCGTCACGATGCGGTTGTCGTAGAGGTCGGCCACGAGCAGATTGCCGCCAACCCACGGCGTGACCGAGAGCACTTCCTGGGTGTCGAAGCCACTCAGTGTGATCGGCGTGATGGTGTTCGTGAAGGTGTCGATGCGCTCGAAGATCTCGTGGATGTTGGGCACGCCGAGCCCCGACAAGTGGTAGAGGTAGCCGTCCGCCCCGAAAGCGATCGCTTCGCCGTCGCTGCCGTTGCCGAGTGCCATCACGAAGGTGGTTGCCGCGGTGTTCAGATCGACCGTGTAGAGGGTTTCGGGAACCGTGGCCCCGTCGCCGGTCACCGCGAAACACACGCCATCGACGCGGATTGCAAGCGCCGCGAAGTTGTCGCCGAGCGGGCCGATGATGGTCGCGATTCCGGTTGCCGGGTCGATCTGCGCAAGTCTCCTGATGGTCTGCGAGCCGCTCACGCGCACGATCGCGTAGAGCAATCCAGTCGCGGGATTGAGCGACAGACCGGTGCAGCTCAGCACGTTGAGCGAGCCGGTCGTGACCATCGGCACGAACGACAGCGTGGCTCCGGTCAACGGGTCCACGCGGCGCAGCTCGCCGGACGTGCTGGTGACGGTGTAGAGATGATCCCCCTGGGCGGGAATCGCGCTGGCAAACAGGAACGCAAGAAGAGTGGTTCGCATGGTGGTACCTTGGGCACCTGCAGCATAGCCACGAGATCCGGGAGCGTGCCTCCTTCGGTGCGCTCTGGCGCAACCGCGACCACGTGCGAACCATGCACGAGAGCTGACGGCGTCGCAGCATCACATGGCTCGCTCTCTCGGCGAACAGGCCTCGACGCGCCGCCGCGGGGCTGGCTGCGTGTTTCGCCGTTGTTGTTTCCCCGCGTTGCGGCGTCCCAGCATCACTCGAGCAAGCCGCCCTTCGGGCGGGTTGCTCAGTACTTGCGCGGATCGACGACGGGACGCGATCCACCTGCGGCCGGCATGCTCCAGCCCCATCCCCACTCGCTGCCCGCAGCCGCGGCGGCGATCTGGATGGTCTTCACCATCTCCTTCGCCTCTGCGCACTCGGGATCGAACTTCAGGATGCGGTTGGCCCATTCCATCGCGTTCTTGTAGTCGCTCTGCACGGTCAGCATGTTCGCGGCGTGAAGCGCGGTGCGGATGCCGTGGTCGTGGAACTTCTGGCTCAATGCGCCCGCTTCGTTCGCGAGCATCGTGTCCTCGCCAGCACCCTCGATGACCGCCTGCAGCTTGGTCCAGCCGGCCTTGTAGGCGTCGATCGCCTTCTCGCAGAGGTTGGTCGACGCGACGGTCGTGCGCGACTTGGTGATCGCTTCGCGCGACAGCTTGTCGCCCTTTGCGAGCTGCTCGCGGACGGTGCCCAGCGACTTCTTCATCTTGTCGCGCGACGCGCCATCGAGCTTGGCCTGCCTCGCGGTTTCGCGCTCGTTGGCCACGCGTTCGTCGAGCGCAGCGACTTCGCCCGCGAGCGCATCCAACTGTTCCTCGGTGCGCTGATCGGCAAGTCGCGTCGACAGCAGCTTCAGGCAGTGGCGGGCCTCCGCGATCCGGTTTTGTGCGACCGCTTCCTTGGTCATGGCCTCGAGTGCGTCGGCAGCCCACTTGCGGACTTCGGCGCGCTTGGCTTCCTGTTGCGTCGCGTCCTTGACCGACTCGACGGCCGCGCGTGCCTCGCTGCCGGCTTGCGTCAGCAGGCGCAGCTCCCCCGCCCTCTTCGCCAGCGCGAAGTGACCGTCGAAATCGTTCGCCGCCTTCGCCGCCTGCTCGATCCGGAATTGCGAGAGCGGCACGAAGTCGGTCAGCTTGCGAGTGACCGTCATGTTGCCGCCGAGGATCATGACCTTGAGCTTGGCGCTCTCGCCCTTGAGTTCGAGCACCTGCGCGGTCACGGACTCACCGTCGACCTCGTTCAGAGTGAGCGTCTTCGGTTCTTGCGGCAGGAAAGCGAGCAGCGAAACGAACAACAGGCCTGTCTTCACGTGTGATTCCTTCAAAGGGAGGGGGCTCGGCATGGTATCGGAGCCGCGGCCCTGGGCCAGTGGTTGATGGGCATGAGCGCCCGGCAGACGGGATCCGGACGTGGACGGGGCCTCGCGGCGAGGCAGGCGCAAAGCCCGCCCTGGTTGCCGCTCGTCGCGGTGGGGATAGTCCGGGTCCAACTTCGCCGGCCCCACGGACTCCGTCAATCGCCGTCAGCGTGTGCGCCGCTGCTTTCGCTGTGTCCTCCGCTGTCGAAGGGAGCATGATCGTCGAAGCAACCGGGAACCCCCTCGCCGTTGTCGCAGGAACGCCGCCCCGAACGCGAGCGACTGAGCGATCGCACGGTGTAGACCAGCAACGACAGCAAGGCGACGCCGACGGTGATCAGAAAGACGTCGAGCATGCAGGCACTCGAGGGTTGAAAGCGTGCCGGACAGCGAAGGGGATCCGCCATCGTCCGGCGCCCAGGGGGCTGCGCAAGGGGCCGCAGGGCATGCGCACCAGAGGCGCGCGCCCGACGCGTCTACGACGTCTCGATCTCGAGCGGCACGATGATCGAAGCGGACAGCTGCACCTCGCGGCCTTGGGGCGGCGTTTCGCTGGTGGATTCCATCCAGTCCCGTGGGAACTCGATGAACGTGGCGTCGATGTCGATCGCGATCTGCTTGTCGGTCACGCTGCGGACCATCCCCTTGACCATCCAGCCCTGATACTCCTTCTTGCCGACGCGCACGAAGTTCATGATGTCGTCGTTCGGGTATCGGTCCGGATTGTGCTCGCGGTAGTCGTTCTCGAGCGCACGATCGGACAGCTCGCCGGCCGTCTTCGCGTCGGTGAAGAAGCAAAAGCTCATGTCGGTGCCGTCACCCTGATCCGAGTCGAAGTCGAGCATCCACGCGCCACCGATGAACGACTGCAGCTTGGCGTGACATTTGTCGAACCGGAGCGTCTGACCGTCGACTTTGACCGTGATGGCTTTTCCCGCCGCTCTTGGCTTGCCGCCGTCGCCGCCGCACGCGGATGGCAGAAGGAGACACGGAACGAACAGAGCGGACAGGAAGCGATTGCGCATGATTGCGGGCCTCGGATCGCTGGCCGACTTCCGGCCAGCCGGCCCCACAGATCGGCAGCGCGACCGCTGCTGCTTGACCAGATCGGCTCGTGCGCCGCGTTTCCGGCGCGAACGGCGCGTTCGCACCCGCAGCGGGGGCCGCCCGCTCAGGGGACTCGCAGGCCTTCGATGCCAGGGTCGCCCGGCGGCAGCCGCAGATCGAGCGCCGACAGCGTCTCGACGAGGATCTCGCTGACCACCAGATCGCGGAACCAGTTGCGATCGGCCGGGATCACGAACCACGGCGCGGCTTTCGTGCTCGTCGCGGCGAGCGCGTCCTCGTAGGCCACCCGGTAATCGTCCCAGCGCGCGCGTTCGTCGAGGTCGCGCGAGTTCCACTTCCACCGCTTCTTCGGGTCGTCGATTCGTTCCTGCAGCCGCTGCCGTTGCTCGTCCTTGCTGATGTGCAGGAAGAACTTGCGGATCGTCGTGCCCTCGTCGGTCAACATCGCTTCGAACGCGGCGATGTGTTCGTATCGCGCGCGCCAGCAGCGCTCGTCGCAGAGTTCGTGCACGCGCGCGACGAGCACGTCTTCGTAGTGGCTGCGATTCCAGATCGCGATCTCGCCGCGGGCCGGCGCGTGCGGATGGACGCGCCACAGGAAGTCGTGCGCGAGTTCTGTGGCACTCGGTTGCTTGAAGCAGGTGACCTTGACGCCTTGCGGGTTCACGCCGTCGAAGACGTTGCGGATCGTGCCGTCCTTGCCGCCGGCATCCATCGCCTGCAGCACGACGAGCACGCGATGCTGGCCTTGTGCGAAGAGCGCTTCCTGCAGTGCCTCGAGACGCTCGTTGAGTCTCGCGAGGGCCGCGCGGCCCGCTTCCTTGTCGCCATCGAAGCCCGGGGTGCCGCGCGGGTCGTGATCCTTCAGGCGTAGCTTCTCACCGGGATCGACGAAGAAACGCTCCGACGCGCTGGCCATGTCCCCGACGGTAACCGCACGACGTTGGCATGCCGCCGGTTCGTCCCGAGAACATCGGGTGAACGCCGCGTGAAGCGCCTCGCATGCGCGCCGGGGCAACATGCCGCTTGCGCGGGGCTTTCTGCCGGCGCCGAGGAGAGAACGGGCGCGCTGCTGCGACTCGGAGGACCGGCGAATCTGCTAGGATGATTGGCACCGGGATTGCGTTCCAAGGGGTCCGAAGGTGGCACCCGCGCTCTCCCTGCTGCGTTTCTCGTTCTCCACGAGGTGTAATCCATGCGTCTACTCTTCTGCTCCGCTTGCCTCGTCTCGGCCTCGGTCGCTCAAGTCGCCCCGGGCGAGGCGATCGTGAGCCTGTTCACCAACGTCGCCCCGCTCGAAGGCCTGGCGATCGTCAACCGCAACGGCACGGTGACGCCGGTCACCAACGTTGCCGCGCAGAGCGTGCAGAATCTCAACTCGGTCGCGCTCGACCCGATCACCAACGCCGTGTGGCTCGGCAGCATCACGCAGGCGCCGACCACGCACGGCCTGCGCCGCGCGACGCTGACCGGGTCGGTGCTCGGTCCGGCGACGCTCGTGGCTTCGCTGCCGACCGCGCCGGCCGGTTCGTTCTCGGGCATCTCCTTCGACCAGAACGGCAACCCGATCGTCTCGGGCGGCACCGTTCCGCCGGGCACGGGCGGCATCTTCCGCGTCGATCGCTGGACCGGCGCCGTCACCAACCTGCTGTCGCCGCACCCGGCCTTGCCGGCCGGTACCGCGAACTGCGTCGACGTCGACCCTGCGACCGGCGACATCTACTTCGGCGTCACGAGCGCCGGTGGTGCGATCTACAAGCTGCCCGGCCCGTTCCCGAACACGGCGGCGCCCGTGCTGCTCGGCACGACGGTGACGAACGCGACGATCTCGAGCGTCGCGTTCTGGCCTGCCCACGGCGTCAATCCGGCGCGCGTCTACTGGAACAACTTCGCGGCCGCGAACAACTGCGTCGGCTACGTGCCCGCAGCCGGCGGCGCAGCGGTGACGGTCGCGGGGGCGCCGACGCCGTGGGGCAGCGGCACCAACTGGATCACCTACGACCGCCGCCAGGACGACCTCTGGACCATCACGGCCGGCATCAACCCCGACAACGTCTTCACGCTGACCGACGCCGGCGTGAACACCCTGGTCGCTGCCCTGCCGCCCGCTGGTGCCAACGGCTCGCCTTCTGCGATCGACGCGAACGATGCGCCTGCGGGCTCGCTGCGCGCCGTGCCGCAGTATCTGCCCGCGACACCGACGCTCGTGACGGTCGAGGTGTCGATGAGCTGGACGCCCGGCGACATTGGCATCTTCGGCATCGTCATCGGCGGAACCCTGATCACCTTCGGGCTCGGCATCTTCGATGGTTCCGGGACGCTGTCGGCGAGCTTCCCGGCCACGCTCTCCGCGGGCTCGCCCGGTGCCTACGCGTTCTTCGGCGCGAGCCTCGGGCTCGCCGGGCTCCAGATCACGGGGCCGCTCGTGTGGCCCGCGAACTGATCGCTGCGTTGCGGCGATGACGAACTGCCATCGATCGGCGCGCCGCGCTGAGTGTGAACGCCCACTCCGTCCCACGCTGAGTCAACGGACGCGGTGATCCAGGAGGGGAAGAAACGCCGCCGCGGTGGCGCCGCAACCGCCGCTGTCATTGCTCCGTTCTCGTTTCGGCGCCACGACTCACCCGCGGCTGTCGCGAAACACCGCGCTACATCGCTTCAAGTCTGCGCGCGCGTTGCACGACATATCAGGGTCGTGTCGCCGACCGCGGACCGACGCAGCGCAGCTGCACGGTCGGTGACCAGAGCAGTCAGAGATGGGAGATCGCAGATGCCTTACGCCGCAGAGATCAGTCGTTCTAATCCGTCGTGCTTCCTCTTCCTCATCGATCAGAGTGCGTCGATGGAGGATCCATTCGGCTCCGATGGCACCACGAAGCCGAAGGCCGACGGCGTTGCCGATGCCATCAATCGCCTGCTGCAGGACCTGGTCATCAAGTGCGCCAAGTCCGAAGGCATCCGCGACTACTATCACATCGGCATCCTCGGCTACGGTGGCGACGACGTCACCCCGGCGTTCGTCGGCGACCTGACCGGCCAGGACATCGTCCCGGTCAGCAAGATCGCCGAGAGCCCGGCTCGCGTCGAAGAGCGCACCAAGAAGGTCGATGACGGCGCCGGTGGCTTCGTCGAGCAGTCCATCAAGTTCCCGATCTGGATCGACTCGGTTGCGAACGGCGGCACGCCGATGTGCCAGGCGATGGAGCAGGCGAACAAGATCCTCGACAAGTGGACCGCGGAGCACCCGAAGGCGTTCCCGCCCGTCGTGATCCACATCACGGACGGCGAGTCGACGGACGGCGATCCGAAGGAGCTCATGGAGCACCTGAAGACGCTGAAGACGAAGGACGGCAACGTGCTGCTGTTCAACGTGCACCTGTCGGACAACCCGAACGCGACGCAGCTCACGTTCCCGGACAACCCGAACGACCTGCCCGACCAGTACTCGCAGCTGCTCTACGAGGGCTCGAGCGTGTTGACGCCGTTCCAGCGCAAGGTCGCCGGCGAGATGGGATTCGAGGTCTCGGAGAAGACGCACGGCTTCGTGCTCAACGCGGACCTGCCGCTCGTCATCCAGGCGCTCGAGATCGGCACGCGGCCGAGCAACCTCCGCTAGTCAACGGCGGTCCAACCACTCGTCCTCCGTCCAGGCCTCAGGACCGACAAGACACACCATGCAAGTCGTGGCCAAGGCCTACTGGTTGCCCAAGAAGGGCCACGAGGAGGCGGAGTACGAGGATGCTTTCGCGCCGGACAGCGTCACGCTCGAGACGGACCTGTTCCGCTGCGCGATCGCCGATGGCGCCACCGAGGCGTCGTTCAGCAAGCAATGGGCACGCACGCTGGTGAGGGAGTGGGAGAACGGCAGCCTGACCAAGGAGCAGTTCGTCGCCGACATCAGCCGGCTGCAGGAGAACTGGCGCCGCGGCTTCACCGAAGTCCGCCAGCGCGGCAAGCTCGCGTGGTATGCGGAGCAGAAGGCCGAGTTCGGCGCGTTCGCCGCGCTGGTCGGCTTCGTGCTGCATCACGATCGCCACGAAGCCGGTGCGGACGAGCCCGGCGACAGTGAGGCAGGCAACAGTGCAGTACAGGACGACATCGCAGAGCCAGCAGACAGCGCGGCGCAAGAGGCACCGGCAGAACAGGCAAAGGTGCCGGCCGAAGCGCCGCAGCTCGAAGTGCCCTGGTGGGAAGCGGTGGCGGTCGGCGACTGCAACCTGTTCCAGTTGCGCGGCGGCAAGCTGCTGACCGCGTTCCCGCTCACGACGTCGGCGCAGTTCACGGGCGGTCCGTTCCTCGTGTCGACGCGCGGCACCGCAGGCAACGACCTGCTGCGTCATCTGCGCGTCGCGCACGGCGACTGGCAGCCGCACGACACCTTCTATCTGATGACCGATGCGTTGGCGGCCTGGTTCCTGCGCTGCTGCGAAGCCGGTGAGCAGCCGTGGGACGTGCTCGAGCAGGTGCTCGGCACGGCCGATCCGCAGGAGGAGTTCTCCTCGCTCGTGCGCGGTCTGCGCGAGCAGAAGCTGCTGCACAACGACGACGTGACGCTGCTGGCGATCCACGTCGACCAGGCGCTCGTCGCCGCCGCCGCCACCGCGCCGCCGCTGATCGCGTGGGAAGAGCCGGCGGCCGACGACACCGGCGCCGCGGCGCCGGCCGACCCGACAGACACTCCGCAAGGGGGAGAGCAAGAGTCATGACTTGGCCAGGCGTCTCCGATTACCAGGAAGCGATCCAAGCGCCGCAGCTGTGTTTCGGCGATCCTGACCTCAAGGCGGGTTCTCCGGTGTTGACGAAGCTGGGTCTGCCGCGCCCGATCTCGGGCGGCAACGCGTCGGTCTACCAGATCCGCAGCGGCAAACACGAGTGGGCGGTGCGCTGCTTCCTGCGCGACCTGCCCGACATGCAGAAGCGTTATGAGGCGATCGACCAGCATCTGCGCACCACGAAGCTGCCGAAGGTCGGTTTCCAATACCTGAAGGATGGCATCCGCGTCCGCGGCCGTTGGGTCCCGATCCTCAAGATGGAGTGGGTCCGCGGCGTGCCTCTCAACGAACACATCAAGTCGCTGCTGGCCGATCCGAAGGCGCTGCGGCGGCTCGCCGAGGAATGGGCAGTGATGATGCGGTCGCTGAAGAAGGAACGCGTCGCGCACGGTGATCTGCAGCACGGCAACGTGATGGTGGCCAAGGACAAGCTCGTGCTGATCGACTACGACGGCATGTACGTGCCCGCACTGCACGGCAACCCGAGCCACGAGCTCGGCCACGCGTCCTACCAGCATCCGCGGCGGCAACCGGTCGACTTCGGCCCAGGCATGGATCGGTTCTCGTCACTGCTGGTCCACACCGCGATCCTCGCGGTCGCGGTGAAGCCCGAGCTGTGGGCCAAGTACGACAACGCCGACAACTTGCTGTTCGAACGCGGGGACCTCGAGGAGCCCGACCAGTCGGCGCTGTTCGACACCCTCGAGCAGCTTCCGGACGAGGACGTGGCGGCGCAGTGCAGCGCGCTGCGTGCGGCGTGCAGCGAGCCGATCGACCAGGTGCCCGAGATCGAGGACGCCGTCAGGGCCGGCAAGAAGGCCCGCAAGCGACTGGCAAAGCAAAAGAAGAAGCAGCCAGCGGCCCCCGCGGCGCCCAACCCCACCCCGACACCGGCACCTGCTCCGGTGGCGGCGCCGAAGCCGGCCGCCGCACGAGGGCCTGCCGCGCGGAAGCGCGCGACGCAGGCGCTTGGCGGTCCCACGCCGTCCTGGGTCTCCGCTCGCATCTCGACGCCTCCTTCTTCCTTCGGCCTGGCTCAGGCGTGGCAGTACACGAAGCCGAGCACTGCCGGCCAGCTGGCGCCCCCCAAGCCCGCCGGCAGCATGCTGCTGTCCTTGATCTCGCTTGGCATGCTCGGCGCCAGCCGGCGCCGGAGGCAGCAGGCGCTCGTACGCCCCGGCGGCAGGCCCTCGGCCGGCACGGGCCGTTCGCCGGCGATCAAGTCGTTGGCGTTCTCGCTCGACGGCCGCTTGCTGCTGACCGGCGGCGACGATCGTTTCTGCGACCTCTACGATGCCAAGAACGGCAAGCAGCTGCGCCGCCTGGGCCCGCACAGCCGGGCCGTCACGGGCGTGGTCGCCGCGGGCAAGGACCGCTTCGCGACCTGCTCGCTCGACGGGCGCGTGCGCGTGTTCAACACCAAAGGCACTCTGCTGGGCTCATGGCCCGGCGCGCGCAAGACGCCGTTCTTCGCGGCCGCGAGTACGCCCGACGGCGAGCTGCTCGCGTTCGGCATGGGTCGCATCGTCAAGGTGTTTGCCAACAACGGCCAGCACAAGGCGACCATGCGCGGCCATACCGGCGAAGTGCTCGCGGTCGCGATGACGCGCAGCAAGCAGCACGTGATCTCGGGATCGATCGACCACAGCGTGTGCATCTGGTCGGTCGGGAACGCGCGCTGCGAGCACGAGCTCGCCGGCCTGCACGACGCGGTCGAGGCCGTCGCGGTCAGCGACGACTGCCAGCTCGTCGCGGGCAGCTCGCGCGACGGCATGGTGTGCATCTGGGACAGCAAGACGTCATCGATGCTGCACCGCATCGCCACACAGCAACACGGCGTGCACGCGCTCGCGTTCATGCCGGGCTCGCGCACGCTGCTGGCCGCGGGCGCCGACGGCGTCATCCACTTCATCGACGCCGGCAACGGCACGATCACCGGAAAGGTGATCGGTCATCAAGGAGCCGTGTTCGGCCTCGCGGTCACGGCCGACGGCAACGCCATCGCGTCGTCGAGCGCCGACGGCAGCATCATCGGCTGGTCGCAGAAGCCGAAATCCACCGCGACACCGAAGACACCGGCGCCGCAGCTGGCCGGGCGGCCGTAGCGTCGTGGTTGCCGGGTCCATGGTCGTTCGAGGCTCGGATCGACGGTAACTTTGTGGTGGCTCGAGGCGCGGCGCTTGACCGTGTGGTGTGGCGCCGGCACGTTCTGCGCCCATGCTCCCTCGTCCTCGGCGGTGCTCTACGTTGCACCGCTCTACCTCTCGGCAGGATGCTGCAGTCGGGCTCGCGCTCTCGTTGTTGTCGGCGGTTCCTGTGGTCGCGCAGGCGACGCATGAGCATGCAATGGTGCGCACCGACCGTCGCTTCACGTATCTCGACGAGACGCTGCACGGCGCGCACCCGGGCGAATGCGAGATGGAGAACTGGGTCACGTGGGAGCGCGGCGTTCGCGGTGACTCCGGCCTCGACAACTTCGCCTTCAAGCACGAGATCGAGTTCGGCCTCAGCAAGGACGTCGTCGCCGCGATCGACCTCGTCGAGTGGCACACGACCGATGCGAACGGGGATTGGACGACGAAGTACGACGGCACGGGCGGAGAGCTGCGCTTTCGGCTCGCCGACCCGCGCGAGGGCATCGGCGTCGCATACAAGACCGAGCTCGGCATCGGTCCGCGCGAGCTCGAGTGGGAGAACGAGCTGATCCTCGACCGGTGGCTCGACCGTTGGATCGTCGCCTACAACCTGAAGATCGAAGCCGAGTTCGAAGGCGACAAGACGCTCGAATACGAAGAGGGGGAGGTCGCGGTGCAGCAGGCGCTCGGCGCCTCGTACGAGGTCGATCCGATGCTGTTCCTGGGCGCCGAGTTCGTCTACGAGATCCCGCCGGAGTGGGATTGGGGCGATCGGCAGAACTTCTTCATCGGGCCGAACTTCTCCTTCCGCGGCAACGAGTGGGCGGTGACGTCGACGGCTCTGTTCCTCGCCGACGGGGAAGCGACCGCGCCTGAGTTCCAGCTGCGGCTGATTGTCGAGTTCGAGTTCTAGCCAGCTCGCCTGCGGCACCGAGCGCGCGGGGCGTGCCCCAGCATTGCTCCTCCGCGGCCTCAGCGCTTGCCGAGGGTTTGCGCGCGCTTCCGCAGCGACTCGATGCGCTCTGCCGCGCCGAGAGCGCGCCTCAGTTCTTCGGCTTCGCCGCCTCGGCCGGCTTGGTTGCGGGCGCCTTCTCGGCGCAGCACGGCTCGACTTCGCCCTTGCCGGCCTTGTCGGCGCAGCACGCGTCGCCTTCCTTCGCGGCGGCTCCGTCCTTCTTGTCGGCGCAGCACGCGCCGCCGGAGCAGCATCCGCCGTCGGCGCAGCAGTCCGACGCCGGAGCAGTCGAGTCATCGGTGCTCGCCGCGATCTGATCGCTGCAACCAGCGAGGACGGAAAGGAACAACATCGCGAGGAGTGCTTTCATCGGGGCAGCATGTTGGAGAGGCGGCAGGCCGCTGGCAAGCCCCGGCATGTGGATCGCGCAAGCCGTCACTCCACTTCCTGGGCGGCGATGCGCTTACGTCCCAGAAAGGTCTCTCGGATCGGCGTGATTGCCCGACCGGAGTAGCCTTGCGGTTCGCCCGGCTGGACCCGCGGCACTTCAACCTCACTGGAGAGAGACCATGCTTCATCCTCGTTCGTTGTTCGCGGTCGCAGTACTTGCTGCGATGACCGTCGCGCAGACCACTGTCCTTCCAACGAGCGCCGCAACCACCGGTGGGAGCACTGCGAACGTCTTCCCCTGGGGAACAAGCGCCACTGTCTACACGGGCATGCGCATCATGTGCCTCTACGACAGTTCGCACTTCACCGCAGCGCCGACGCCGGTCACGGCTCCGATCCTCATCACCACGCTCAAGTGGCGCGCGAACGACGTCTCGACATCGTGGAGTGGCGGCACCTACAACAACGCGACGGTCAGGTTGGCAACGGCTGCCGTCGACTACACTGCGGCGTCGACGAACTGGGCCGCGAACGTCGGACCCGATGTGACGACGGTCTACACCGGTCCCGTGACGGTGAGCGCCGGTACTGGCGCCGGCTTCGGTGTGCCTGGCCCCTACCACGTCACGATCACGTTGACGACGCCGTTCCTCTACGACCCGTACGCCGGTGACCTGGTCGTGGACACCGAACATGTCCCCAGCAACTACAGCGGCGGGTCGCTCGTGGGCTTGGACGTGCACATCCCCAGCGTCAACGCCAGTCGCGTCTACAGCAGTACGCTCTACCCCGTTGCCAACGGCGTCGACGCGAACTGCGACGTGATGGAGATCGGCTACCTGCCGGCCACTGGAACGCCTGCCATGAACCTGCTCCTTGGCCAGGGCTGCATCCGGTCGAACACTTCCTTCTATGAGCACTTCGCGGCGTCGGCGGGCTTCGACCTCGACAACACGTCGCTGATGATGATTCCCACTGGGCCGGGTAGCTACATCGTGCTCAACGGCGTTGGCGTCCTGCTGCCGGTCGGCTCGATTGCCACACCTGTTTCGCTGGCGCTCGGCGATGACGCCGAAGTCACGCAGACGTTCACGACCGGCACCTTCCCCGGTACCACGTCGTTCAGGATCTGCTCGAACGGCTACGTGTCGATCGGCACCAACGGTACGACCTCCACTCCCGACATCACTGCGTTCCTCAACGCGACGAACACCGCGTGGCGCAGCTGGCACGACTTCAACCCCGCGATCGCGGGCAGCGGCCAGGTCAAATACGAGGAGAGTGCTGCAGCCATCGTCGTGACCTGGGATGGCGTCTGGGACGATCTCGGCTCTTCACCGGCGAACGCCAACACGATGCAGATGCAATTCTATCCCAACGGTCAGGTCACGTTTGCATGGGGCACCATGTCCCACCTCGGCAACGGCCATCTCGTCGGCTACTCGCCGGGTGGCAACAGCCTCAATCCGGGCAACACGGATCTGTCCGCGCTCGCCGCGGCCATCATCACGCTCGGCGACCAGGACATCCTGCCGCTCGCGCTCGCGCCGACGTCGAGGCCGGTCCTCGGCACGAACTGGAACCTGACCACGAACCAGATTCCGGCCACCGGTATCCTCGGCGTCGACATCTTCGGCACCGCAGACCCCGGCGTCCTGGACCTGTTCTTCCTCGGGATGCCCGGCTGCCAACTGCGCACGACCGTCGACGTGCTCAATGTCTGGCTGGTCACTGGTACGACCAACAACACCAGCTTCGCCGTGCCCGCGTTGCCGACGAGCCTGATCGGCTTCCAGCTGTTCATGCAGTCGGCTGTGTTCCAGGTGCCGGCCGTGAACGCGTTCGGCGCGATCACGAGCAACGGCGTGAGGGGCACGCTCGGCGACGTGTGATCGCACCGGCAAGTGGCCGGGTCAGCGATGCGGCTACGGCTCGGCGAGCAGCGCGTCGATCCATCGCCGCATCTGCGCCGCGTCCTCGCTGCCGGGCGCATACGAACCGCCGGTGTGCACGAAGCGCACCACGCCGCGTCGATCGATCAGGAACGAGATGCTGGTCCAGCCATTGTGGTCGTCGAGCCACCAGTTGCGCAGCGTGCGCCAGCCGTGATCGATGCCCACCGGAAAGCGGAAGTGGAAGCTATCGGCCAGAGCCTTGACGCGGGCCGGGTCGAGCGGCTCCTCGGTCTTGTGGTGGTAGATGCCGATCACGGCCAGGCCGCGCGGCGCCAGCTCGTCGTGCAGCTTGACCAGCGTCGGTGCGGTCGCCGAGCAATACGGGCAGCCTCCGGTGAACCAGCGCACGAGCACCACCTGACCGCGCAGGCCATCGAGGCTCACGGCGGGCTGGCCCATCCAGTCGAGGTTCCAAGCCGGCGCCGGCTTGCCGACGATGGTGGTGACGTCGATGCCAGCGGAGTCGGGCCCGATGGCGACGCGCGAAGTGGGGGGAGTCACCGTCGCGGGCTCGCCGGTCGTGCCGCAGGCGGACGCGAGCAGCAACAGCGTCAGGGTGGGAGCGCGCATCACGCTCAGTCTACGGCCTCCGGCGTGGCCCCCTCAACCGGCCAACGGACGCAGCGGCTCCTCGGTCCGCCGGCTCGCTGCCGGGGTTCGTGATGCGATGGACATCGTGCTCGGCGGTGGGGTGCCGGCGCGCGCAGCCATACAATCGCCGCCATGGGTTGTCCGATCCGCTGCCTGGTTCTCTCGCTGCTCGCGTGCACGCCGGCCGTGCTGGCCCAGAAACCGGTGCCCGAGCCCCGCATCGGCCTGCAGTTCACGCCGCCGAAGGGCTGGACCGAACTGCCCGGAGACGTCGAACGCCACGCGACGCTTCGCCTGTTCGCGGCGCCGCGCGCGATGGCAAGCAAAGGCGACGCGAATGCCACACCGGTGCTGCGCGTGATGTTCTTCACGAAGGGCGGCGACGACAGCAAGGACCTCGTCGACGGCTTGCCGCGTACGACGCCGTTCCGCAGCCTCGCGGACTTCTGCAAGCGCGGGCTCGGCGCCAAGGAAGTGGGTGAGGAGCCGCAGAAGGCCGCCGGCGTGCAGGGCGTGCGCATCAACGGCAAGGGCATCCCCGGCGATCACGTGTTGATCGGCCAGACGGTGCCATGCGACGACGGCGAGGCGGCGGTCTGTATCCAGGTGCTGGAGAATCAGGCCGACAAGATCAAGAAGGAGATCGACGCGGTGTTCGGTTCGCTCGAGGCGATCGCACGCGTGCCGGTCCAACGCATCGAGGTGCCGTGGCTCGCCGACGCGGGGTGGGCGACGAAGGACGCCGCCGCGCGCACCGCCGCGCGCCGGCAGTGGGCCGAGGCGCTGGTCGCCGCCGCCGCGAAGAACCCCGAGGTCGGCTACAAGGTGTCGAAGGCGAAGTACTGGACGGTGCTGAGCGCCAGCGACCCGGCGTTCACCACGAAGGTCGTCGCGGCGGCCGAAGCCGCGCGCGACTGGCTGAGCCAGCGCCTGCCCGAGCTGACCAAGGACGCGCCGCTGCCGGCGGTGCTGCGCTTGTTCGACAGCGTCGACCAGTACCAGGCTCTCTTGGCCGTGCGCGGCGACCAGCGCGAGTTCGACTCGTTCCACCGCGAGCTGTATTGCGTCCACGACCGCGACAACAGTGGGCGGACTGGCTACGGCCAGGTGCTGCGATCCGTGCTGTGGCACATCTTCGACGACGTCGATCCGGCAGTGCTGCCGGCTCTTCCGCGCTGGCTCGACAACGGCTGCTGGGAGATCCTGCGCAGCTCGGCAGTCGAAGGCAAGAAGCTCGAGTTCGCCCCCGGCGACGTCGAGAAGGGTCGCATCGAGTACTACCGGCAGAAGGACCAGACGATGCCGCACCTGTGGGACCTGATCCAGGAACACATCCAGCCGAGCCCGACGGACGGCAAGACCGAGGACGTCTGGGGCTACACGCCGGAGTGTTCGCGCCTGATGCGCTGGTTCTGGATGCACGACGGTCAGAAGGCGTTCAACAAGCCGAGCCTCGTCAGCGACTACGTGAAGGGGCTCGCGGTCGCGTACTACAAGCGCGGGCCGAGCCCGGTTGCCGACGTGCCGGCAGCCGGTCTCGACGAGACGCAGACGAAGGAACGCAACGCGCGCTACTACAAGTGGCGCGACGATCTGCTGATCGACATCAACAACCTCGTGATCCCGCTGCAAGTCGACACGTGGAAGGCGATCGACGAGAAGTGGCTCGCGTTCAACAAGAACTTCAAGTAGCGCTACTTCCGCGCCAGCACGTAGTCGCCGCTCCGCTTTCCTGCGGCCACGTGCCAGCCCGGTTTCAGCTCCAGCGTCCAACCGTCCCCGCTCGGCACCGACGCCTCGGCCGGCGCGCTGACGAAGACGCGCATCCAGTCGTTCGTGAAACGCGCGCCCTTCGTCACCACCAGCTTCCCCCAATCGTGCACGATCGTCGTGGCCGGATGGACCGTCCCGTCCGCGCCGAGCGGGAATGCCGCGCCCGGGTCGAAGGAGAAGTTGGCGCCGTTCATCGGCAGCTCGAGCACGGGACCGTCGATCAGCTGCTGGCGATACGCGGCTTCGCGCGCGGCGCGCTCCTGCTCGCGCGCGGTCTCGGCCGCGAGCAGCTCGCGGTGACCGTGTCGCTCCGCGACCGCCATCGCCGCGGCTTGCAGGTCCTTCGCCGGTTCGAACTCCACCAAGGCCGCCACCAGGTCGGCGAGGCTCGACTTCGTCGTCAGCTTCGTGCGCCACGTGATCGCGTCGAGCTTCACCGCTTCGAGCACGTTGAGCAGCAGGCCGTACGCGGGCCCTGTCTCGTATGCGAATGACGCGGGGAGCGACCGCTTCTTGCCGAACGACAGCAGCCGGTAGGCGAGCGCGTAGCGCGTCTCGGGTTCCCAGGTGCCGCGCAGCATCATGCCGGTGAACTCGGCGAGGCCTTCGTGCAGCTCCATCCGGTCCTCCTCTGCTTTCGACCCTGGGAACAGGCTCTGCCGATACGCGCGCAACACGAGCGCGTCGCGCGCCAGCGCCGCGCGCTCGGGCGTCTCGGCGAGCATCACCGAACGAAGTGCCCTGATCTCGAGCTGCAGCCACAGCCGTCCCTGCAGCGTGTCGAGGTGCGCGTTGCGCGGGTTCTCGCCGGGCAGGCCGAGCTCGTCCTGGATGCGGTGCCACGACTCGTGCATCAGCAGCCGCGCGCGCTCGGCGCGCGTGTTCGGCAGCGGCCAGAGCACCATGCTCCACTGCTCGCCCTTCCAGGCGAACGCCGTGTTCGCGGTGATCAGGTCCCCGGGCAGCTTGCCGGTCCACAGGCCGTCCTTCGCAGTCATTCCCATTCCCTGCGGCTCGCGGTTCGCGACTGCCGTGCGGGACGGCGCGTGCACGAACAGCATCGGCCCCTCCAGGCTCCTGCCCCAGAGCTTGCCGCCGTCCTCCTCCGCGCACCACTTCGCTTCCTGGAACCAGCGGGCCGCGAGCTGGAGGTCGATGGGATCCTGGGGGCCGGTGAGCGCCAACGGGGCGAGGAGGGAGAAGAGGAGCATGCGACACTCAACGCGGCGATCGTGCGTGGACTCCGCGCTCACCAACCGATCGGCTCGCGCGCGCGGAAGAAGCCGCCGTTCGGCCCGTCGGCCGGCAGCGTCGCGAGCCAGACGACGCCGTCCGCGGCTTCCTCGGGCGACAACTCGGCGCCGGCGCCGCCCATGCGCGTCCTGACCCAGCCAGGACAGCACGCGTTGGCCTTGACGTCGCCGCGCAGCGAGCGCGCCAGCGACACCGTCAGCGCGTTCAGCGCCGCCTTGCTGACCGCGTAGGACGCCGGCCCCTCGAGGCCCTCCGCGAACGCGCCCCAGCCCGACGACACGTTGACCACCCGGCCGTAGCCGCGCGCGAGCATGCCGGGCACGAACGCGCGGCAGCACCACAACGCGCCGAACAGGTTCACGGCGAACGCCGCCGCGAAGTCGGCCGAGGCCGTCGTCAGCACGTCGCCCTCGAACAGCACGCCGCCGTTGTTGACCAGCACGTCGACCGCGACGCCCTGCTTGCCGAGCCGCGCCGCCGCGGCGGCGACGGACGTTTCGCTCGCGAGGTCGAGCTCCTCGGCGCGCACGCGAGCGGTCCCTCGCGGCACCAGGTTCGCGGCTGTTGCTTGCGCGTCGGCGCCGCGGCGAGCCGTCAGCACGACGTCGAGACCTTTCGCGAGCAGCGTGCGGGCGACGCCGAGCCCGATGCCGCGGTTGCTGCCGGTGACCAGTGCCGTTCGCGTCATGGCGTCACTCTACGGTGACTCCGCGCTCAGCGGCGCTCGGGTAGCTCCTCGAATTGATGCGCCTCGAGGAACATCGCCTGTTCGAGCGCGCGGAAGAAGCGCTGGCGCGCTCGCGATGAAAAGCGGGCCGCGGCCGGATTGGCTATCCGGCCGCGACCCTGGACCAACCCTGATGCAGGCAGGGCTGGCCGTGCGGTGCGGATCGGCATGTTCCGAGTCCTGCATGAGCGATCGAGCCTTCGCCCGGTGGCACCGCGCACTGGCAGAGCTGCCTGCTGGACCGCGGCTTGCGAGTTGCCGTGCCCATGACTGGTCGAGCCGGGCGGCGACCGAAGAGGCGGCGCGGCTCGCGCAGGCGGACGCGTTCATCCGCGAGCTGCCCGACGGCTACGAAACCGTGCTCGGTGAACGCGGCGCCAACCTGTCGGCCGGCCAGCGGCAGCGGCTCGCGATCGCACGCGCGTTCCTGAAGGACGCGCCGTTGCTCGTGCTCGACGAGCCGACCTCGGCGCTCGACGCGACGACCGAGGCGGCTCTGCTCGACGCGCTCGAGCGGCTCGTGAGCGGCCGCACCACGCTGCTCATCGCGCACCGGCTCGCGACGTTGCGGCTCGCCGACGAGATCGTCGTGCTCGATCGCGGGCGCATCGTCGAGCGCGGTTCGCACGACTCGCTGCTGCGCGACGGGCGCGCGTATCGGCGGCTGTGGGAGGCGCAGGCGGGCCGGAGAGTGTTGGGCGCGGAGCTGCCCGCGGAACCGTGACCAGTCGCGACCGATGCGGCGCGGCGGACTACAACATTGACGGTTTCACCCGCGACTGCGCGGCTCCCAGCAACCGAGCAACACCCATGAACGAACGCCAAGCACTGGCGGCCCAGCTCCAGGGCGCCCCGAGCCACACCCCGCTGCTGCAAGCCCTCGAGGGACTCCCTCTGGCACTCGCCGGCCACCGCGTCGCCGGCGCGGGCCACACGATCTACCAGATCCTCCACCACATGGACTACTGGCGCCGCATCAGCCTCGGCCGCCTGTCCGGCCATCCGCCGCCCAGGCCGCACAGCGCTGCGCTCGGTTGGACCGCACCGGAGGCACCCGCGCACGACGCCGACTGGCAAGCGGCAGTCGCGCAGCTGGCCGAAGGTCTGCGCGCGCTCGAGGCTTTCGTGCTCGACCCCCGATTCGATCTCGACACCGTGGTCCAGCCCGATCGCGGCACCAGTGCCCGCGCCGAGCTGCTGATGATCATGGGCCACGACAGCCACCACCTCGGCCAGATCGTACTGCTGCGCCAGCTGCTCGGTGCATGGCCGCCTCCGCGCGGCGGCGACACATGGTGAACGCGCTGCCGGCACAGGTCCGCGAGCTCGACGCGACCACGAGCAACGGCATCAAGAGCACGCTTGGCGACACGTGATTGCGCGCCGGCCTCGACCGGGAGGTTCGCCTGAGGACGAAGGCCTCGCTGCCGTTCGCCCGGTTGCGATGCTTCGCGGGGCTTGCGACCATGCCCGCATGCGCTGCCTGACGTTGCTCTGTTCCCTGCTCGCCGCCGCACCGCTGCGCGCGCAAACCGAAGACCCCGCGGTCGCGCAGCTGCGCGAGATCACGAACCGCGAGACGCTCACCGAAGAGGCCGCCGCGGTGCGCGCGCGCGACATCGCGGCGTGGCTCGACGCTGCGAAAGATCGCGAGCTCCGTGAGCTCGCGGTGCTGCGCACGCTCGCCGAAGCGATGGGCGCCGACGAGGCGGCGAAGCAACGCGCGTCACGCGGGCTCGTCGCCTGGTTCGTGGCGCACCAAGCGCTGCCGGTCACCGGCTTCGACACAGTCGCCGGGCGCATCGTGATGTTCGACGTCGTGCACCGCGCGAACGCCGGCGCCTGGTCGGAGTGCACCGAGTTGCTGCCGGTCGTGCTGCGCGTCTACCCCGACCACGCGTCGGTGTTCTGGCTGCTCGGGCGTCGCGGGCGCGACGCGGGCACCGCCGAGGGCACGCAGTTCCTGCAGCAACACGTGATCCCCGCCCTGCTCGCGGATCACGCGCTCGACGACGCGCAGCGCGTGCACTTGCTGCGCCTCTTGTACAAAGTCGAATACACGGGCCCGAAGCCGTTCGCCGACGTCGCCGGCACCGACCTCGCCGGCCGGGCGGTGCGCACCGCGGACCACCGCGGCAAGGTGCTGCTCGTCGACTACTGGGCGACGTGGTGCCGTCCGTGCCTGGAGGCGCTGCCCGACGTCGTCGCGGCGTTTCGCCGCTGCCACGAGCAGGGCCTGGAGGTCGTCTCGATCAGCATCGACGACGAACGCGATCGCGAACGCCTCGCCGCGAAGGTGCGCGAGCTCGACCTGCCGTTCCCGGTGTTGTTCGACGGCAAGGGCTGGAAGTCGGAGCTCGCGGTCGCGAACAAGGTGCAGGCGGTGCCGGCCATGTTCCTGATCGATCGCAAAGGCCGTGTGCGCTTCACCGACCTGGGCGGCGACGCGCTGCACGCGCGCATCGCGGAGCTGCTCGCCGAGAAGTGACCGCGACGCCGCCGAGCGCGTCTTGATCGGCACGGCGAGCCCGCAGGTCGTTACGCTGCGCTGATTCCCCTCGCGGCACGCGGGTGACCCGCGTCGTCGTGCGTCCCGTTATGATTGCCGTCCTGCCGGCCGGGCCGGCGCCCTCGAACTCCCCGGAGCGACCATGCTACTTCCTCGTTCGCTGCTCGCCGTTGCGGCACTTGCCGCGGCCTCCATCGCGCAAACCGTCGTCCTGCCAACGAGCGCTGCAACCACTGGGGGAAGCGCGCAGAACACGTTCCCGTGGGGAACACCCGCCACGGCCTGGCCGGGCCTGCGCATCATGTGCATCTACGACAGCTCGCACTTCACCGGTGCGACGCCGCCGATCACGACTCCGATCCTCATCACCAGCATCAGCTGGCGCGCCAACGACGTCTCCACCACGACCTCGTGGGTCGGCGGCATCTACAACAGCGCGACGCTCCGCCTGGCAACGGCTGCCGTCGACTACACGCTGGCGTCGACCACCTGGGCCGCGAACCTCGGTCCCGATCAGAGGATCGTCCACAACGGTCCCGTGACGGTGTCCGGCGGCACGGGCGCGGGCGTCGGTGTGCCAGGGCCCTACCATGTCACGATCCCCGTGGTGCCGCCGTTCCTCTACGACCCGAACCTCGGTGATCTCGTCGTGGACACCGACTACCTGAGCCCCGGCAACTACGTCGGTGGCTCGCAGGTGGCGATGGACCTGCACCTCCCGGGCGTCAACGGCAGTCGCGTCTACGCGAGCTCCAACTATCCGAATGCCAACTTCATCGACAATGGCTGTCCGGTGATCCAGGTCGCCTTCGCGCCGTCCGGTGGAACGCTCGCGACGAACACGGGCCTCGGCACGGGCTGCGTCCGTTCGAACACTTCCTTCTACGAGTTCTTCGCGACACCGGCGGCCTTCGACCTCGACAACACGGGTCTGACGATGATCCCCACCGGGCTGAGCAGCTACCTCGTGCTCAACAGCGGCGCGCTGCTGCCCGTCGGCTCGATCGCCACGCCTGTTTCGCTGGCGCTCGGCGACGACGCCGAGGTCACGCAGACGTTCACGACCGGCAGCTTCCCCAGTGCCACGTCGTTCAACATCTGCTCGAACGGCTTCGTGTCGATCGGCAGCAACGGCACTTCCTTCAACCCCGACGTCTTTACGTTCCTCAACGCGACGAACACCGCGTGGCGCAGCTGGCACGACTTCGACCCCACGATCCCGGGCAGCGGCCAGGTCAAATACGAGGAGAGTGCTGCAGCCATCGTCGTGACTTGGGATGGCGTCTGGGACTATGGCGGCACCTCGGCGCTGGACGCCAACACGATGCAGATGCAGTTCTATCCCAGCGGGCAGGTCACGTTCGCGTGGGGCCTGATGTCGCACCTCGGCACCACAGGCCACCTCGTCGGCTACTCGCCGGGCGGTAACAGCCTCGATCCAGGCAGCACGAACCTGTCCGCGCTCGGCGCAAGTGCCATCACGCTGAGCAGCACGGACGCGCTGCCGCTCGTGCTCACGGCGATGACGAGGCCGGTCCTCGGCACGAACTGGAACCTGACCACGAGCCAGATTCCGGCCACGGGTGTGCTCGGCGTCGACATCTTCGGTGTTTCGGACCCTGGCGTCCTGGACCTGTTCTTCGTCGGGATGCCGACCTGCCAGCTGCGCTCGACCCTCGACGTGCTCTCTGCCTGGCTGGTCGGTGGTGCGACTCACAACTACAGCTTCGCCGTGCCGGCCACGCCGACGAGCCTGATCGGCTTTTCGCTGTTCACGCAGTCAGTCGTGTTCCAGGTGCCGCCCGTGAACCCGTTCGGCGCGATCACGAGCAACGGCGTGAGGGGCACGCTCGGCGACGTCTGATCGCGCGGGCGAAAGCCCGAGTGCAATGGCAACACAGCGGCCGCGGCAGCCCTCGAGGTTGTCGTGGCCGTTCGCATTCGCTGGCCCGAAGACCGCAGCGAGGCGCCTGTTGCGCGATCGATCGGGTGAGATAACACTGCGAGCCTGCTCCGAATCCACCCACCTGATTGGTGCCCCCATGGATTGCTTACGCGTTGCGAGCCTCGTCTGCGTGGTATCCGCCGTCTCGAACGCCGGTGACGGCGAGATCCGGTGAGTCGGCCGTTCTCGAGGAAGCTCGGGCGTAGGGTGTCGCTGACCGTGCTGGCCCTGTTGCTGACCTTCGGCGTGCTCGAGCTCGGCGCACGGGCTTGGTTGCACTGGTTCGCGAGCGAGCAGGACTTCCTGGACTGCGCGTCGATCGCACAGCTGCGCGCGCGGTTCGGTGAGTTCGAACGGTTTCGCGCGCATCGACACCTCGGCTTCGCGCTGGCGCCTGACTACAAGAAGGGCAACAACCGCCACAATGCGCTCGGCTTCCGCGGTGAGGAGATCGCCATCGAGAAGGCCGCCGGAACCGTGCGCATCGCGTGCTGCGGCGACTCGACGACCTACGGCGAAGACGTGGACGACTACAAGCTGTCGATGCCGTATCTGCTCGAGCAAGCGCTGCGCGGGCAAGGACACCACGTCGAAGTGATCAACGCAGGTTGCCCTGGTTGGACGACGCTCGAGACGCTGATCAACTTCGAGACGCGGCTGCTCGAGCTGCAGACAGATTTCATCGTCGTCTGCCACGGCATGAACGACGCGCTGACGCGCATCGTGTGGCCGCACAGCGCGTATCGCGCCGACTACTCCGGCTGGCTGCGGCGCGACGAGCACGTGCGCGAGGCGTCGCTGCTCGAGACGAGCACGTTGGCGCGCATCCTGCTCGTCGAGTCGGGCCGCATCCAGCCGCACGGCAGCATCATGCGCATCATCGGCGATGCTCCGGAGACGTGTCATACGTTCGCGTTCCAGGCGCAGCGCAAGGCGGGCGCGTACCCGGACGGTGTGTTCCGCGACGTGCCGATCGAGCGCATGATGGAAACCAACCCGCCCGTGTTCTTCGAGCGCAACCTGCGCAGCCTGATGGCGCTCGCGGCGGCCAACGGCACGCGCGTCGTGCTCGCGACGTTCGCGTTCTCGCGCGATCTCCAGTTCCGCCTGCGACCCTACCAAGGTCATCCGGCTTTGCAGGCGGCGATCGAACAGACCAACGCGATCGTGCGCCGGTTGGGGCAGGAGACGCAGACCGAAGTGGTCGACTTCGAACGCGAGCTCGTGGCGACGGAACTGTTCACCGACGGCATGCACTTCACGGAAGCCGGCAATCGCGTGCGCGCCGAACGGCTTCGTCAGGTCTTCAAGGCGCGTCTCTGAGGACTGTCCGGCTGCTACCGGGCCTTCTTCATCGGGCCGCGTGGCTCGGCGCGGCAAACTCGTGCAGGCGCGCCGGTGGAATCGCCGCCACGTTGATGGCCCTGCCCTCGGGATGCGGACCTGCATAGGGCTGCAGCGGCCATCCGCCGACGTGCATCAGGTGGTAGCCGAACGACTCGAGTCGCGCCGCGAGCTGCTGGCAGTTTGCACCGAACTGCGCCAACGTGATCTCGCAGAACTCCACGATCAGGATCGGTTGATCCGGCCCGCTGAGCGTCTCGCGCGCACCGTCGAGCACGAGCAGTTCTGCACCCTCGACGTCGATCTTGACGAGATCGGGCTTCGGGATGTTGTTGCGCTGCAGGAAGTCGTCCATGCGCCAGCACTCGACCGGCACGCTCGAGCGCGCATCGAGACCCTGGGCAGGCGGGCGCAGCGAGTTGGCTCCGATGTTGCGCGCCTGGCTCAGGTGGAACGACAACACCGCGTTGACGTCGGCGAGCGCGGCCCGGACGGCCACGACGTTCGTCAGTTTGTTGAGCGCGATGCTCTTCCGGAGCAGCCGAAACGTCAGCGGATCGGGTTCGAACGAGACGACACGACCTCGGGGACCGACGAGGTTGCTCGCCAGCAGCGTGAACTGGCCGACGTGAGCGCCCACGTCGAGGAAGACCTTCCGCTCCGTCAACACTCGCTGATAGAGCGGAATCGACTCCGGCTCGAAGAAGCCCGAGTAGCAGATGGCTTGACCAACGACGTCGTTGGCCACGACCAGGATCTTCATCCCGTTGGCCAGGCGAGCGAGGACTTGCGCCCGGTAGTTCAGCGTGTTGGCGAGTTGGATCAGCAGCCATCTCGGCTTCGCGACCACGATCCGGTGGGTCGAAGCCCAGAGCGCGACCACTGCGCGCATGGGCCACGGGAAGATCCTTGCGAGTGCGGCAGCAGTCGAGTGCAGGAGTCGTGTCATGCGAGGGAACACAGGGGCGAGCCATCGGAGTCTACGCGCCAAGGAGCGCATCGCCCTCCGACTTGGTGGCCGCTTCGCGCTACGCTGCAAGCGCGGCTGGCTGCGCCAATGAAGATCCCACGCAAGACCGCTGCGGTCTACACCGGTGAGCTGTTCCACACGACGAACGGCAAGACGGCGCACGGCCTGATCCGCGGCCCGAGCCGATACGAGATCGTTGCCCTGATCGACCGGCACAGCGCGGGCCGCGACGCCGGCGAAGTGCTCGACGGCCGGCGCCGCGGCGTCCCGACGTTTGCCGACCTCGACTCGATGCTGAGAGCACTGCCACGCCCCGACTACCTCGTCGTCGGCATCGCCACGCACGGCGGCAGGCTCCCGCAGCCACTTCACGCGACGCTGCTCGATGCGCTGCGGGCCGGCATGTCGCTCGTCAACGGCCTGCACGAGTTCCTCGCCGACGACCCGACGCTCGTCGCGGCCGCAAAGACCGCAGGTGCCGAACTGATCGACGTGCGCCGGCCTCGCCCGACGCGCGAGCTGCACTTCTGGAGCGGGGCGATCCGCAGCGTCAGGGCGCCGCGTATCGCCGTGCTCGGCACCGACTGCGCGGTCGGCAAACGAACGACGTGCCACATCGTGCAGCGCGCGTGCGAGGCCGCGGGTCTGCGCACAGCGATCGTACACACGGGCCAGACCGGCTGGCTGCAGGGCATCCCGCACGGCTTCGTGCTCGACAGCACGCCGAACGACTTCGTCTGCGGCGAGCTCGAACACGCGATCGTGTCGTGCGACCGGGACCTGTCACCCGATCTGATCCTGCTCGAAGGCCAGAGCGCGTTGCGCAACCCGTCGGGTCCGTGTGGCGCCGAACTGCTGCTCGGCGGCCAGGCGCGCGGCGCGATCCTGCAACACGCGCCGGCGCGGCGGTTCTACGACGGCTGCGAAGAGCTAGGCTGCCTGATTCCGCCCGTGTCCGAGGAGATCGCGCTGCTGGGGCTCTACGGCGCGCGCGTGCTCGGCTTGACGCTCGACCATCGGGACCTCGACGGGCGCACGAGGGAGCCGGCGCGCCTGCAGCTCGAAGCGGAAACCGGCCTGCCGGCCGTCTACCCACTGCTCGAGGGCGTGCGACGGCTCATGCCCGCGATCCGCGCCTTCCTCGACGGCGAGCTGCGGAAGTGAAGATCCGCGCGATCCAGCTGCTGCCCGCCGCGGTCCCGCTCACGCGCCCGTATGCGCTGGCCACCTACGCGACCGACACGGTGGGCATGGTGCGCGTGCGCATCGACGCAGACGGCGGCACCTACGGGCTCGGCGCCGCATCGCCGCAGCCCGAGGTCAACGGTGAGACGATCGAGCAGTGCCTCGCCGCGTTGCGCGGCGCCGAGGCGCTGTTGCGCGCGCGTTCGTTCCAGAGGCCCGCGGATCTCGACGAAGTGCTGCGCCGCGCGTGGCCGGACGCGCCGGCAGCCCGGGCAGCGATCGACATGGCGCTCTTCGACCTCTGGGGCAAGGCGAACGCACGCCCTGTCACCGACCTGCTCGGACGCGTGCACACGGCGCTGCCGACGTCGGTGACGATCGGCGTGTGCGACGTCGCTTCGACGCTCGAGCAGGCGCGCGAACACCTCGGCCGCGGCTTCCGCGTGCTCAAGGTCAAGATCGGCGCCGACCTCGACCTCGACGTCGAGCGCCTCGCGCGCCTGCGCGAGCTCGTCGGGCCGGCACTGCCGCTGCTCGTCGACGCGAACATCGGCTACAGCGCAGCGCAGCTGCCGGCATTCCTGCAGCGCACGCGCGCGTTCGCCCTGCGACTCGTGGAACAGCCGCTGCCGCGCGAGGCGGCCCACGCCCAGTGCACGCTGCCGCGCGAAGACAAAGCCCGGCTCGTCGCGGACGAGAGCCTGCTCGACGCGGCCGACGCGCGCGCGCTCGCGCAGGAGCCGCGGGCGTTCGGCGTGTTCAACGTCAAGCTCATGAAGTGCGGCGGCATCACGCCGGCGCTCGACATCGCGCGGATCGCGGCCGGTGCCGGCATCGGACTCATGTGGGGTTGCATGGACGAGAGCGTGATCGGCATCGCGGCGGCCTTGCACGCCGCGTTCGCGTGCACGGCCACGCGGCACCTCGACCTCGACGGCAGCCTCGACCTGTCGCGCGACTTCGGCGCCGGGGGGTTCCTGCTCGAAGACGGTCTGCTGCGGACCCTGGACCGGCCGGGACTCGGTGTGGAACCGATCGACTAGGAAACACAGCCGCGGGTTGCCCGACGCGGCCAGCCGGCGCACGCTTCCACCATGTTGCCCGCTCTCGGCCTTGCGCTGGTCGTCCTGCTGTGGCCACAGCAGGGCCAGGGCGACCCCGAGCAGACCCCGCAGGGCCGGACGCGTTTCCTCGGCCGCGAGGTCGCGCAGACGATGCACTGGACCGGCGCGCCGTGGCTCTTGCGCGAGACGCGTGAGAACGAGGAGAACGGCGTCCTCTTGCGACGCTGGCTCGCGGTGCAGCCGGGCCAGGTCGTGTGCGATCTCGGCTGCGGCAACGGCTACCACACGCTGCCGCTGGCCGAAGCCGTCGGCCCGACGGGCCGCGTCCTGGCGGTCGATCTGCAGCGCCAGATGCTCGAGCTGCTGCGGTTACGCGCCGAGGCGAAGAAGCTCGGCAACGTCGTGCTCGTCGAGGCTGCCGTCGACGATCCGAAGCTCGCGCGCGGTTCGTGCGATCTCGTGTTGCTCGTCGACGTCTACCACGAGTTGTCGCATCCGGTGCGTGTGATGGCGCACATCCGGGCGGCGCTGAAGCCGAACGGCCGCGTCGTGCTGGTCGAGTTCCGCGCCGAGGATCCCGCGGTCCCGATCAAGCCCGAGCACAAGATGAACAAGGCGCAGGTCGTGCGCGAGATGGCCGAGCACGGCCTGCAGCTCGTCGACTCGTTCGACGAGCTGCCGTGGCAGCACGCGATGGCGTTCGCGTCGGTCGATGCACCTGGTCCGCGGTTCGCGCCGCAGCAGGTGCTGCGAGGGTTCCTCGCGGCGACAGGCGGCTCCGATGCGCGGATCCCGCCGCCCTATCTCGCCGCCTCGCTCGCGCGCGGAGACCTGCCCGCGCTCGCAGCGGACCTGTGCACGGAGCTGCGAGCGGGCGCCGGCGGTCGCCTGCTGGCATCGCTGCGGGCCGCCGATGGGGGCGCCTTGCCGCACGGCCGCGACGAGGTCGTGCTCGCGCGCGACGGCGACGGCCGCTGGTTCGTCGAGACCGTGCGGCCGGGCGTGCCTTTCCTGCGCCCGCACGGCTCGCAGCATGCGTTCGTCGCGATGCACACAGGTACGGGCCCCGGCACCGTGGACGAACAGATAGCACTCGTGCACGAGCTCGGCTTCGACGGCCTCGCGTGGGATCTCGACCATCTGCCCGAGGTGCGCCGCGCCTGCGAAGAGCGCGGTGGCGACCTGTTCTCGGCCTACGGCGTGCTCGACCTCGGTGCGGGAACCGAGGAGCGCCTGCTGCCGCTGCGCCTGGCCATGCAGGCGCTGGCGGGTGGTCCCGGCATGCTCTGGATCGCGCTGCGGCACGAGGGCATGACTGCGCGCGATCCCGCCGGCGACGACGCGGCCGTGAAGGTCTTGAAGGCCTTGCTGGCCCACGCCGACGTCACGGGTGTCGAACTGGCGCTCTACCCTCACCACGGATTCTGGCTCGAGACCGTCGAGGATGCGCAGCGCCTGTGCGCTCGGATCGACCACAGGCGGCTCGGCATCTGCTTCAACCTCTGTCACTTCCTGCGCGGAGGGAACCGGCCCACAGCACCGCTGCTCGCCAGCTGCCGCGGGCATCTGTTCGCGGTCACCGTGAACGGTGCCGATGTCGATGGTGGCGACTGGCGCAGGCTGATCCGTCCGCTTGGCGAAGGCACCTTCGATCTGCGCGGCTTTCTCGCCGAGCTCGATGCGGTCGGCTTCGACGGGCCCATCGCGCTGCAGGGCTTCGGCATCGAGCAGCCACCGCGCGATCACCTCGCGGCATCGATGGCGGCGTGGCGCGCGGCCCAGAAGCG
>DASRJH010000157.1:0-11012 GCA_035649575.1 Planctomycetota bacterium
AAGCGGTGAGCGCGGATGGACAGGCGAGGCAGCTACCTGGCAGGTTGTGACGGCAGCAGCAGGTCGAGCCAGGCGACGCCGAACGGGGCATCGGTATCGACCTGCTTGTTGCCGCGCGTCGTTTCGCCGCGCAACGCGAGCTGCAACACGCCCGGCATGCCATCCGCGGCGCCGCGAGTCACGGCGCTGCTGGCCTCGAGCGAGGCCTCGCTCTCGAACGGGTGAAAGTTGGCGTGGGTCGTCGTGGCGACCGCCACGTAGCGGTCGACCATCGCGCGCGGCAGCGTCCACTTCGCGTTCGGCCCGACGAGCACGAGTGCGTCGGCAGTGGCGCCGGGCCGCAGCTGGCAATCGCTCTGGCGTGGCCAGACGACGGCCACCGAACGGTCCTCGACGATCGAGAGCAGGGCCACGTGCACTTCGCGGGCACTGCGGTTCGTGATGCGGAACGTGATCGCGCCGCCGCCCGATGTCGCCGCCATCGCGGGCGCCTTGGCTTCGACGCGGCCGTCCGGGAGCTTGCACCACTCGGCCGCTGGCTCGCGGCCTTCGAGCGCGCCGAGTGCCTCGGGCGGGGTCGGCACGACCTCGAGCGCGATGGTCAGTTGGGACGGCGTTGCCACGAGCTCACGCAGGGTCCGGTAGGAGTGTTCGATGCGCAAGCGGCCTTCGAGCGCTGCCTTGTCGCCCGGCAGCGAGCGCGCCACGTAGCCTGCGGGATCGAGCAGCTGCAGCGCGCCGTCGCTGGCGCGGCCGATGGTCCCATCCGCACCGTCGCTCGCGAACACCGCGTACTCCGAACCCCGCAGCACGTCGCCCGGAACTCCCGACTGACGCTTGAGACGCAGCGGTGGCCGCCCGCTCGATGGTCCGCGCAGGCGCGCCACGAGCGCGCGTTCGACGAGGTTCCTGCCCTCGTCACAGAGGCGGAACACCGAGCTGTCCGGGCCCACCGTCTCCGACTTCGCGGTGCCGAGCACCTTTTCGTCGAGGTCGACCAGCTCGACTTCGCACGCGGAGGCGAGTCCGTGCAGGCGGCCCGCCTCCACGAACACGCGACCATCCGGCGCGACCTCCGCCGCGAACCCTTTCGGCAGCTGCAGGAAGGTGCCGTCGAAGACCGGCCGATCGAGATCACCCTCGAACGAGACGGTCTGCGGGAACTCGGCGGCAACCAGCGCCCGACTGCGCAACGCGACCTCGCGCCACGAACGCGCCTGCGCGCTACGCAGCAACGTCGTCAGGCTGTGCGTCAAGGCTCCGGTGCGACGCCCGCTCGGGAGCTCGCGTTCGAACGCGAGCTCGGAGTTGCTGCTCGCCGCGATGTGCAGGTAGCGCAATCCGGTCGCGTCGTCGGCCGTGCGCAGCGGGTCGTTGTCGTCGAGCAGCGGCAGATCCTTCGGCCAGATCGCGTGGACCCAGGCTTCGTCCCATGGCCGTGTGTCCGCCGGTTCGAAGCGGGTCGCGCGAGGTCGCGCACCGCGCGTCACGTCGCCCGAGTAGCAGGAGTCGGTGACGACGACGACGTGACGGGCCTTCGCGGCGAGCGCGCGCACGAGCGAGTAGATCTCGTCGTCGACGAGATCGCGGTTGTGCGTCTCGTCGGACCGGCTGTCGAAGCAGACCAGGCTGCCGTCGAAGGAACCGGCGATCCCTTCTTGGGCCTCCATTCCCTTGTTCGATTCGCGGCCACTCTTGTCGATCACGCGCGAACCGTGGCCACTGAACCAGAACACCGCGCAGGTCGAAGCATCGGCTTGCGCGATCAGATGATCATGGAAGCGTTCGATGATGCGCTGGTGAGTCGCGTCCTTGTCCAGCAGGACCTCGATGTCCCTCGCCTCGAAGCCGCCGTTCCGGCGCAGCACCGTCTGCACCGAGCGCAGGTCGTTGTGCACGCCGCCGAGCGGAGCAGGCACGAGGCGATTGTTGTCCGCGGGCAGCTCGTAGTTCTGCACGCCGACCAGCAGCGCGAGCCGGGGGCGGTTGCCGGCGGGAGCGCCCTGGGCCGTCGCCGGGGTCAGGATCCCGGCGACGGCCAGCAGCAACGCGGTGGGGAGCAGAGTGCGCATGGATGTGCGCGCCCGGGTGGCTAGCGGGTGGTGCGTGCGACGACGGAGTAGGGACCGATGCGGCCGCTCGCCACGTTCACGGTGGCGACGAGGACATCGATCGTCTTGCAGACATCGATTCCGAGCGGAATCACGAGCTGGATGGGCTCCTTGTCGTACTCGTCGCCCGTGTTGGCCTTGTTGCTGTTGGTCACCGGGGCGCCGTTGTCGCCGGTCTGTTGTGGTTTCGGCTTGACGATGAGCTTGATCTGCGTGATGCCGTCGACGGGTTTGACGGAATCGACGTCGACCGCGTACTGGTCGGACAACAGGTCGGTGTGCAGCACCGCGGTGTACTCGGGCGGCAGACTGTCCGTGCTGATGAGCTCGATCTCGATGTTCGGCCACATCGGGGCGATGCTCGTGGGCTCGATCGGAATCACCTTGGCCAGCAGCGGTTCATCTACCACGCCGGCGGCCTTGTGGTCGACGTAGATCTTCACGAGCTTCGCGACCTTCAGGATGTCCGCGGCGACCGGCACCTTCACGTTGAGCAGTTTGAGATCTGCGTTGGACTGCCACTGCTGCAGTTCGAGGCCGAGGTAGACCTTCACGCCGTCCGGCTTCGGGTCGACCTTGATCACTACGAGCTTGTATCCGGCGTCAGCCACCCAGGCGTCCGCGTTGATCACGACCTGCGTGCCATCGTCCGACGGCTTGAGGCTCACCTGGATCTTCGGGCCGTAGTAGTTCTTCTCCACGAGGTAGGCCCAATCGGACACCGGCAGCGGCTTCTTTGGCTTGGCCAACGCGTTGGTGATGCTCACCTCCAATTCGTCGGGTGAGAGCTGCCAGGCCTGATCCTCGAACACGGTGCCATCGGCCGCGATCAACAGACGCGCCGGCACTGCTTGCACGCCATACTTCTTCGCGAGGTCGGCATGGACTCCCTTGCCGTCGAACACGATCTTCCAATCCATGTCGAACCCATCGGCGGCCTGCAACACGAGGCCCCGGTCCGCATCGGAATCGAGCGAGACGCTGACGATCTCGAACCCCTGCGCGCGGTAGCTCTCGTAGAGCCTGGTCAGCTTCTGGCGTTCGGCGAGCGAGTCGTAGTCGGAGACCGAGAAGAAGTCGAGCAGCACGACCTTGCCAACCAGATCCGAAGAGGTGAGGACCGTGCCATCGATCAGGTTGGTAGCAAATGGAACGATCTGATCGCCGACCTGGATGTTGTCCGCGTGCAGCTTGATGGCTGCTTCCTTCGCGGCGTCGGTGCCCGGGTATTGGTGTACCGCGCCGTAGAGCAGGGCCTTGGCGACCACGTCGACGGGAGGCATGTAGGTTGGCAGCGATCCGTCGCTGTTTGGCGCCCAGCCGCCGTCGATCGGGATCTTGATCGTGCCGTCGACGGGCTTGAGTGCCACGAGCGTGCGCAGACCCGCTGCGGCGTCGAGCACGATCTGCTTGTAGATCGCGCTGTGCTTGAGCTGCTCGTCGCGTCGTCTCTGGTCCTCGATGGCTTTCAGCTTCTCGTTGTAGCTGGCCTCGACCGGTGCCGGCTTGATGTTGCGCCACGATCCGACCGCCGTTTCGTTGGCGTTCAGTTTCGCTGCGATCAGTGCATCGACCATGAAGGTCGTTGCCTTGGTGGGCGTGTTCACAGGGATGATGCTGTTGATGCCCAGGCGCGAAATGAGATCGGCTTCGGCGACGGCCAGGGCGGCCTTGTCGGCAGGCGTCTTCACATCCTTGCGGATGCTCTCGAGCAGCGCCGACGCGAGGTCCCACTTGTTGAGCCGCGTCGCGACGAAGACGGCGTCGAGACGCTTGTCGAACACGTCACCCTCGGCTGCGACGACCTTCAGGTACTCATTGACCGTGTCCGAGAGTTCGACCACATCCCCCGCGGCCAGCGCGATCTGCAGCAAGTCGGACTGATCCGCGCTATCGGCATCGAGGTCCTTCAGGATCCTCACGGCAGCGTCGATCATCTTGAGCTTGACGTAGATCCGCGCCAGCAGCGAACGAGCGCCCTCGGCCTCCTTGGTCCCCTTGAATTGCCGGATGAACTCCTCGAGCCGGACTGCCCAGATCTTCAGCAACTCCTCTTCGCCGTAGGTGGTGAGCTCGGGCGGGTCGGTCGACAGCGCGACCTCCGTCAGCATCGTCTGCAGCGAGGTGCGGATCGAGGCGAACTGGGACGCAGCCGCTGCGCTGGTCAGCTTCACGGTCATTTGCGCCTTGCGTGCCGCAATGGCGCTGACGTTCGTGTCCCGCGTCGTCTTGGGGGTCTCCTGAGCCAATGCGGAAATCGAAAGCGCCGCGAGGACGGCGCTCGATACGGTAAGTCTCATTGATTGCTCCTTCTGGGGTGAATGTCGCGCGAGGGCGGCTGCTTCTACAGTCGCGGGGGTCGCGAGGCTGCGATCGGGCCTCGCGATGAACTCGCGCATTCTTCCGTTCGTCGCGACGAAAAACGAGGGGGCCCCACCTCGGTTCAGAGATTCGTTGCAAAAACCATCATTCCTGGCAACGGAGTCCGGGATGCGCTGCGGCGCGTGAGCGGGTGGGTCGCGGCCTCGGCATCGCGAGTTGCCGCTGCGTCGGTCGCGGCGCCGCGATCGCGCCCACGATCACGCAGGGTGTCGCTTAGATCGCCCTCGAGCACACGTTGCAGCGCGAGATCGAGTGGCCGGCGCCGCGTCGCGATCCCCACGAGCCCACGCGCTTCTGCACCTCCGCGCGCACTCTGCAGCGCAGCCTGCGAATTCTGCGCCAGAAGGAACATGCATCACCGAGCCGCTGTCGACACTTGCACCGGCAAGGTCGCAGCGTAGTGTTGCTCGTGCCCTGTGCGGGGAAGCCGGTGTGATTCCGGCGCTGTCCCGCAGCTGTCACCGAGGACGAACGTCCAGCAAGCCACTGGCGCACCTTGTCGGGTGTGCTGGGAAGGCGGACCAGTAGGTCGATCCGGAAGCCAGAACACCCGCGCAGAGCCGGCCGGCAGGCCGATCGACTCACTGCAATCCGGCGCGCAAGACGCCGAGGTGGAGCATGTCCAGGCTACGAGCCTTCGTCGGGTCGCCCCTCGCGATCCGTCTCTCCGTTCTTCTTTCTCTTTCGCTCGAGGCCGCCGAGCTCGTGCCGGCCCAGCAGATTCCCGAGGGCTGGGTGTCGGGCGTCTATCCGCTCGCTGCGCAAGTCAGCCTGGTCCTCGAGACCCCGAGCGGCATGGTGACGTTCGACGGCACCACCGTCGTGCTGACTCCGACGGGCCAACCCGGAACCGTGCTGCTGCAGTTGCCGAGCTTCGTCTACGGTTCCTTCCTGGTCCAAGCGGGACCCGGTCACGTCCTGTTCGGCCACACCGGCAGTCTCGACGCGATCTGGTACTTGCCGTTGCAGGGCAGCCCACCGACCCAGCCGCTCGCATTCGTCACCCTCAACTACGACGCGGTGCTGTTGACGCCGACCAGCGCACTGGTCTCGGCACGCACCGGTGGGTGGGGCGCGGCCGACAACGACCTGCTCGTGCTCGACCTGCTGACCGGGAATACGCAGCTCGTCGTGCGTGTGCCCGGCGCCTCGGGACCCCTCGCGATCGCCCCGAACGGTGACGTCTACTATGCGACCGGCTACGCCGGCATCCCGATGCCTCCTGGAACGACGACGGTCCTGCGGTTCCGCCGGCTGCAGCTCGACCTCGCGTTGCAGACCCCCCGCGTCCTGGGCCTCGCCCACGCCGAGACGGTGGTCTCGGGTCTCGACTCGGCCGGAGACCTCGCGTTCGACGACGACGGGGACCTGCTGTTCGTCGATTGGTTCAACTCACGTATCGGCGAGATCAGCGATGCCGTGGGCTCGTCGCCCTGGCTGGCCGCGCCATTGGCCGACTACGCCCTCGCTGCGGTGTTCCCGACCACTGTGCAGTTCGTGCCGGGGAATGGAGGGGGCGTGTTCGAACCGTTCCAGCCCGCGAACGGTTCGCTGCTCGTGCACGAGACCGACTACACGGCGATCAGCCGGGCCCGCCGGCTGCGTGCAGCTCCGGCCGACCTCTCGGCAACCGGCGGCTCGCCGATTCCGTCCGGTCCGTTCGTGCTGACCACCGTGAACGGTCCGAACCTCGGCCTCGGCATCGTCGCGTTCGCGTTCGACGCGACGCCGGGCACGTTCACGCTGCAGATACCTGGCTTCGAACAGCCGCTGGCCTGGAGTCACGCGCTCGTTGCGACGCCGATGCTCGCGACCATTGCCTTCGATGCCAGTGGTGCGGCGGCGCTGGCGCTCGTCAATCCAGGGTTTGCCCCGGCGAACGCCGTGACGGCGCAGGTCGCGTTCGTGTCGGCTGCAGGAGTCCTCGGCGCGACTGCGCCCATCAACCTGCTCCTCGGTCCCTGACCGAGCTGGGCCCTTGCACCGCGCGCGCAAAGTGCGCCGCGACACGGGCGACCAGCGCGCGCCGGCTCGTCTCGCTCGCTGCGAACTGGCTCGCGGTCGCGAGCGCTGCTGCGCTCTCGAAGCTCCGAGCAGCCAGCTCGCCACAACCGGCCGCGAGCCATTGCTCGAACTCCGTCGTGCTCAACTCGAGGTGGAACTGAAAGCCATACGAGCCGTGCAAGCGGAACGCCTGCTGCTCGTAGCGCTCCGTCGAGGCGAGCAGCGTCGCGCCGGGCACCGGCGTGAACGTGTCCTGATGCCAATGGGCCACGAAAAGCGTGCTTTCGCCACTGCCCGTCACAGCGTCGGCCATGCCAGCTTGCGTCCAGCGGATCGGCGCCGCGCCGATCTCAGCGCGCTCGCCGCGGAACACCGTCGCGCCGGCAGCGCGAGCCAGCAGTTGCGCACCGAGGCACACGCCGAGGCACGGCGCGCCGCGCTCGAGGCGCGTAGCGAGCAGCGACACCTCGTCGGCGAGCCACGGATGCGGATCGAAAGCACTCATCGAGCCGCCCATCACGACGACGAGCTCCGCCTCGGCATCCGCAGGCTCGACGCGCCGGAAGCGAGGCACGAGCGAGAAGCCGAAGTGCTCGAGCGCGGGACCGAGCCAGCCCGCACCCTCGTGTTCTTCGTGTTGGATGACGATCGCGCGCATGTCTGTCGCGCATCGTACTCTCGAGGCCTGCCCGTCACCGGGCTGGCCCGGCCATTCCCGCGCGCGTCGATGCCGTTCGAACAGGCGCAGGTGCGGGGATCAGGCCCCGGGAGGCAGCGTCCTCACGGATCCGTTCCACAGCATGCACCTCGCGCGATAGAGGTCGCGTTCGACGACGTCGACCGAGGTGCCGAGCCTGGCTGCGACCGCTGGCCTCGACAGACCGCCGATCCAGCACAGCGTGGCCGTCTTGGCGAGTCTGGGGTCGACTTCGTCGAGCTCGGAGAGCAGGCGATGCACGTCGGTCACACGGCCGGTGGCATGGAGCCCATCCTGAGCGCGCGGATGCCGCTCCTCGCGCTGAGCTCGGTGGAGTTGCATGCGGCACTTGTCGGCGACTGCGTTGTCGCGGCGGTTGTCACGCATCAGGCGGGCGATCGCGAGACCGAGCCACACTGCGACGCCGCACCAGGCGAGCACGAGCCAGATCATGGCTGCCTCCCGTTGCCACGGCGGGCCCGTTGCGAGGTTCGAATCCTGGGGATGTTCATGCCAGCACATCCGTCCGGTCTCGCCGGACCCCATCATCGATGGGTGCAAGTTCCTCTCGCTCGCCGGTTTCCTAGACGACGAGGACTCGGGCGCCGCGCGCCTGTCCGTGCGCAAGATCGCGCAGCGCGCGGTTCGCTTCGCGCAGCGGATAGGTCGTGACCGTCGGGCGCATCGGAATCGCTGCGGCCAGCGCGAGGCATTCGCGCACGTCGGCCCGCGTGACGTTCGCCACGGTCTTGATCTCGCGCTCCATCCACAGGTGCTCTTGGTAGCGCAGGCGCAGCAGTTCGCGCTGGTCGGCGCCCTCCTTGCTGATCGCGTTGATGACGAGCCGGCCGCCGGGGCGCAGGTTGCGCAGCGCTTCGAGCACGGGCCGCCAGGCCGGCGTGGTGTCGATGATGGCAGCCAGCGGTTCGGGCGACCTGTCCGCCGTGTCGCCTGCCCAGCAGGCACCGAGCGCGCGCGCGAAGTCGCGTTGCCCGGGATCACGCGCGAACACGTGGATCGGGCTGTGCGGCAGGCGATGGCGCGCCATCTGCAACACGAGGTGGGCCGAAGCACCGAAGCCTGTGAGTCCCAGAGGCTCACCGTCGCGCAGGCTGCACAAACGCAGCGCGCGGTAGCCGACCGCGCCGGCGCACAACAGCGGTGCGGCCTCGACGTCGCCGAACGTCGAGGGCAACGGGCATGCGTAGTCCTCGGGTACCGTCATGAGCTCGGCATAGCCACCGTCGACGTCGCGCCCCGTGGCGACGAACTGGTCGCTCAGGTTCTCGTCCTCCGTGCCCGACGAGCGCCAGATCCAACCGACGCCGACGCGGTCTCCGACCAGCAGTTGTGCTGTGCCGCTGCCCGTCGCGACGACGCGCCCGACGACCTGGTGGCCTGGCACGATCGGCAGCCGCGGTGGGGGCGTGCGCCCCTCGATCTCGTCGAGCTCGGTGTGGCACAAAGCACAGACCACGACGCGCAAGAGGACCTGCCCCGTTCCCGGCTCGGGGTCCGGCAGTTCGCGCCACGACAGCGGTTCGGGATCGTCGCGCAACGACGCGATCTTCGACAGACACATCGCGTTCACGATTGGACTCGCGCGATGCTGCGATCGTGCAGCCGCCGCAGCAGCAACTGCGCGAGCACCGCTCCGGACAGCGCCATGGTCATGTCCCACTGCGCATCCCACGGATCGCCCTGCATGCCGAGCCACTCGGGTCCCGATGTGGGGTAGCAGACCAGGACCAGGGCCATCTCGAGCAGGTCGTAGCTCGCGCTGAGGGCGAGGCAGCAACCCGTGACGAGCCAGAACAGCGTGCGACCCGCCGGCAGGCCGCGCCGTCGCAGCAGCCACTCACGCAGCAGGATCGCCGGCACGAAGCCCTGGAAGAAGTGTCCGATCCGATCGACCGGGTTGCGCTCGAGGCCGAACACGTCCATCAACCACTGCGGGAGCGGCACCTCCGCGAACGTGTAGCGGCCACCGAGGCACTGGATCAGGAAGAACCAGGCCAGCAGTACGTGGCCGAGGTCGCTGAACCGGAACCAGCGGCGCCGCACCGCGAACACCGCCATGACCGCGGTGAGCGGCAGCACTTCGAAAGCCCAAGTCGGCTTGTCTCGGGCACCGAGGAAGGACCACAAAAGCAGCAGCAGACATCCGATCGCGAGCGCGGGAAAGAGCCACGGACGAGCTCTCGAGCCGGCGGCCGCCGGCGCCGCGGCTCGGGCCTCGCCGAGCCCCTCGCTCTGCGGCGTTCGCATGGCGAGCGAGCGTAGCGGCGGGAGTCCGGCCGCACCATGCGGCGCTTGCCGGCAAGCGGAATCCGCCGAGCCCCGATCACGGCCTCGTGCGTAGGGGCTGCAATGAGCCTCGAACCGAGTCCCGTCAGCGATCGAGTCGACGGCGTGACATGGGAGATACGGCCCGAGTGGCTGGCCGGTCGCCATTGGTGGCGCATCTACATCGACCGGCATGTGAAGGTCCTCGTTCGCTACAAGGAGAACGCGATCCGCGCGGCCGAGGCGTTGGCGGCCGACGAAGCGCAGTTCCGGCGCGAGGCAGGCACGGCGGACTAGTCGTCGCCGCTACGCGGCGCCAACCCTACAGGCGCGCGAAGCGATCGGTCTCTTCGATCAGCGCGCTGCGGATCCCCGGCTCGGTCATCGAGTGACCGGCGTCGGGCACGATGACCAGCTTCGCTTCGGGCCACGCGCGGTGCAGATCCCAGGCCGACGTAGCAGGACAGCAGACGTCGTAGCGGCCTTGCACGATCACGCCGGGAATGTGGCGCAGGCGCCTGGCGTTGCGCAGCAGCTGGTCGTCGTGATCGAAGAATCCGCGGTTGACGAAGTAGTGTGCCTCGATGCGCGCGAACGCGTCGGCGAACCGCCCACCGCCGAACTTCTTCACGAGCGCGGGATCGACGTGCAGTTTGCTCGTGCGGCCTTCCCAGACCGACCAGGCCTTCGCGGCCTGCCTGCGGACCCTGCGATTGCTGCCCGTCAGTCGCTTGTAGTAGGCCTTCATCATGTCGCCGCGCTCGCGCTCTGGAATCGGCTCGAGGTAGTCCTCGAAGGCGTCGGGGAAGATCCTGCTCGCCCCGTCCTGATAGAACCACAACAGCTCGCTGCGGCGCAGCAGGAAGATGCCGCGCAGCGTGAGCGCCACGACTCGCTTCGGATACGTCTCGGCATACGCGAGCGCCAACGTGCTGCCCCAGCTGCCGCCGAACACGACCCAGCGGTCGATGCCGAGGTGCACTCGCAGCTGCTCGATGTCGTTGACGAGGTCCCACGTCGTGTTCTCGCGCAGCTCGGCGAACGGACGGCTCTTCCCGCACCCGCGCTGGTCGAACAGCACAATGCGCCACTTCCTCGGGTCGAAGTACCGCCGATACACGGGATCGATGCCGCCGCCGGGCCCGCCGTGCAGGAACACCACGGGCTTGCCCCTCTGATTGCCGCACTCTTCGTAGTGGATCGTGTGCAGATCGGAGACCTTCAGGTGGCCCTCGCGGAAGGGCTCGATCGCCGGGAACAGATCGACCAGTTGGCGCTTGCTGACGACGGTCGTTCGCTTCATGCCCCGATGCTGTCTGCCCGGTCGTTGCTTGGCCAGAGAACTGTCCGGTTACCGGGCGCTGCAGGCCGTGAGTCGCACGTGCGCGTGCCGCCAGTAGTCCTCTTCGCCGATGCGGTGCGCCAACACGCTGATCTCCTGCTGCAAGGCGGCTCGGGCCACCTCGAGGATCGCGCGCTCGTGCGGCAGCCCGAGGCGCAGTTCGAGGTCGTGCAGGCGGTTCATCAGGATC
>DASRJH010000158.1:0-5656 GCA_035649575.1 Planctomycetota bacterium
GCGCTCACGCTCACGATCGGTTCGTTTTGATTGACCACGCGTGCGGACTAGCGGGGCGGCAGCTCTTCCACGGTGCAGTGCGCGGTCCCGCGTCGCGTCGCGTGTGCCTTCTTCGGCGACGCGTCGGGCGTCCACGGCCCGAAGTCCGAGTCGAGATGCAGCAAGAGCAGCGTGTCGGCGTCGGATTCGTGGCGGGGCGGCGGCACGAACGACGGCCCCGAGTACCGGGCCACCTTCGACAGCCGCACTTCGTCCATGGCACCCGCGAAGAACGAGACGGGCGCGCTGTTCTTGTTCGGGTCGGCGCCGATGAACAGCGGCAGACCGTTCGTCTTGCGTCTTCCCTGCGCCTCGACTTCGGCCGCGAGCGCGCCGTCGACGTAGAGGCGCACGCGGCTGCCGTCGAACACGCCGGCCAGGTGATGCCACTTCCCGACCGTGAGCGGCGTTTCCTTGCGGACGGCCGTCGCGTAGCGATCGCCGAGCCAAACGACGAACTCGGGAACCCCCTCGCTGCCGAACAGCGCGTACTCGCTGTTCTCGGTCTTCGCGAGCAGACCGCGCCGGCCGCGGAAATCCTTGCCGCGCAACCATGCTTCGAGCGTGAACGGTCCGTCGGGCAGCGGCAGCTGCTGCGCCCCGATCTGCAAGCAGGCCGCCACGCCGTCGAGCGCAAGCACGCCGTTGCGCTGAGCCGCTTGCGTGCCGAGGTCGGCCGGCGGCGGCAGGTCGAGCGCGAACTCGCGCCGCGGCAGCGGAATGCGCCGGTCGGCCGCGAGGTAGTCGCAGCGCACCTCCAGCATCGGCATCGCGAACGGCACCGCGGGGTCGGCGCTGCGCCGCACCGCGAACGTCGTCGTGCCGCTCTTGCCTGGCGCCACGACGAGGTGCTGGTGGTCGGGGCCGAACACCCAGCCGCCTTCGGCCTTTGGCACGAGCTCGAGCTCGATCGCACGCGTTGCCGGGTTCTCGCAGCGCAGCGTCACGACGGCATCGACGCTGCCGTCGCTGCGCACGGGTTCCCCGGAGCCCGCGGCGACGCAGCTCTCGATCGCGGGCTTCATGCGTTCGTGCACGAGATCGACGTCTTGGCTGATCTGGCCCGTGATCTGCTTCGGGTCCATCACGGTGCCGACCGGGAGCGCTGAGACCGTGATGCCCTGCGGCCGCACGGTCACGACGTGGAACTGGTGCAGGTAGCCCGCCGCCGGTGCTTCGAACTCGAGGAACGCGCCGACCGAGGCAACCGTGTAGTACTGGATGCCGTCCTTCGTGCCGTCGTAGCGCATGCGGTGGATGTGCCCCGCGAACACGGCCGTGACGTTGCCATTCTTCGCGAGCAGCGCGTGCACGCGGTCCCAGTCCGTGCCGTATTGCGCGAGCCAGCGCGGGTGATGCAGGAACACGAACACGTGGCGCGCGCCCTTTGCCTTCTGCAGCGTCTCGCCGAGCCAGGTGAACTGCGCGTCGCTCATGCGCTGGCACTCGGGCTTGTTGAAGTCCTTCTCGCCGGTCGCCGGGTTGCCTTCGTCGGAGTAGAGCACGACGAACCAGCACTTCTTGTGCTGCACCGCGTACCAGAGCGGGCCGAAGACGGTCTCGAAGTTGCGCTCGTGCTCGCCCGCGGGCTTGTTCGGGCCGCGCCAGTAGATGTCGTGGTTGCCGGCGACCGGGAACCACGGCATCCGCAGCTTGCCCATCGCGGCCTTGTATTCGGCGGCTTGCGCACGCCACGCGTCGTTCGCGTTGTAGCCGTTGACGAGGTCGCCGACCGTCAGCACGAGGTCCGGGTCGAGCAGGTTCGTGTCGGCCACGGCCTGCTCGAGCACTTTGATGCCCTCGGGGGGGCCACCCGTGCGGTCGCCATACACGACGAAACCGAACGCGTCCTCTTCCTTCGGCAGCTTGAGCAGCTCGCGACCGGCGGGTCGGTTCGTGAGCAAGCGCGGAGTGTCCTGGGCAGTCGCGGCCGCGAGGGCCATCGCGGCGGCGAACGTGAACGCGGGAAGGGCACGCATGGGTATGGCAGCTTCGGGTCTCGCGGGCGGAAGTTGAAGGCCCGGCCGGCTGGTTGTGCGCGATCCTTGCAATCGAGCTCTGCTATCGACCCGGCGATCCGACCCACGCAGCCCCGGCGGCCCAGTGAAGGGGCGGAGGCGTCATCCTGATCCGGCAGACATCATCGTCTCTGGCTTCAGAGTGTCGGGCGGCCTGCGCGGGTCCGGAGAATCGCCGCAGGCGGTCACTCGAGGTGCTGGCCTGGCTATGCTGACGCGGTTCGGCGCTTGCCGTCGATTCCCTGTCAAGCCGTCTTCATCAAGGTCTCACCATGTTGACCAAGATCCTGTCGATCGTCGCGGGCATCACCACCGCATCACTGCCCGCGCAGTGCCTGTTCCAAACCGTCACGACGCACTCGATCGGACCGAGCTGCAACTTGGGCTCCACGGGGTTCTGCGCGATCCCGTCGGTGCCGAGCACCCTGACGACGACGCTCGACACGATGAACTGCAAGCTCATCGTGCAGGTGAACCAGTTCGAGGGTTGCGGCGCATCCGTTCCGCTGCGCCTGCTCGTACTGGGCACCCAGCAGATCGTCGTGTCGCTGCCCGAGTTCGGCCCTGGGTGCACGCTGCACGTGGCGCCGATGATCCTGCTCGCGGGGACGACCGGACCCTTCTCGCTCGACCTGCCACCGGGCGTCGCCTCGATGAGTTTCCTCGGGCAGGGCGCTGCGCTGAGCCACTTCCCGATGACCACGCCGGACGTCCTGACCTTCACCGAAGGGCTCGCGATCAGCCTGCAGTAGCTGGGCAAGCGTAGGTCGTTCGTAACATCCGGTCGCCGTCTCGAGGTCGAGAAGCGTCGCACACGGCGCCGGCATGCACCTTGCTCTCCGCGACGGAGATGCGTCCCCTCTCCCGCAGACCTCTCGTGTGCTCTTCGCTGCTGCTGTCCGTGTGCGCCACAGCGGCTCATGCCTCTGCCCAGTGTCCGACGCAGTGGCTGCCGGGTCGGGGCGTTGCCGGCGCGGACGGGGAGGTCTTTGCGTCGACGCTCTGGGATCCCGATGGTCCCGGTCCCGGGCAGCCCGTGTTGGTGATCGGCGGCAACTTCAAGGCTGCGGGCTCGGTCGCTGCGAGCAACATCGCGATCTACGATCCGGCGTCCGGCGCGTGGTCGCCGCTCGGTTGGGGGTTGAACGGCTACGTGTCAGCGCTCGCGACGCTGCCGAACGGGGAGCTCGTCGCAGCAGGGCACTTCACGGCGGCTGGCGTCGTCCCTGCGAACAACATCGCGCGATGGAACGGCAGCGCCTGGTCGCAGCTCGGCTCCGGGATGGACGACGACGTGTTCGCGCTGACGGCGATGCCGAACGGGGACCTCGTGGCGGGTGGTGTCTTCTTCACTGCGGGAGGTGTGAGCGCCTTCTGCCTCGCGCGCTGGAACGGCACGAACTGGTCCGCGCTGCCGCCCGGGATCGGCGGCGGCGTTCTCGCGCTGACGACGCTGCCGAACGGCGACCTCGTCGCGGCCGGGGGGTCGAGCTTCCTACGGCGCTGGAATGGAACCGCATGGTCTTCGTTCGGGTCTGGCATCGGGGGTCCCGTGAGCGCGCTCGTGACGCTGCCGAACGGCGACCTCGTGGTCGGTGGCAACTTCACGACGGCCGGCGGCGCGAGTGCCAACTACATCGCGCGCTGGGATGGCACGAACTGGTCGCCGCTCGGGTCGGGCATGAGCACCTACGTGCACTCGCTGACGGCGCTGCCGAACGGGGATCTCGTGGCCGGTGGCGTGTTCACGACGGCAGGAGGCGTGAGCAGTAATCGCATCGCGCGCTGGAACGGCACGAACTGGTCGGCTCTCGGCACGGGAATCACTGGCCCGCCTTCGAGCGGGATCGTTTACACGCTGGCGGCGCTGCCGAATGGGGACGTCGTTGCCGGTGGTTGGTTCAAGACTGCGGGCGGGGTCGGTGCCAGGAACCTCGCGCGCTGGGATGGCACGAGCTGGTCCGCGCTGCACGCGGGCATGGACGACACGGTGGCCGTGCTGCACACGCTGCCGAACGGGGACCTCGTTGCGGGTGGTTGGTTCGTCTCGGCGTGGGGTGTGCCCGCCAATCGGATCGCGCGCTGGAATGGCACGAGCTGGTCGGCGCTCGGCGCGGGCATGAACGACTACGTGTCCGCGCTGGCGACGCTGCCGAACGGGGACCTCGTGGCAGGTGGTGCGTTCACGGCTGCCGGCGGCGTGAGTGCGAGCCGCATCGCGCGCTGGAACGGTACGAGCTGGTCAGCTCTCGGCGCGGGCATGAACGGCAACTGGGTCGGCGCGCTGGCGACGTTGCCGAACGGGGACCTCGTGGCCGGTGGTTGGTTCACGACTGCAGGCGGCGTGAGTGCCAACCACATCGCGCGGTGGAATGGCACGAGCTGGTCGCCGCTCGGCACGGGGACGAACTGGCCCGTGCAGGCCTTGACTACGCTGCCGAACGGCGACCTCGTCGCGGGTGGTCAGTTCACGACCGCGGGCGGTGTGAGTGCCAACTACGTCGCGCGCTGGGATGGCACGAGCTGGTCGGCCCTCGGTTCGGGCGTGGACAGCGTCGTGCGAGCGCTGACGACGTTGCCGAACGGTGATCTCGTCGCAGCTGGTGTGTTCCAGACTGCGGGTGGAGTGAGCGCCAACCACGTCGCGCGCTGGGATGGCGCGAACTGGTCGGCGCTCGGTTCGGGGACGACGCGGGATGTGTACGCGCTGACCACGCTGCAAAACGGCGACGTCGTGGCTGGCTGCGACGCCGTGGATGACGCGACTGTCGACAACATCGCGCGCTGGAATGGCACGTACTGGTCGGCGCTGGGCCCCGGGACGGACGGCGGCGTCATGGCTCTCGCGACGCTGCCGAACGGCGATCTCGCGGCGGGTGGTTGGTTCACCACCATGAGCGGCCTTGTTTCCGCCTACTTCGCGCGGCTCGCGACGACCTGCCCGGCTTCGGCCGTGGTCTTCGGCTCTGGCTGCACGGGTTCTGGTGGACCCAACGTGTTGACCGCGACGACGCTGCCGTGGGCGGGCTCGACGTTCCGTTCCGTCGCGACCGGCATGCCGGGCAACGCGCTCGCACTCTCCGTGGTCGGGTTCGCGACGCTGTCGATCCCGCTCGCGGCGATCTTGCCGCAGGGGGTGCCGGGTTGCTCGCTGTTCGTGAGCCCCGACCTGCTCGAGCTCTACATCCCTGCGGCCGGCCTCGTGTCGACGCAGCTCGCGATTCCGAACGTCGTGCTCGCCGGTCAGGTGTTCCACCAGCAGGTCGTGCCCGTCGAGCTCGGCGCACCGGGCATCACGGCTCTCACGAGCACGAATGCTCTCTCGCTGACGATCGGTTCCTTCTGAACGCCAGTGCGCGGCAGTTTCAATCCAACAGGTGCTCCCATGATCGTGCGTCCATCGCTCCGGTGCTCCGCGGTGCTTGTGTTCGTCGTCGGCGCTTCGGCGACTCGCGTCGCCGCGCAGTGTGCGACGCAGTGGCTTCCGGGCCAGGGCCTTGCTGGCACGAATGGGGAGGTCTTTGCGACGACCCTGTGGGATCCCGATGGAGCCGGTCCGCAGCAGCCAGTCGTAGTCGTTGGTGGCTCCTTCAGGATCG